>CAZJQO010000019.1:0-7199 GCA_964548595.1 Microcaldota archaeon | reverse complement strand
TCGGAGCTAATCATGACCTTGCCGTTGAGTCTCGTAACGAGTTCAAGGAGATAGTTAGCCCCCACGAAGTAACCTTTGCAGCAGCAGAACTGTCTGCATCGGTGTTTGGCTTAGCTTTTATTTAATGCTTCCGCTGAGTCGCATGATAATTGGTAAAGGATGCAGCGGAGCCGCTTTTTGGCCCGCAATGCCAGGCCGAAGTCTAATCCTTTATCGATTCCAGCAGGCTGAGTATGTTCCAGACAACGGTCCTTGCATAGGGCGGCAGGTTTATGTCGTTGCTGACCTCATCCAGCTTGTAGGTGGCGCTTGACGAGCGAACCGAATAGCTGCCCGTAGTCTGCCCGAGCGCCTTCTTTGCGTCCTCGAGCGCGACCTTCACGTTCCTTGGAACGCTGTTGTCATTCAGCAGTATCTCTATCTGTTGCTTCACCTGCGCAATCGTCTCCTCGTATTTTGTGTCATCCTTCATCTAATCACCAACGGGCCCGGCGGGATTTGAACCCGCGACCTTCAGCTTGCTTCGTTTGCGTAGAAGGCTGTTGCTCTATCCAAGCTGAGCTACGAGCCCAGGATAGTCATATGCTAAACAGTCTTCTTATGTTTTCTGTTGTCCTAGCAGCTACTTCTTCCAGACCAACACCCTTTATTTCGGCTATCTCCCTGCAGACTTCTATCACGTCGTCGGGTGTCTTCCCTACTACCGGGGAATCTGTCTCTACGACCAAGCTACTTAGGCTTAGTTCCTTTATAACCCTTTTCCTCTTTGATGTAAGTGCGGGTGGTATCGATATGAGAAAACCTTTTGCGGCGAGCCCCGCAGCCTGCTTCTCATCCCCATCGAAGAAGTGAAACATTGCTTTGCTCGTGCCCACACGCTCAATCACCTGCATGACATCGGGCAACATGCCCCTGCAGTGTATTACTATCGGTACGCCGAGCCTCTTTGCAATTGCGGCCTGCTCCTCAAAGACCCTCTTCTGCAGCTCCATGCTGTTCTTCTCCACGTCCTTTGCGTCAAGGCCTACCTCGCCTATGCCTATTATCTTCATGTTTCCTTTTATCATTGGTTCTATCATGCCTGTGAATTGCGAATCTGATGTTGCGAAGTCGGGACCAACGCCTATCACCGCAAACACCCGGTCGGCACCGGCTATCCTGGCGCTCTCCATACTGTCCTTCGCGCTCCCCCCGGCTGTTATCACAAGCCCAACACCCTTCTCCCTCGCCTCCATGAGCACAGCCTGCGGGTTGTCGAAGAGGTTGAGATGGCAGTGCGCGTCTGAGAACTCCTGAATGGGCGCGTGATCCTGCCTCTCCAGCGTAATGCTAGTTGCCTGCTGCATAGCACACCGTTTACATGATGTGCTGCGCATCTATAAAAGCATCCACGGCAGTGCGCACCTTTTTATAAGTTGTCGCATAAAATACCTTGTTAGAGCGACTAAGATGGCAGAGCGCAACCGGATAAAGGGCACGAACAACAAGCTGCTTATGGCAGCAATAGTTATAGGGATCGTAGCGATACTGCTGTCATCTTACACGCTGCTCAACCCCCCGGCCCAGAAGACAAAGATAGTGTATGAGAACGGCATCCAGGGCTACAACATAACGGGCCCGTTGCTCGTGCCCGCTGAGAGCCTAAGCAGCTCTCCTGTGATAACGCAGAACGAGTCGTTTGGAACGAGGCTGACCAACATCAACGCGCCTCTCAACGCGAGTGAGCTTGCAGTAATCAACGGCGCCCCCGCTTCCTATTTCGAGCAAGCGGGCACGATGTTACTGGATGGTAAAATCAACAATTCTGTAGGCGCTTCGGCCAGCACAGTGCCTGATTTCATGGTCAACGGCAAGCCCAGCGTCATATACCTGGGTTCAATAACGTGCATCTTCTGCGGAGAGAACCGTTGGGCAATTGCGCTCGCACTCTCGCGCTTCGGTAACTTCTCTAGCCTCTACAAGGGCTACAGCTCGTTCGGTGACGGCGACCTGCCAACGCTCTACTGGGCTCCGGAATACTACAACAAATCAGCTACAGTTTTCGGCAATTTCTATACCAGCAAATACATCAACTTCATATCGGTAGAGGACAACCTCCCGATAACAGCTGGATTTAACCTCAATCCTATTTCAACAATGCAGCAGCGGGCAAACGCTACAAACAATACGGCTTACATGGATGCAATGGCCTTCATTATATCTACAAAGGACTTTGCGGGCACGCCGTTCACTATATGGGGTCCCTATGTTGTTAGCGGTGCCGACGCCGTAGTCTTCGGGAATAGTACGCCTACAAACTCCACCTTCCCTCTCGCGCGCATGACACACGCGCAGGTGCTCGCGCAATTCGCCAACCCCAACGACCAGTTCGCTTGGTCAGAGTACGCGGCAGCAGACTACTACGTCGCCCTCCTCTGCAAAGGAATGAACAACACGGCTCCGGTCTGCGGTCTTTCGGCAATACAGGGCTTAGAGTCAAAAACTGGTGCTTGAGGTGTCCAGAGCGTCTTCGCGCTTGCACGCAGTTACAAAAAACACAAGATCCGCTGAGCTCAAATCTGTTTTCAGCTCACCTTTGTACGTAGGGCTCACCGCGCTGTTCATAGTGCTCTACTACCTCTTCTTTTACTACCTGATATTATCCAGCAACAAAGGCATATTCCTTGTAACGGCTCCCATATCTCTTGTTTACCTGTTGGTTGTCAGCTCAGCTGTGCTGCTTTCTGTCAGCGTCTACGCTATAGCGAAGAGCATACACGCGAAGTACGCCGCAGCCGGGGGCAGCGCGCTCAGCATAGGTACCTCTGCGCTGAATGGCCTGATAGTGGGCTGCAACTGCTATGCGCCAATACTCGCCTCTACGCTGTACGCGCTGGGCTTCGGCACCCTTGGTGTAAGCAGCGCGATCTCTTTCCTAGGGACGTACCAGGCAGAGCTGCTGGTCGTATTTATAGCTGTTAACCTGGCATTCCTTTACTATCAGCTCGGCAGGCTTGCGCGAATAGGCAAAGCAGGCGTGCGTCAGAAGTGAGTTGTTGAAGAAGGGCGGAAAAACAGTCAAGAAGGCCAAGAAACAGCGTCGCGCAACGCGCTTCAGGAGCTCGCGACACGGTCGCGTAGCTGCACCCGCACCCAGAAACTACGAGGCGATGCAGCTGAGCAAGCTTGTAGCCGGTTTCCAAGGTAAACACAGCAGGCACCTGCAGCTCCAGGAGTTGCTCTACTGCTATGCTCCCGAGCTTGCAGAGCTGGCCTTCAAATCGGGCTTCGGCATCGGCGTGGATGCGTACCGCACCTCTGGCGGCGGCATGGGCGCGCTCGAGAGGCTGATGTTTAACTCCGGCTTCGGACACATGGTGTACTACACGTTCGAGGCGAGCAGCGTGCTGGGCTTCAGCGGAGTGGACGCTATGGGGGAGAACATCGGCGCCAACATGCATGTCTTTGAGTCAGGGATAGTGTCGGGCTACATGTCGGCGCATTCGAGGCGCAGCATGTACGCCAAGGAGGAGAGCTGCGTCTTCAACGGAGCGAAGAGGTGCACCTTCGTAGTCAGGCAGCACGGCGCGGCAGACGAAGGGCATGCTGTAATCGGCTACGCAAAGGCGCTTGCCGCTATGGAATCAGCGCTTGGCAAGAGGATGGGGTGCACGCCTGGCGCAGCGTACCTGCTTGCGATGAGTCCTTTGTTTGGTGAGCCGCTGCTGTCAGAGGCGTCTAAGTTCCTCTACATGACAGGCAAGCAACTCTCTAGGGGCGGCGGCGGTCTCGAAGAGCGGCTGAAGGCGATAGCCGGTTTTCTAGGCATAAAAAGCGTTTCCGTCAGTGCGCCTGGCATGGTCACGCGCTCCGTCACGCTTTCCTACAGCCATGAGAGTTCGGTGCGCGGCTTCGTCGACCTGACAACCGCACTTGTTTCTGGCTTTGTGAAAGGCAGGCTTGGAAAGAATCCAAGTGTAGAGAGGAACGTTTCAAGAACAGGCACGTATATTATAAGGCTTTTATTCAAATAGAAAGGAGCGTGGCGGTCAATGGTAAATTTGTCGTTTATAGACCCGATACTAAAATATATTCCTGGCATAAAGCAGCCAGCCGAGCCGCTCAGCTTCAGGCAGAAGATGAAATGGACCGGGCTCATAATGGGCATATATTTCCTGATGTTCAGCGCCCCTGCCATAGGCGTGAGCATCGCCTCCATAAGCTCGCCGCTGATACAGCTAGAGAACATAGTCTTCGCTTCCAGGATCGGAAGCCTGGTCACGGTAGGCATAGGGCCGATAGTGCTTGCGAGCATAGTGCTCCAGCTCCTGGTGGGGGCCGGCATAATGAAAGTGGACCTCAATGACCCGGAGCAGAAGGGCAGGTTCCAGGGCTTGCAGAAAATATCGGCCATGGTAATAGCGGTGATAGAATCTGTAATATTCGTTGTAACCGGTTATGTGCCCCTCACCAGTCCTGCTTTCTTCGGCCTGGCTGTTTTTCAGCTCGCGCTCGCCGCGATCTTCATCATATTCCTTGACGAGGCCATGACAAAATGGGGCATAACATCTGGAATCAACATGTTCATAGCCGGCGGGGTGGCCTACGCCATAATAGCAGGCACTATATCCATACTGCTTCTGGGCGAGGCGGTGCCTGCGATACAGGCCGGAGGCGCAACCGCCATACCTAATGCAATAATGGCCTTTGCACCGCTCTTCGCAGCTATACTTGTATTTCTGGTAAGCATCTACGCGTATGACATGAAGGTGGAACTGCCGCTGGTGTTTTCGCAGCTCAGGGGCGTAGGAGGGAGGCTGCCCATCCCGCTCCTCTACGTGAGCGTACTGCCTGTCATTCTCGCAACGTCGTTCGAGCTGAGCCTTACTGTGTGGTTCCGGTTCATAGCAAACGTATCCGGTACGTTCGCCGATCTCGCCAAGTTCATAGCCTACTACACGGTTACGCCTTCAGCCACAGTCGGAGCCGCGTCACTGAACCTGGTGGGCGGACTGGTGTACCTGATGTCGCCTTCGTTCCCGCTTCCATATTCGGCCCCTTACGGCATAGGCGGCTACGGTGCTTTCTTCAGCTACCTGCTGACCAGTACCAGCCAGCTCTTCCTGCCCTGGGGAGGTGTGCTGCTTGTGCCAGAATGGGTGCATGCCATCGTCTACACCCTTGTGCTGATTGTGCTTGCAGTGATATTCGGAAAGTTCTGGATAGAGATGACAGGCCAGAGCCCTCAGAAAGTGGCGGAGCAGCTGCAGGACGTTGGCTGGCAGATACCCGGCTTCAGGAGAGATCCTAGGATAGTGGAGAGCATACTGAACAAGTACATACCCACCATTACCGTGCTTGGCAGCATCTTCGTAGCCTTCCTTGCCGCAGTAGCAACGCTCAGCGGAGCCGTCGGGACCGGCATGGGCATACTGCTTACAGTCGGAATAATGTACATGGTCTACCAGCAGCTCGAGCAGCAGCATTCGCTCGACGCGTATCCGAGGCTCAACAAGATGCTGTCGTGAGCGTCGCTGGAAAAGCAATCCTCAGCCAACCGCTTCCTTGGCGAGCACAGTAATCTTTGCCTCTTCAGCAGCGGCCAGCTTCTTCGGCGCGAAATAGACGGGCCATACATTGCCCTCGGCAGGGTTGCGTTGTCGCTGAAGCCCGGCATCGCGTACCCTGCCTTGAATTTGTGCGCGTCCTAGAAGAAGCAGACAACCCTGCCATCGTTTGCATAAGCCGGCACATCTCATGCAAGGAAGTTTCAAATACGTCGATTTTTGACTTTTGCTTGGCGGGCTATTTGCTAATCCAATCTGACAGGCTTTTCCTGACTTCGCCGAACTTCGGTAGTTCGCCGAATACTAGCCCTTTCAGTTCCCTGGCATAATATTCCTGCTTATCAGCAATAGCCTTGAGAAACAGGCTTGCAGAAAACTTCATCTTATAATACTGCAGTTTTGAGTTAACCAGATCTTCATCGAATCTTATCCGCTTTTTTGATATCAAATAGTGTAGATCGTATACGTCTCTTGCTTTTTCCCTGGTAAATATGGCTCTGACCTTTTCTGCGCCAACCTCCCCAAGCGCCATGCCTGAAATGGTCTTTATAGGAAGAGAGTACGGAGAGTAATCGAGCTTCACAGGAAGTGTCTCCTTCAGTATCTGCTCTCTTTTACTTATCTCCACATAAACTATGCATTCGTCTATCTTAGCGGTGTTGAGAGGTCCCTTTGCGCTAATCCTGAAGGAGAGTGTTGTTTCATTATTTGTTATATGCTTAATCTGGTTCTCAACTCCAAAAAGCCCCAGATTAGCAGATACTTTTTCTGCTACGCTGCCCAGAAGCGGCTCAGAAGCAGTAAAATCAAGATCTTCGGAAAACCTGGCGAGCCCCTGAGCAAACCAGAGATAGGTGCCACCCTTGAAAACAAGTGGCTCTTCTGCGATGCTGTTGAGTGCAAGATACTGTATGTAATGCTTCTCCTGCTGCCATGGGCGCAGCCCCATCAAATTTGCTATCTCAACTAGCTCATTTTTGCTTATCATTTTATCATGGCTAGTATTTTTTTGCTGCCCCTGCCCCCAAACCTGTTGGCCAGTTCCAGAAGCCTGGTGCCGTTTACTTTAGGCACCAGCTCATCCAAATCCTTATTCTCATATAAATTCAGATAGATTCCATCGATGATCGCTTTCTCAGGTTCTGCAACGAATACATAGCTGTTTGCCTTGCTGTGCCTCCTATAGCCGAAAAACAGCGCTTCGGGGATTTTGTGATATGTCACACCTATACTCTCATATCTCATTGAATTTTTGCTTGTTACGCATTCTATCCTGTTTGGCACCTGCTGCGTCAGCCTGTGAAAAAGCAGGGCCGAGTCTAGTGAAATGTATGAAGGCTCAACCAACTGTGTCGCAATCACGAATGGATCGTCCACAAAGGAGATCGTTCCTTTCATCACTCTTATGGCCAGCTTCTTCTTCACGAGCCGTGATAGGTACACTGTTGAGACGGCTCTCGGCTTGCCTATGAGATTCGAGAGCTGCTGAACTGAGTATACCGCTCTGTTCAATGCTATCGCAAGGTCCCTTATCTGATAAAGCTGTAATTTTTTAATATAATCATCCCAATATAACTATATTGTTATATGGGTATGATGATATAAATACCTTAGTAGGCGTTGGACCTGAAGCGCATCGCCCGAAGCAGGGAT
>CAZJQO010000018.1:0-27275 GCA_964548595.1 Microcaldota archaeon | reverse complement strand
GGCGCTTGCCCTTTTCCTCATAGGAGGCGTCTTGTACGCGATAGCGCACTTCCTGCCGCCCACCGTCGACTTCAGGAAGAGCCTGACGGGCTGGGGAGTAGCCATGATAACCGGAGGCATAATTGGCCTGGTAGTGGTGATAATAGCGCCGACCATCGTGAGTATGTTCACCAATGCAGCAAGCTCTATTGGAAGCGGGAGCATATCACTTTACAGCTGCTGAAATCAAAGCACCGGCATAACTTACGCCTAAGCGATAGCAGGTGTTTTATTACTTCTGCGCATCTCTTAATCTGAGCAGACGGCATGGAGCAGCACCAACGCATATGCTATTTTGAGCTCGCAATCATAGCGCTGCTCCTTATACTGTCCTTATCTGTTGTTTATGCCCAAGTGTTCTTTTCCTACTATGCATCAACCTTGTTGCTCTCTCTTTTGGTCTCATTTTCGCTGTTTGTGTTCCTTGGCGCTTTGTACCAGGAGAGAGACACCGACATAAGGAAGAGGGCGGAGCTGGCGCGCCACATGCTGTTCGCAGCTGCGCTTGTTTCCTTCTTGCTTATCATAGTCACTGCCGGTTTCGGATTTGGTAGCGCTGTGGACTCTGTGTTCTTTGCGCTTGTCGAGGTTGCGTACTTCTTGGTTCTCTTCCTGCCATTGTTTTTCTTCATGTTCATAGGTGCAAGCATTGTCAGAAAGGACAGCAGAAAACTAAAGGTTGCTGCTGTTCTGTTCCTGGTCGCTTTCCTGATACTGGTGCTCTACTTCTCCTCCGGTTTTCTGCTCCGGAACCTCAGCATAAACGATGAAGAGTTTCTGCAGTTCCATGCCGCTGCGCTTACTCTTGGAGGCATAAATCCCTATACCGTCTCCTTCGTCGAGCCGCTGTTCTACAACTCAAGCAAGATAAGCGTGTCGCTAACCACCGGCAATAAAATAGTCGGTACGATGGACTATCCTGCACTATATTTCCTCTCCTTCATACCATTCTACCTGCTCACTAATCCTACTCTTGCAAACACCAGCAGCTTCGACATACCATTCCAGGCAGCCGTGTATCTGTTTCTGTTGTTGCTTGCCTTGGCATTTTCCCTGAAAAAGCAAGAACTGCTAAAGCCAAGCATTATCCTATTCGTTTTCGTGCTGTTTGGAATGCTGGTAACTGCGTCAGTAACCGCATACCTGATGCTCGCACTCGTCATTCTGGCCTACGCAAATATAGGCAACAAATATGTTTGGGTTCTCCTCGGCCTTTGTGCAGCTCTCCAGGAGGAAATCTGGTTGCCAGTGATACTGCTGCTCGTCTACTCGATGAACAGCTATGGCTTTAAGAAAGGATTCAGAGACATGGCAGGCACTCTTGCGGTCTTCCTGGTAATCAACTCCTATTTCATAATAACGGCCCCGGCGGCCTACTTTTCCTACGTGCTGACGCCGCTCAACGCCTTCTACCTGCCGAGCGGCCTAGGCGCTGTTGGCTCGATGTTCATGAGCTACTACCCGGTGCTCATGTCAACCTACACGCTTCTCTTCGACCTCGCAGCGGTAGCTCTCATCCTGATCTTCGCGTACCTGAACAAGAAGGAGCTTGTAGGCCTTTTCAGCCTGCTTCCTCTTGTTTTCATGCTGCATGTGCTCCCTTCATACTACACAATATTCATAGCCCTGATATTCTTCTCCTTCTTCGCTGTTAAAGACCAGAAGAGTATGAAGGTAGGGGCGCTCAGCGGCCTTTTGCACAGGTACAGGCTGGTTTTTGCATCGGTCATGGTTCTCATAATTGCTTTTGCTGCATACGCTGTGCTTTCATCTCATGCGGCATACACTAAAAACTTCAACATAAGCCTTGTAAACGAGACAGCTGTACCAAACGCTGCAAAAAATGCGTCTTATTATTCGGCCACGCTCCTGTACCACAATCTGAGTAACAGTACCGTCTACGCATACGCGTTGCTGTACGACACCCATGGCACCTACCTGCTCGGCCTGATAAACTACAGCATAATAACGAGCCCGCACTCTGCCCCTGGCTGCGGCTCATACGAATGCGAGATCAACGTCAACGAGCTGGAGCTGAAAAATACGAGCGGCAGCTACGCGCTGACCGCAAGGCTGGCATGGTTGAATGCCAGTTATCCGGTAGAATCAGTTACTATCGCACTATACAACGGCGAGTACTTCTACCTCGGCCCAGCGGTAACCGCCACAGCGCTTCCAGTCCAGCCGCGCAGCCAGCCTTGAGCCCGCAAGCTAAACAATTTTAACCTTAGCGTGTGTTGTGCATACGTGCTGGAATGGCAACGCTCGTAGAGGACGCATTGGAAACGTATGTGAGCAACATAAGGCTGGTGCTGCTCTTCTCCATACCCTTCGTGATAGCGTTCCTGATCCCGCTCATAGCGCCGCTGCCAACATACCTCTCTGGAGGCGGCATATTCCTGAGGAGCGCCAGCATATTCCTCAACCTTAACGTGCTCAGCCTGGCCGTCATAGTGATCTCCGTCTTCCTCTCGCTACTTTTCCTCAGCTTCGCCTACGTTGCAATCTCGCTCATAGTCAAGGCGAAGCGCACGCTCTCCAAGACAGCCGCGGGCGTGATTCGCGAGCTCGAGAAGTACACCGGCAGGGTGTTCATAGTGCTGCTCTTCTACGCATTCGTGCTCACCGTGGTTGATGTGCTCAGCTATTTTGTTGGTTTGCAGAGCATAGCCACCCCTGTTGTTGGTTTCTTCCTGTTCGTACTTATCTTCTACGCTCCGGCTTCCATAGTGATAGACAACAGCGGCGTGTTTGCCTCGATGAAGAAGAGCGCCAGGCTGGTCGCCAAAAGGCCCACCTACTTCCTGATATGGATAGCGCTCATCGTGCTCGTTGTGTCCGTGCTTGATTTCCTTCTGATACACATAGCTGGCACGCCGATATCGAGCTACCTGGTGCTGATACTGAACTCGCTCTTCATAGTGCCCTACTTCGTAATACTGCAGGCCGAAGCATACATGCGCAGATTCTCAATACTGGGGCGCTGAAACAACCTTTAATAATTACGCATCGGAATATGCTCGGGCGTCATGGAACTTAGGCTTGCTCTGCTATTCGCTGTTTCGTTCCTCTTTCTGGCAGCTCTTTCTAACGCCGCGGGCTCCATAGTGGTGGGCTGCAATACACTGTCCTCATCCACTCCGCCCGTGCTTCCCACGAGCATATTCAGCGTGTCGCTGCTTGCCCTCATGATATCATTCGATGTGGTTGCGATAGGCTACATACTCTCAAAAATATTTGCCAACCAGGGTCTTTCCGGCTGGGTCAACAGCGAGTTCTGGGAGATGGCGAAGACAGCCATCATAATAGTAGGCGTAGTTGCTATACTGTCGCTGCTTGGCAATATAGCGCTGCTGCTCTCGCCTTCCCAGCTGGTTGTGCAACCCTCAACATCTTCATACTCCACCAGCCTTACCGCTTTGGCGATGGGTGCCTGCTATTATCTGGCCGGAGTGTACTCTCCGGGCGGATACGTGGGTGGAAATTCGCTTCCAGGCACTAACTCGTATCTTGCCAACGCCTACACATACTTGTTGGGCCTCGGCAACGACATCGGTACCCTCAAAAGCATAGCCGTATCCGTGTGGATACCCATACCTCCTCCGCCATTTGCAGAAGAGTCTCCGGTCGAGTTTACGTTTGGCTTCTCCATGATGCCGTACCAGAACCGACTGCTGGAGACCGACAGCAGATTTGCTCCACAGTATGCATCTATATTGAACGACATGCTGACCTTCGTGGGCACGCCTGTGTTGTTGCTCATGGGCATGCAGTACTACCTGCTGCCAACTGTGTTCACTCTGGGCCTTCTTGTAGTGATACCTATGGGATTGGTGCTTCGCGCATTCCCGTTCGTAAGGGGCATAGGCGGCATGCTCATAGCCCTTGGCATAGGAATGGCGCTGATATACCCGTCGCTGCTCCTGATGCTCAACTACCCGATAACGCAAGCGCTGCAGTCGAGCGCGATACCCACCCTGACCGGTTCCACGTGCAACAACCTCCTCTGCGGCTTCATCATAGGCTTGAACGGTGTGGGTGACGCCCTGGAGAGCGTAAACAGCATATTTCCTGCGCTCAACGGTATATTGTTTTACAATGCATACCTGCTCCTGCAGCTCGTGCTCTTCCTGCTCGACCTTGCCATAGCCTTTCCGCTCGTTGACAACATAGCCAGGATGCTCGGTGGGAGCATAAGGTTGCAGCTCGGGGGCAAGCTGAAGCTGAGGTGATTGTATGCTGTCAAACATATTACTCCTAACGGCTGCAAACACGGCGCCGGTCTGCGGTTTTGCCAGCATAAACTCCAACGACTGGATCAGCATCAACGCACTTGTGGTGCTCGCCAGCGTGGTCATAGCCGCGGCTGTTTTTGCTTTCTCCAACTTCCTGCCCATCGAGCGCGGGGAGAAGCTGAGAGGCGTATCTAGGTATGAGATGGTAGAGGCAGTAATAAGCATAGCAATCATAGGCGCTCTGCTTGCGTTCTCCTCATTCGCGTGCAGCTCCGGCGCGTTGCTGGTCGGCCAGCAGGGCTATACGGGTCTGTTTTCGTCAGACATAACTTACATAGGCAACCTGCTATTCCTCAACGGCGCGAGCCTTATCACCAACATATACACCTCTTCCATACGCATTACTTTGGATGCAAACCTGTTCAGTGCCATCGCTCCTATAATTGCCAAAGCAACCACCTCGTCACTGGTAGACGGCATAATTACCTATAGCGTGGCACCCAACTTCGACGCTTATTTATTCTCGCTCTCCGGAGTGCTCACCGGGCTATTTTCCGGTTTTGTGGTTATAACCTATTCGATACTGTTCCTGCTTTATCTGGCGCTGCCTGTGATAAGCGCAGGAGCGCTCACCGTCCTGGCTCCGTTATCTATAATAGTGCGCTCAATGGCCTTTGCTGGCAAGAAGCTTCGCGAGGTTGCCAACCAGCTACTTGCCATAGCGATAGGCTTCTATTTCATCTTTCCTCTAATGCTTGCATTCAATTCCTATGCAGGAGCCTGCCTGAACATAGGCTTGAGCTACAGCACAGCATCGTGCAGCTATCCGTACTTCTCTCACTACCTGACCAGTTACGCGCTCCCATCCACATCCACTTCCATATTCTCTGCCAGCAACGTAATTTCCGTAAACTCAGGCACTGTGAGCAGTATAGTCCCTGGCTTCGGAGGTCTCAGCCTGCCCTCCAGCTTCTACGGCTCTACGACTTCCAATCTTGGGCAGTATGTCACGCTTCTGATTGATTACCCTGCCGTGGTGCAGCAGTACGCGCAGCAGATAGCAGCCTACATGTTCCTTGGAGTTGTAATGATCGCTTTGGATCTTGCTGTAACAATCGGGTTTATCGCAGGCCTGACGAAGGGCCTTAACGCCATAGGCAGCATGGACCTGTTCGGGTCGGAGCAGTTTTTGGGATGACCATGAAGTTTGGCATATTCGCTATCGTGCTTGTGCTGCTAGTTTCAGCAGCAGCTGCTCAGGGTTTCATAACCCCGTACTCCGGCTTTGAGGAATGGCTGCCAGTAGTGTTCATAGGCATAGTGCTTGGCTTCCTGATAGTTTCCGTACACTATATACTGGGCACAGCGCTGCAGAACAAAAAGGTGACGTCGAGTGCGGTTGGGGAGCTGGCTCAGGTGATAGGCGCAGCCGTAGTGGCTGTTATAGTGATAGGCATTCTATATTTCGTTGGCACAAGCGAGTTCTCGTTTGTATCCCTGATCTCTCCAAGCAGCGTCTCGTTGCTCTGCACGCAGTTCAGCAGTTCAAGCGTTAACTTCCTGAGCGGAGCCCCGACAAACACAATATGCGACTCAGCGTCATCGGTGCTGTCCGGAACCGGCGGCATAACCGACAGCCTCGATTACGGGCTCTTTTCCAGCTACGCAATAGTGGCCAACATAACTAACCAGGCTGCAAACAACCTCAACTCGATGTACATCTTCGAGGGTTGGATAGGCTTCCTCTCCAAGTTCACCTCAATAACCGAGATTTGCGAGCCTGCCCAGGACTGCTGGCTGCCTTATGCGCCGAGGGCCTTCGGCCTCAACATTTCCTATTCGCCTCTTGCAGGCTATGCTTCACTTAGCACAGTAACAGCGCCCCTGGAAGCCGAGGCGAGCCTCACCTTCTATCTGCTGTTCATGCAGATGTTTGTGATACTCATGCTGCTCTACGCATGGCCGTACCTGCTTGCCGCTGGCCTGATAATGAAAGCCACGTTCTTCACAAGGCGTTTGGGCGGCCTGCTCATGGCTATGGCGCTCTCGGCGGTTCTGATACTCCCACTGATGTACGTTTTGGAGTATACGGCGTTCTCAAATCTCAGCCTGGGCCCCATAGGCGCAACCAACCTGCCCAATGCGCCAGTGTACGAATCGCTGCCAAACGGCAACGTCATAATATACGGCTCAAATTCGATAGCTGGCTACGTGCCTTCTTACCTTGTGCCCTCTGCCAGCTGCTTGTCGTACACTGTTGTAGGCACAAGCGTTGAACAGTCAAGGGAGCCCAGCTACGTCTACGAGTCAGACTGCGGCAATCCAGATACAGCAAGCACCAGCTGCGCCTACATTACCTACTCCAATCCTTCCGTAACGCCTCTCTGCCCACAGGTCACTGCGAGTGCTTTGCCGACCACGCAGACCTGCGCATCGGGAGAGACGGGCTGCACGTTCAGCGGTTATGTGCCCTATTCCCAGGCTCCCAACGCTGGCTGCACGAGCAGCGAGTACGCGTATGAGACTACATGCGGCAACGCTGCCACCGCCACAGGCAGGTGCTCTGCCACCCCGTCAAACACGATGCTGTGCACCTCACCGCTCAGCTCCAATGTAAACTTCTTCGTGCTGCCAAATATAGGAGACGCGCTCAGCTACTACTCTTGCCTGCCGAATAACCTCCTGGCAAGCGAAGTCGCGTTCTCGCTGTACTATCTGGTGCCCGGCTTCGGCCTGGTTACTGGCATAATCTCCGGTGCAACGGGCTTCTTCGCCCAGCTGCCTATCACCCCGCTCAACATCGCAGGTGTAGGCTCATGCGTCCCCGCAAAGGCCATACAGTCTGTGCTGATGCTGGCAAACGTATACGGAATAATATTCGTAGACGGAGTGCTGCTACCGTTGCTCAACATACTTATAGCACTATCCGCTGTGTCTGGCTTCGCCGTGCTCTTCGGCGGGGACACTGACATACTTGGCCTGAGCAGGTTGATATGATGCGCGCAAGACTGCTCGTGTTGCTGCCGATTATCGCGTTTCTGCTCACTTCTAGCACAGCCGGCGCGCTGGGCATTTCCGGAGCCTGCTCCGTTCTTTTCAGCAGAGCCAGCCCCATAGCACTGCCGGGTGCCGCAAGCTTCGCCGGTTCCGTTGCTGCAATAGCGTTCCTTATCGTGCTCATTGTGCTGCTCATAACAGGCATAGCGTACGCGATAGGCTATGCGTTCGGCATAGCCTCGCTGCTCAGGTTTGTGAGGAGCGAGGCTGTCGAGAGCTTCTTCACCCTCCTAATAATAGCGCTGGTTGCCTTCGGCATAGGTTTCGCAGGCCCAGCAATGCAGTTCCTCTCATACCTAGGCAGCCTGAGCCTGTCTGCCGGCGTAGCGCCTAGTGTGAGCAATGCGCAGGGGCTCTACACCACGCTCTGCACCGACTACATTACTAATGGCATAGTTGTGCTCATAACAGATACGGTGTCCTTGTCCCTGACCTTTGTGGTTATCTCCACTTTGCAGTCATACAGTATAGCGCTTGCGCCTAACGCATTCGGCGTTACGTACTCTCCTTTCTACGGCTCCACACTGCTCCTGAACATACTGAATACGCAGATTATGGCATACGCCCTCTTCGAGGGCATACTGATAGCTATATCGCTGCTTCTTGCGCTCATATTCTTCCTATTCCCGTTCTTCCTTTATGCAGGTGTGCTGCTTCGCGCATTCCCGTGGACTAGGGCTGCCGGGGGTTCCCTTATCGCGCTCTTCATTGCATTCTACATAGTCTTCCCCGCCCTCCTCTATCCGTTCGCTGCGGAGATGCCAAATTCCATAACAACAGCATCCAGGTCGCTCGTCACCCCCGGTACGCTTTCCAGTCTTCAGCTCTCAATAGCAAGCGAATACGCTTCGATTTCGGGCTCTGTGATAGTTAATGAGGTGATGGGCCCCGAAGGTTTCGCGCAGAACGTTGCCATGCTTGTGCTGCAGCTTATCGGCATATTTGTAGCGTTCCTTGTCTCGTTCGACCTGCTTGAAGTGCTTGGCGACATGCTAGGCTCGCCGTCGCTGCAGTCAAACAAGATCTTCAGCAAGGTGATATGATGCTAAGCATTCTGTTGCAAAGCGGAATATACAGCTACATCACGTCGCCGTACATAGTCTGGTTCCCCATAGCAGTAATTGCCGCTTTGGCGTTTATAGGCATACTGGCAATGATCTATGCGCTCAGCACTTCAACGGGCAACAGGCGCATAGCCGTCTGGACCAAGGCAAAGATATATGAAGTGCTTATGGGCTTCGTGCTGATAGGCGCCTTCCTGTTCTTGATGTTTCTGCTCACTTCCGTCAACTTCGTCCAGCTCTTCAATGGTGCAGGCATTGTGCCGCCTTCCTGCAACCAGCCCCAAATATCTTCCACAGACCTGTTCACGCTCGGAGTCTGCGACATGTACACGTTCAACCACAACATAACATACCTGAATTATGCAATGTACACCATAGGACTTAGGCTTGCATTTATTCCCGGCGTAAAAGTTGCAACGCCAAATATTCCGGGCCTACCGGGCATCGGCGTGGGGGCGGATATAGTGTTGGTACCCGACGCAGTAGCGAAATTCGCCGGTGACGCGATCGGAGCCCTGTATGTTGCCTTTATGCTAACGCAGCTGCAGCTTCTGCTGCTTGCTTCCGGCCTGCTCCTCTTCTCGCTCTTCATGGTGATAGGCCTAGTGGCGAGAATGTTCGTGATAACAAGAAGTTTTGGAGGCGCACTCATAGCGTTCGCGGTAGGTTTGGGAATAATATATCCACTGATGGTGAGCATAACCTACGGCTATGTGGACGTCGGGATATCGCATACACTTCCATATTTTGTAGGTGCTGTTCTATCTGCAAGCTTGGGGGGCCTTTTAAACGTGCTTGTGTTCGTGGGCGTACCTTCGTTTATTAGTGGCACTGTCTTCGCTTCTGTTTTGAGTTATTTTGGCCTGGCGCTTCTGGGCCTGACGTTTATACCGCTAATAAATTTTGTGATAGTTGATGTGTTCATAATCGACTTCTCCACTGCCGTGGGGGAGAAACTGGACTTTATGTCGCTGCTGACCAACCTTGTATGAGGCGTATGTGGTATGAGTAGGGAATTTGTGATCGCTGCCGTGCTGCTTCTCGCGCTGCTAACGCAAGTGCACACTTCAAGCGCAGCATCGTACACCACACAATACTGCCTTCCCGGTGGAGTCGCTGCGCTGTCAGCGCCGTGGTACTGCAGCCAGATAAACGAGGCTGTAGGCAGCATATGGAGCAGGTGGGAACCCATAGCGGTGATAACTATAATGCTGGCTTTCATGATAGCCGCAGTTATATTCATGATCGGGGTGGCTATCAGGAATGAGAAGATCAAGAACTTCGGCATGGGAGAGATATACGAGGCGGTTGCGACCGCCCTTATAGCTATATTCTTCCTGACGCTCGCGGCCATACTTTTCGGAGTAATACCCGCTTATACCGTAGGCTCAATAAATCCATATAACACCTCACTCACATACATAGGCTCCACTATAAATTCTTCAAGTGCAGTGCTGACCAGCATACTGAATGTAGTGATGATAGATTATTTCTACAACAGCGTGGGCATGACGGTGTCAATAGGCACCGCTCCCCAGCTGTCTAAAGTGGCAAATAATGTAGCTGACGCCGCACCGCTGATACTGGTATTCGTGTTAGAGCCGGCCAAGGTGATAGGAAGCTTACTGGTGGACGCGCTGATGGCGCTCAACGCTGAATTCTACCTGATACTATTCTTCATGTACATAGCCCTGCCAGTCTTCCTCATACCTGGAATAATATTGCGCGCAATCTTCCCGCTCAGGAGCATAGGCGGCATGCTAATAGGCGCAGCCTTCGCCTTCTACGTTGTCATGCCCCTCCTGTTCTCGGTAGCCTACTATGCTACAAACACAAGCCAGCTGCAGATGCTCAATTCAGCAGCAGCGTCTATACAGGCAAACGGTTCTGGCGTCCTTGCCGAGACCAACGCCCTTTCCCCTACGGCTCCGCTCGTTGTGGAGATGTCGAACCTGGAGAGCAGCATGGGAGGCTTCTTCCTCTCGATTTTGTTCTATCCCGCGCTCATACTGGCGATATGCTACACTGCAATGACCACCATAGCCAATTTCATAGGCGGGGCTGCCAGGAGCAGCGGCAAATTGAAGCTCGTCTGACAGGTCCCGGCTTCCTAACCTTTTAAATTAACATAGATACAAGGATAAAGGAGGCAGAAAGTGGTTGATTGGCGATCTCGCAGAAATTCCTGTTCACGTTGCTGCTGCTGGCTACGTTCCTGCTAGTGTTCATCACCTACGTGCTGCCAATCGGCATAATTGCCAAGTTCGTGATAGCGCTCCTAGCCCTTTTACTTGACGTGCTCGCCTTCTCCACTAAGCTTTACATGAGTTTCTTCATCCCATTCCTGCGCATGAAGAACAAAACGCTTGTTATAGACGATAACGAGGCCTTCACCATAGCTCCGTCGAACAACGCTATAATTTCAAGGCGCGGCAGCGACGTGTACGCCAGCGCCTTTGTGCGTATCCCGACCTACAGGTCGGCGAGCGAGATGAACCAGGAGGAGAAGATAGATTTCGTGAGGCTGTTCAGTCGCACTCTCACAATCTCAAAGACGCCTGTACGCTTCAGCGCGCAGCTCTACGTCATAGACAAGGACGTTTACATAAGCAACATAAAGAACAGGATGAGCGAGGCCGAGGAAAGGTACCAGAACACCTCGCTCAACAAGAGTGCAAGGAAGGAGGATGTTGAGAGGATAAACGGAGAGGCAACGATGTGGCACAATCTCTTCGACAGCGTCAACAGGCAGCGCTCTCTGGCCCTGGACGTATTCGCCATGGTGACCGCCGTTGGCAACACGGAAGAGGAGGCAAGCACTCTGGCGCTCCAGCAGGCGGATGAACTGTCAGCCGGCGTAAGCTCGGTATTTGGGGTGCAGGCCAGCATAATCGAAGGCGAGGACATGCTCAAGTACCTGGAGCCTGACCACATGATACCTGTAAGCACAGTGAGTGAGGAGATGCGCACGCGCGCAGCGGCGGAGGGGATATAGATGGACGTGCAGACTATTGTATATCTTGGACTGACGTGCGGCCTGGCGTTCGCCCTGCTCATCAATGCAGCTGCTTTCGGGCCGCTCAGCCTGGCGGTGGCGCTGCTTTCGATACTTGCCATAATGCTCATACTTGTGCTGAACTACGCAGACTTCATAGTCTTTCCTGCCGTCACCAGCATGCTTAAGGTGAAGATGGTGCCAGCAAAGGGCTACTACATACCGCAGAGCAGCAACGCAGTGATTAAAAACGTTAATGGCCTGTACTACGCCACCGGCTACCTTACCGCAAACATCTACAACTACGTCTTCGTTGCCGAGAGCGTAGATGAGGAAGAGGAGCAGAAGCTGGGGTCAGCGCCTGACAAGTGGGAGCGCATTGTTATGAACGCCGGCTTCCCGTTCAGGTTCAACATCATCTCTATACCTAAGGAACTGCAGAAGTACAGGGACGAGCTCGAGGGCACAAGGGGCACTCTAGAATACAGGCTATCCAAGGAGCAGGAGGGCGGGCAGCCGAGCCAACTGGTAATAGACGACCTGACCAGGAAGATAAGCATAATAGACGCAAGGATAAACCGCATAGCTGCAGGAGAGAGGCCCGTGGATGCAACCATGTACCTAGAGAGCACAGCTGTAGGGGTGAGCGAGAAGGAGGCGATGGATGCGTTGAGCGGCCAGCTGGCTCATTTGCAGACGCTCTTCAGCTCGTTCGACCTCAGCATAGGCAGGGTGATGGGCAGGGAGGTGTACAATCTTTTCTCATTCGGCTACACGCTTCCCTCCTACCAGGATCTGGGGCAGGCGTTCAGCACTCAGAAATAGGAATATATGCTTGGCATGGTGATATAGTGTTTGGAAAAGTCTTGAATGGTGCATTTGCATGAGCCTGATAAGGGTGCAGAGCATAATGAGCAACGAGCTCGCGAAGAGGAGCATCTTCTCCAGACCGCCGGAGCCGCCTCACGAGTACCTGCTCAACGATCCCTCCACTTCCATATTCATAGGCATAACCAAGCTTTTCAGCGTGCCGTTCACCTGGACGTTCGCCAACCTGACGAATCCCCACATCGCTGTAGTGGGAATAACAGGAGCGGGCAAGAGCTACTTCGTCAAGACGTTCCTCACAAGAGCCAGCTACGTCTGGAACACAAATGCGATAATAGTGGACTGGGCCGGAGAGTACAAGGCCTGGGTGAAACAGAGCGGCGGCACTGTTGTGTCGCTGGGCAAGGGCGACTTCATAAACCTGATGGATCTCTCGGGCATGAAGCCCGTTGATAGGGCCAAGCAGATAATGAACTCGCTCGAGATACTGACCGATATGGGTGATTTCCCCGAGCAGAAGAGGCTCACGTCCGAGGCACTGGAGCAGGCATACGTGAATTTCGGATTCCTTCCGGCCGAGCTGCCGCAGCCAGGCAAGGAGCCGCCTACGCTGAAGGAGGTGATAACGCTGCTTGACGAGAAGCTTCAGGAAGGCAGTTACGAGTATCCGGCCGAGCTGGAGAACGCAGTCTACAGGCTCAGGCAGTTCGCCAGAGAGGGGGAGGACTACTTCGCCAGGAAGAGCACCATAGACCTCGGCAAGCTTTCAAGCTCGGGCCTTGTGTCGATCGACCTTAGCAACCTACCCGACGAGAAGTTCAGGGCAATGGCAGCGCTCTTCATACTGCAGACGCTGAAGGAGAAGATGCGCATGGAGGGCTGGAGCGCCTCCAAGGGCCTCAAGGCGCTGGTGGTGCTCGACGAGGCCTGGAAAGTGGCGAGCGATGAGAGGAGCGACGCGGTGATGATAGTGCGGGAGGGCAGGAAGTACCAGTTCGGCCTGATAGTGGCGTCGCAGAATCCCACCGATATAAACGAGGCGATATTCTCCAACGTGGGCACAACCATAATGCTGCGCGTTAAGTTCGAGAAGTTCCTGAATTACCTCCAAGGTTCGCTCAATTTCTCTGGCTTCATGAGGAGCGAGATAAGCAAGTTCGGCGTGGGCCAGGCAGCGATCGACATGTCTTTTCAGACATCTGTGCAGTTTCCGGAGGTGTTTCTGATAGACAGGGTCGTCGGCGAGGTGCCGCTGGACGTGTACACCATAACGATAGCAGACATACTTAACGACCAGGAGCTCTCCAATCCCGAAGTGGGGAAGGAGCTCACCATGGAAAAGATAGACATAAATTCCAGGCTCATACAGGCCAACTTCAACAGCGAGGCGATAAACAACATATTCAAGGAGCTAGACACCAGGAACAGGCTGATAGACATAAGGGGCTTGGTGCAGATACTGTCTGGCGAGAAGATAAGCAAGGAGGCTATAGTGGAGCTGCTCAGGAGCTTCGGGCTGCAGGACAGCATCATAACAAGGGTGTTCGTATACGTTACATGATCGGCGTGGTGCGTGAAGAATGGGAGTGACATTCACTGTAAGCAGGATGGAGATCAAGCGCATGTTGACCGCTCTCGGGGTAAGTGAGAGGAGCATAGACGACCTGCTCGCCGAACTGAACAAGCAGCGCAGGCACGCAAACGCTGTGGCGTTTGCAGGCTTGCTGCAGAAAGCGGGGCTCAGCGCTGAGGAAGCGGCGAACGTGCTGAGACGCATAGGCGTAGACGACGTTTCTATAACGAGCATTTTCGACACGCTTGACGAGGAGCGCATAAAGAGCGCATACGGGAAGGTAGTCGATCTGATAGTGGAGTGATGTGTTGGCTAAGAGCTACTGCATAATCTGCGGGCTGGAGCGTGCGGGCCTTGGGGTGCAGGCAGACTGGGAGCTTGGCGTCATACGCTGGTTCAAGAAGAACGTGAGCAGGAATGAGAGAGGCAACAGGCTCGTCGTCTGCAGGCAGTGCTATCCAAAATATCAGGCCAGCAGGGGCAGGTATGAGTCCAGGCAGAAACTGTACATAACGCTTGGAGTCATTTTCGCAGCGGTGAGTCTTCTTGTGTCGCCAGCTCTCACTACAGTGCTGGTAGCAGCGCTTGTCATACTGCTCATGCTTGCGCTTTCGCTGCTGAGCTACACGCCTAAGATAAGCATAAAAAATGAGCACGAGAAATGATATAGCTCGTAGCGGGTGTTGATGAGTGGAGGAGAGCAGCGAAGGAGAGCCTAAGGTGGAGGGTGTCGAGTTCCCCGGCAGGCTTAACACAAGCATTGACGAGCTCATGCAGAAAGTAGTTGGCATACCCTTCTACTCAGTGCAGAAGAACGGCGGCACGCTAGAGGTTGCCAGAATAGAGAGCAGGAACGTGCACAAGATGCCTTTTCTCTTCTACATAATAAGGATAAGCCCCGAATCTCTGCAGGTGACGTACTCTATAATGCCGGGCAGCAGCGACAGGCTGCGTCGCGCAGACGTGATAAGGGATATAGCATCGTTCCTGGCGATAATTGGCGACAGCTTCGAAGTAGACAGCAGCAAGTTCCTGCAGTACGTAGACTCGGCGCTGACCAACCTTATAAACGGCCTTTCGCAGAGCTACAGCACCCTGTTCAACAAGTATGACGCGCTGCTCAACGAGTATGTGGAGGGCAAGAAGCTGCTGCATGAGCTCGAATCTTCGAACCGCAACCTGACGATACAGACCAGCCAGCTGAACGAAGACAACAAGGCGCTGGCGCAGCAGCTGAAGTCGCTGCAGACGTACTCGGATGAATCGCTAATGGCGATGGTGCAGGATTGGCTGGACGTGCACAACAGCTCCATAGACGTTGGAGAATTCGCCAAGGCCTACAAGGTGACCGAACCGAGGGTGGAGCAGATACTGGACCGGATGGTTTCTATGGGTTACATAGAGCTGAAGAGCTGATCAAGTGCGATATTCTGTCACTGCAAACAGGAAGTACAAGTACGTGAAAGTATACAGGGTAACGAAACGCGTAACTGGGGGCACGAACAAGCTCTCCGAACTTACCGAGAAGCTGCTCGAGAGGCTGATGAAGGGGAAGAAGGGCGAGGGCCAGGCATAGTGGTGCGGTGAGGCTTGCATTTAAGATAGTCATAGTGGCTGCGGTTCTAGCAGCGGCCATAGCCCTGGTTTCGTTCTACGTAGAAAGTACCATAGCCGCAATTCCGCACGTGCCAGTTTCCAGCCCCCCAGGCGGGCCAGTTTTCTTGAGCGCGACAGCAGGCAGCGAGTACCCGCTGAGCTTCGCCAACAGTACACTGCCGGCAATCTACTCGCTTGTCAATTATACCGAGCTCAACGCAACGCTCACTTCTGTGTCTTTTTCGATATACGCAAAGAATCCTGTGCAGAGGATTTTCCTGCTTAACGTAAGCGGCTACTGCATCTCGTGCTACAGCGAGCAGCAGCTTCTGTCTTACTTGCAGTCATATCTCTCTGGCTACGACCTTATAAGGAACGCAAGCAGCTTCTCTCTCGTCAACTCCTCTTCGCTCTCCTCGCTTCCTTCCGGTTCAATAATAATCATACCCTCCGGCCTTATTCCGAATTACCTGATCAACGGCACCAGCCCGGAGCTCTCCGCTCTCCTGTCAGAGGGCGACACTGTGATATACGCGGGCCGGAACTTCAACACCTCGATAGGCCCCAACGGCCTGATCTTCCTCACCCCGGCATCAACGCTCATAAATATTGATTCGCTCAGACTCGCAACGGGCCCCATAAGCGCTTCCACGCGCATCACCACCGGCACGCTGGGCCTGAATTTCAGCAATCCGGAATTCAGCTTCATCTACGGCGCAAACAAGGGCAACGTTACCTATGTAGGCTCGCTCAACGGCACAATGGTGGCCTTCCCCAACTATCCCGAGGACGGCTGGGCTTCTGTTGGCAGCGAGGCCAGTGACATAGCGAGCGCAATCAACGAGTCATTTTGGATGCAGAGGCTTGGGAATTCGGTGGCGTACCTGAACACCGGCGGCAGCGCCAGCGGCAGCATAGGCGCTTTCACTACATACAACTCGGCAAGCGGACCCAGCGACTTTGCAGCTGTAAACGGTACATATTCGCTCGTGACGATTGAGGCAAGCAACCAAAAGTATTCAAGCCTGATCAAGCTGCCGCTGCTTAACCACTACGCGCAGAATGGCAGCGTCTCGCTTGCAGCCCAGGTGGGCTTCACGCAGCAGGTACCTGTATCGATGCAGGTGACCAATACCACGGCCAACCTGCTCCTGAGCCTGGATGTGTACAACAGGAACCTGAGCTACATCGGCTCCGTACCGGTAGGCTTCGTAAGCAACGAGGCCAGAGTGGTCAAGTATCATACGTTCGGCCTGCCTGCGGGCTACTACCTGCTCGAGCTGCGCGATTTCAACGACAAGTACTATGGCGGCGCGATGCTCTACGTGGCGCCCGTCAACATAACGCCTGTTTCGCTCAACTTCAACAACGGCACATTCACATTTTCTGTATACAGCAACGGCATAGGAGTGACCAATGCCAGCTACAGCGCAAACCTCAACGGCCTCTACTCCTATTCCGGCGTTGTGAACGACGGCGTGCTCTCATACTCGCTGCCGAGCGGCACGCAGATAAACTACGGCAGCGAAACGTTCAACTTCAACATACTGGGCGTTGGCTATTCTTACGCTACCAGCAACACCAAGAAGGCACTAAACATACCCAGCATATACGTAGAGTTCGGGATAGCCGCTGTGGTGATAATACTGATAAACCTGCTCCTGAAGCCGCCCAACCGCGATGATTACTACATAGATGTGCCCGATTTCCCGCCGGGCTCGCGGGAGAAGGTAAGGGTAGACAGGGGCGCGCTCCTCGGCGTCTTCGACAAGGTGAACTACTACCACGGCTGGAAGTACATGCCGCTGACTCTTGATGAGGCCAAGCTGGGCATAGCAGGCAACATACGCTCCGGCAACATGCCCGTTTCTGTAACTACCAGGAACTTGGAGGGCGCGCTCGCATCTCTGGAGCGGGCCGGGGTGATAAGCAGTTCTGCCGGCTACTACGCTCCGTCGGCGTGGGTTGAGGCGTCTGGCCACAGTCTGGAGTATCTGGCTATTTTCAGGAAGCTGCGCGACTACTGCGTGTCGCACGCGATACTGTTCACCGATCTGGACTCCGACGAGAATTCTGACATGCTGATGACGAAATCTGGCATGCAGATAAGCGCATACATCTACGCGAACGGGGAGCGGATGAAGAAAGTTGGCATATCGCGCGATTCAAGAAGCGCGATAGTGTTCATAAACGACGACGCCGCGAGGGAATTCGAGGAGAAGCTCTACGCTTCGTCGTCGAAGCAGGCAGAACTGCTGAAGCTGGGCCTGGAATACAACTACCTGAGGATGCTGGACTGCAACAGCCTGGATCAGCTCGCCTTCTGAGCCTCGGTCGCGTCATTTTCACCGTTGTCGTGCCCGAAGAGCACGCTGTACTTCTTCTCGACAAGCGCCTTCAGTTCCTTCTCTATCGACCCGCTGTCCTTGCCCGTTATCTCCTGCAGGTCCGAAGAGAGCTGGCTGACGTACCTGGCTATCGTGTTGTAGGCGCTCTCCTGCGCGCTCCTGTGCCTCTCGCCGCTCAGGAACTTCTGCAGCTTCCTGGCAGAGTCCATCACCGCCAGCTTTATCTCCTCCACTATCTCATCCTCTTGCGCTATCGCCTGCTTGCCTACTCCAGAATAGGGTATGTACACCGACGAGACGTTCACAAGCACGCTCACCGGTTCTTCTTCGAACTTCCTTATGGAGTATCGTTTCCAGTCAATCCCGTTCACAGCCTCGGATATTGCGCAGCTGCCGGAGTCGAAGAGCAGCGGCACCTTGTTTGCAAACCTCAGTATGCTGCCGCTCGCTCTCTCGCCGTTCTGCCTGCCGGCGCTGCCGCCGTAGGCTATGCCAACCTCTACCACGAAGGGTATGCCGCCCTTGAACACCTTTGGCTTCCTCTCCACCACGCTGACGAAGTCAGGCGCCAGTATGTTCTTCATTGCAATCTCAACCTGGCTCTCGCCTATGCTCGACAGCGAATCCAGGTCGGGCCCTATCCATCCGACCTGCCTGAACGCATTTATTATTTTTGTAGCGTCTTCCCAGGTGAGCTGCCTCGGTTCCTTCTCGAAATTCACGTCCTTGGCTATTCCAGCAAGCTCCATCACCTTATTGTGCGTTACCCGCGAGAAGGAATCAGCGAGGAAAGAAGTGACCTTCCTACTCTCGCTCGTGTGCGCGAAATCTAGCAGGTCGCTGGCCGAGATGCCGAGCGGATGCGGCAGTATCTGCTTCGGCCTGCGCGGCATCGTGTCAACGGATCTTGGGAAAAAGGCCTCGTTCCCGTCAGGTTCGATAAGCTTTATGCTGGCGTGCGGGTTGGAAAGGGCTGTCCTGCGCACGTACTCGTATACGCCATGCTCGCTCTTCTCATATTTCACGTCGCCGAATTCGCCTTCCACCGCAAGGCCCCTGAAATCAGGAGTCATCCTAACCAGGTTGTTAACCAGCGGCTTGTTGCCCTTTATGTCTATGCTGAGGTCGCACGCATAGGCTTCTTTGCCCGTGCTCGATATAACGTGAATCGGCTTGCCTGTAGTCATCAGCGCGAAGATAGTGCAGCCTCCTGCTCCTATTCCCTGTTGGCCGCGCTGCTGCAGGTACCTGTGGAACTTGGTGCCAGTGAGCACAGAGGCAAGGGCCCTGCCCACATGCTTCGACGGTATGCCGGGGCCGTTGTCCCTGACGTAGACGCTGTACTTGTTTTCTGCCAGCTCCTTCACCCTCACTTCTATCTCCGGCAGTATGCCAGCTTCCTCGCAGGCGTCCAAGTTGTTTGTAACGTACTCGTGCACTATCGTTGTGAGCGAGCGCACCCTGCCTGCATACCCGAGCATCTGGCTGTTCTTCCTGAAGAACTCAGTTATAGAGTGCTCCTTGAACTCCTTGAATATGTCGTCCGCATTCCTCGTCTCCTCTGCCGTGCGCTCACCGCTCCTCCTGTCTCTTCTTCTCCTTCTGCATCATTATGTACGCTTTGTTGTGCGTGCCCCCCTCCAGCAGCGTGTCCATAGCCGCCCTCGCTGTCTTTATCTGCCCGATCGTGCCTATGAAGCTTACCGTGCCGCCGTACACGCAGACGCGGGCGCCGCTAACCTCCTGC
Source organism: Microcaldota archaeon (assembly GCA_964548595.1). GTDB lineage: Archaea > Micrarchaeota > Micrarchaeia > Micrarchaeales > CABMGC01 > JAJYVH01. The sequence goes on along the minus strand of CAZJQO010000018.1, from coordinate 7,793 downwards.
ACATACTCTTTTGTCTTGCCCTCCCTGCCTATTATCCTGGCCTTTATCCTTTTCACCCTGTCGCTTCTCTTCAGGAACGCCTTCATGTCCACCGACTCGAAGAAGCAGTCTTCGCCGAGCAGAAGACAGGAAGTGGCGATGTCGAAGCCCCGCGCGAACGCCTGCATAACATTCCTTGCGTTGTATTCGCTGAGCGCGCTGCCCTCTATGGTAAGCTCGTTGCCGTCCAGCCTGAGCCCGCAGCCCAGTTTTGCGGTGAATTCGTCCATGGTTTCCTTGCTCTTGAGCAGCTTGGCTCTGTTCTCTGGTATTAGGAGTCGGTACATAAGCAAACCGCTGTCTTGCAACCTACTTTTCGCCGAGAAATATAATAATGCTTGCCTGCACTGCGGTTCTATCTCGTCAAAACACACTTCTGCTCTTGCGTGCATGCGTTCTGCGCTTGAAGCATAGTATTGTTCCACAAAAACGCAATCTTTAAATACCTTAATGTACGCATCTATGATTATTTCATGATTGTTTCATGAGCCGATCATAAAACAATCTGCAATAGTGGGCTTGTAGGTATGAACAAGAAGGAAATGGAGGCAAAACTTGATGCCCTTGAGAAAAGGCTCGAGACTTACAAGCAGGCCAACGCCGTAACTGTGCCACCGAGCTCTGATTACAACGAAGTGCTGCATGATCTCATTACGGATAGGGAGGCGACGAACCGGGTATTGAGGACTCTTACAGAGCAGGTCAAGGTCCTTCGCGAGGCGGTAAGCAGCACCATGCTTACTTCAGGACCTGCAGAAGGCTACGGGCAGGAACCCGTCAGGGAGGTTGCAATCTCTACCGTTGACGCGAACATAGTGGAGTTCGTGCAGACAAGGCCGAAGAGCATGGCTGCAGCCGAAGACGTAATGGCTTTCATGCACTACAGGGGCAAGAATGCGGCGTGCGCAAGGCTCAACAGCCTTTACAAGCGCGGCGTGCTGGAGAGACTACAGCTAGGCCACAAAGTCTATTATAAGTTTGATGCTGGCAAGGCGACCATACAGCTTATTGTATCACCTCCGCAGTAGCAGAAAAAAAGAGGGGCCGTGTCCCTTACCCCCAAGGGCGGCCCTTTCTACTCCTTACAGCTTCAGCTGGACTGCCCCGAAAGCGTCCCATAGCCGGAGAGGCGCCATCTCTGGCTAAAGTTGCGCAGCACGGATATCTTCGCGTTCGCGTCTACGCAGGCCGGGTACTTCAGCTCTATCTCGAGCGTCTTCTTCTTTACGTTCTTCACGTAGCCCACGTTAGTGCCGGTGCCTATCCCGAGGAGCAGCGGCTCCTTGTCCTTGAAACCCTGCTTTGGCAGGTCGTCGCGGTTCAGCGACTCATAGCCTATGGTGAGCTCGTGCACCACTTCTGGCAGCTTGCCGGCGTGGCCTATAACCTGCCCCACCAGGGCATCGGCCTTGGTTATTGATGGATCGAGGTTGGTGCCTATGGCTATCAGGCCGCCTGCAATCGCCTCGTCGAATCTGTTCCTGTCAGCCGATAGGCTCTCTATGCTCGTCACTATCGGCTCCGGAGGTGCTTTTGCTTTAGCCTTGGTGCTTATGCCGGGTCTTATCTCTATCTCGTCCCCTACCTTGAACCTGCCCCTTATTATCGAGCCGCCTACAACTCCGCCTTTCAGCTCGCCTATTCCCGTTCCAGGCCTGTTGATGTCGAACGACCTGGCAACGTACATTATTGGATCCGATTCCGTGTCGCGCTTCGGCAGGGGCATTTCCGCTATCCCCCAAAGGATCGCGTCAACGTTTGCGTTCTTGTTGGCTATTACCGGTATTATCTTCGCTCCCTCTATCGAGCTGCCCCTTATGAAGTTCCTTATCTGCTCGCAGTTCTTCTTGGCTGCTTCCTTGCCCACTATGTCTATCTTTGTCTGCGCTATTATCGCGTTGCTTATACCGAGCGAGTTGATCAGCACCAGGTGCTCTTTTGTTTGCGGCATAGGCACCGGCTCTGTTGCAGCTATCACGAACAGCACAGCGTCTATTATGCTTGAGCCGGCTATCGCGGTGGCCATCAGCGTCTCATGGCCTGGCGCGTCGAGTATGGATATGCGCCGCACCGGTTCAGCGGCGCCTGAGCCGTTGCAGTCGGCGCTTGTGGTGTATGCGCCGTAGCCTTCCTTGCCGCTGCACTTCCTTATCACAGCGTCGGAATAGCCCAGTTTTATAGTCATGCTTCTCTTTACGCTCTCGCTGTGCACGTCGGTCCAGTTGTGCGTTATAGCATACGTCAGTGTGGTCTTGCCGTGGTCGACGTGGCCCAGCGTGCCTATGTTCATCTGGCTCTGCTTGAATTCTAGTGGCATAAAACATTACCGAAGCCTATGCCTGTCTGGCTGTTTCTCCCTGAACCTTCTCCTTCTTTGGGAAGAGCTCGTCCGCGTTCTTTGCGCCGTAGGCCGTTATGACTGTGTTGACCTGCTCCGTGTCGGCGCTTATAGTGTTGCCCCTTATGAGCTTCCTTCTTCTCTCTCCCTTCTCCACCTTCCCTATGCCGGTGCCGCTGTGAAGCAACACGTGCACCTTCCTTGCGCCTTCCACTTCGTGCCTTGAAGGAGTTCCCGACTTGTCGCTCAGGCCTGTGATCTTGAGCCTGTAGCCCTCCAGTCCAGCCAGGGTGCCGTCAACCTCCTCGCCCATCTTCCTGCCTATGAGCCGCGCCTCCATGTCCTTTGCAACCTCGCGTTGCGCCGTCTTGCCAATCTTCGGATCAGAGTATACTATCTTCATTGCAACTACCTGTACATGCTTTCCGGTTCTTCCTTGAAACGCTTTATGCGCTCCGCCACTTCCTTAGGTATCGCCGGCCTTATCTCGCGCATCGCCTTCTCAAAATCATCTTTCCTGACCACGTCCCTCTTCTCCCTTATAGCGTTCATGCCAGCTTCGCGCACTATGTTCTCTATCTCTGCACCTGTGTACTCCTCCGTGCTGTTCGCTATCTCCACAAGGTCCACATCCTTGTCAAGCGGCATGCGCCTCGTATGCACCTCGAGTATTGCAAGCCTCGAAGGCGCGTCAGGCATCGGTATCTCTATTATCTTGTCGAAACGCCCGGGCCTAAGCAGCGCCGGGTCAACGTCCTCGGGCCTGTTGGTGGCTGCTATCACAACCACGTTCTTCAGGTCGTTGAGCCCGTCCATCTCTGTAAGCAGCGTGTCCACCACGCGCTCCGAAACTCCAGAATCGTTGGCGCCGCCTCCCCTGGTCTTCGCAACCGCGTCTATCTCGTCTATGAATATTATGCACGGGCTCGCCATCCTGGCCTTCCTGAAGAGCTCACGCACCATCTTCTCGCTCTCGCCCACGTACTTGCTCAGCACCTCGGGCCCCTTTATGGAGATGAAGTTCGACTCGCGCTCCGTAGCAACCGCCCTCGCCAGCAGCGTTTTGCCCGTTCCCGGAGGACCGACAAGCAGTATGCCCCTGACGGGCCTTATGCCTATCTTCTCGAACTGCTCAGGCTCCTTCAGCGGCAGCTCAACCGCTTCCTTGATCTCGCTCTTGACGTGCTCCAGATCACCGATGTCGCTCCAGTGCACGTTGGGCCTTTCCACGAATACCTCGCGCAGCGCGCTCGGCCTTATGCTCTTCAGCGCCTCCATGAAGTCGTTCCTGGTCACGCTCAGCCCTGCCAGCACCTCGTCCGGTATGTGCCTCTTGTCGGTTATCTTGGGCCACACGCTCCTGAGCGACGCCATGGCAGCTTCCTTAGCCAGGGCGCTCAGATCCGCGCCTGTATAGCCGTGCGTTATGTTTGCAAGCTCGTCTACGCTTACGTCCTTTGCAGTGGGCATGTTCCTTGTGTGTATCAGCAGTATGTCCTTCCTCGCGTTCCTGTCAGGTATGCCTATCTCTATCTCCCTGTCGAAGCGCCCCGGCCTGCGCAGCGCCGGGTCTATCGCATCCTGCCTGTTTGTAGCTGCAAGCACTATCACCTGGCCCCTAGACGGCATCCCGTCGAGCAGCGTGAGCAGCTGCGAGACCATTCTCCTCTCCACCTCGTTGGTAGCCTCCTCCCTTTTCGGCGCTATCGCGTCTATCTCATCCATGAATATTATTGTCGGTGCCTTCTCCTTAGCCTCCTTGAATATATCGCGCAGTTTCTCCTCGCTCTCTCCTACGAACTTGCTAACCAGCTCCGGACCCGATATTGAGATGAAGTGAGCGTCGCTCTCGTTCGCCACCGCCTTCGCGAGCAGCGTCTTGCCAGTTCCAGGAGCCCCGTAGAGCAGCACGCCCCTGGGCGGCTCTATGCCCAGCCTCTCGAACACCTCGGGGTACCTTATAGGGTACTCCACCATCTCCCTTATCTTCTGTATCTCGCCCCTCAAACCTCCTATGTCCTCGTAGTGCACGTCGGCTATGTGCACCTCCGATTCAGATACAGGCTCATCCTTTACTACGAGCTGCGTGCTCTTGCCCACTTTGACTATGCCGTGGGGCAGTACCTGAACGACTATGAAGCTGAAGACGAGCCCGAACATAGGTATCTGCACAGAGTCGCCCTTGATAAGGGGCCTGCCCTGCGACTCAAGCCTGCGCTTCGCGTACTCGTTGAAATCTGGAGAGAGCGGCGGCCTCTGGTTTGCAGGAGGCGCTATAGTCACTTTCTCGGCGTCGTTTATCTCTGCCTTTGATACGAATACCTTGTCGCCTATGCCTATCCCTATGTTCTGCCTTAGGTAGCCGTCGATCCTTATGAAACCGAGCCCTTCGTCGCTCGGGTGCGCCTGCCACACAACAGCAGCCGTGGACTTGGTCTTGCCCTTTATCTCAACCACGTCGCCAGAGCCCACTCCGAGCTGCTTCTGCGATTTGGTGTCGAGCCTGGCGATTCCCCTACCGGAATCTGTTATAAGCGCATCGCTCACTGTCAGTTCTACGCCGTTGGGCACTTCTTCAACCCCCTATGTTGCTACGATGGGCACTACACTAATAAATGCTTTGTGCTGTCGTCCATCTGCAATTCGTACCTGTTCAGGTGCGGAAGAGCACCGCCCTTGAGAAGTAGGAAAGTATGAACGCTATTACGAATATTATGACAAGCAGTGGCAGCAGTGTTGACAGCGGCACTATGACGCCAAGGAGCACGAATATGAGTATGACGGTAGCGAAGTAAACTGGTTTGTTCCACCTGTAGACCTTGCTGCCGTCGAGCGGGTATATCGGCAGCATGTTGAAGAAGGCAAGGTATATGCTTATGAAGGCGACGAAGCTGAACGCCAGCTCAAGATAAGGAACCGGCGCTGTGGCGCCCCCGAACAGCACGCGCGATGTCATGTGGGCAAAGCCGGGGAAGAGCATGCTGCCTATGGTGAATGCGAAAGCAAACACTATGAAATTGGTAAGAGGGCCAGCCAGAGAGACATAGCCTTCCTCTTTCCTTGTGAAATGCGGCGCGTAGATCATGGTTGCGCCAGGGAGCCCTATTATGAAGCCGAACATGCTCGTAAGGAGTGATATCACTATGCCGGTATCCGATTTCCTGAAGCCGGCGATTGCGCCGAAGCGCTGCGCCACGAACTTGTGCATCAGCTCGTGCAGTATGAATGCGAGAGAGACGGCAATGAATGCTATGGGAAGCAGGTAAAGGAAACCGCCTGACGACACGTACGCCAGGCCGCCGGTAAGCGCCAGGGAGAAGCCGATGCTCAGCGCTATGTCTGCTATGAGTATGTCACTGACTTCCCTGCTAATCATGCCTGTCGGGCTCGCAAACACGCACTGCACCTTGTGGAAGAATTATTAACACGCTCAGGATATTAAATGCAGCAGCTCCATCGTCTAGTGGTCAAGGACAGCAGGCTCTGGACCTGCAGACCCCAGTCCGAATCTGGGTGGAGCTACTGAAAACTAGTCCGAATCTGGGAGATAAGTATGACTGATGAACAAATAGACGTTCTGGATGAAAATGGAAACAAGACGGGTGTAATAGTAAGTAGGAAGGAAGCTCACGCCAAAGGACTATGGCACCAGACTGCGGACGTGTGGGTCTACAATTCCAAAAGAGAAGTATTATTGCAGAAGCGATCTATGGAAAGAGAAAGCTATCCTGGTCTATTAGATGTTTCTGCAGCCGGACATGTTTCTGCCGGAGACACCCCTGAACAAACAGCGATAAGGGAAGTCAGGGAAGAACTGGGAGTAGAAATTGGCGCGAAGGATCTGAAGCAGGTAATTGTAGGTCAGATCAGAGCCTCAGCAAAGCCCGGATACTACAATAATCACGCCTATTTTGTGTATCTATTAAAGTTAGATGCGCTTCCAAAAAATTTGCAGACGGAGGAGGTGGAAAGCGTTGAATTCATTCCAATTAAGAGACTAGAAGAGGAATTGGCCGATCCGGAAACCGCCCAAAAATATGTACCGCATAATTATTTTCCAAAACTACTTAAATTACTGGAAAAAGAGACAGCAAGATAATCTTGAGGTGGTGTTTAATTATGCTGGAGCTACATGAGGCTTAGTTCGAATAGACAACATCATGGTGTTCAAAATCTTTCAGGATGACCAGCTTCTTAGCATCATCAATACCATAAACAAGCACGAAGGAGCCTATGTGCACCCTGAAACTGCCTTTCAGCACGTTGCGCAGCGGTTTACCTTGATACGGAGTTTCCTGATAGGGATGGCTCAGTATGTCATTTACTTTCTTCAACAGCCTTGCGTGTAAAACTGGGTCGCTTCTACTTAGCTTCTTCAACTTCTTTTGGAGGTGCTTTTCTATTTCAATAGAATAAGCCACGAAAGCACTCTCAGCTCACTGCTTTTACAAAATCAATGAAATTGTTGTAGCGAATTACATTTCCAGCCTTTATTGATTTTTCTATTTTCTTCAGCTTATTAAGGTAGCTCTTCTTCATCTTGCTCTCAGGAGGATAGCTGAGTTCAAACTCCAGACCCTCAACCCGTTTCAGTACCTGTTCTATCTGCCGTTCCATCCTATCAAGCTTTTTGGCTATTTGAACCTGAGCTGTATTCTGAGCCACTTCACCGCCCGTCCTTCTTTTACTCTTCAAGATATTTAAGACATGTGGTTGGTTATTGGCGTATAAGTCTGAGTTCAAGCTGTAATTATGCCGTAGCTATATCATGCTTATGGAGCCCAAACCTGCTAAAGTAAGAAAGAAGACCTAACCATATCTGCGGAACAGGTTAGGCTGGAGCTAATTCGAATTTGATTTCGAATCTGTATAGGAAAGATGTGCTGGAGTTGACTTACATAAATCTCACCACCTCAGAGCTTTTTTCCCACCAAATGCTTAACATAAACATTTAACTATTCGGAGCGGGAAATCCCACATGCCTCTGCGGCGGGATGAAAGCGGGGGGGAAAAGGTAGGTGAGCATGGTCGCATATAACAGGGAAAGAGAGATGTGTTTTGTCGGCGGGAAGGATAACAACCGCAAGGCTGAAAGTGTCAGCGGAGTGAACTCCTTCGGGAGGGATATGATGCTGTTGCAGCAGAATATGCAGCTCTCCCTTGTGGTGTGCTGTTAATCAAGAGATACAATCCTGGAATTGATTGGATAAGAATTGCGAGAGCAGGGCCACCAATCGCTGGACTTACGGCATTGAGTGTCGTGAGTGCAGCATCGCTAAGATCCACAAACGCGTGAGGTGCTGTAGTGAAAAGCAGGTTAGAAACTTCCTGAAGCATCGTTGCGGGGACTCCTATCCAACGATTGTTCCCAGTCACCTGCTTTATGGCCGCGACTTGTGAAGGCGTGGCAGTAAAC
>CAZJQO010000017.1:0-13326 GCA_964548595.1 Microcaldota archaeon | reverse complement strand
GATTTGGTGTATGTTTGGTCTGGTAAGTGGCCGCGCCAGGTCTACGTCCACACGGACGACGACGCCGAGGTCGGCGGCAGGCGCTACGGCGTCGCTGGCGACTACGTGCCCGACGATCCTGCTTCGGTGGTTTTCGGGATCAAGCCTGATGGCGCCGCGCCGGTTGCTAAGGAACTGCGCGTGGAGAATGGGGAAATGCTTGAGGTTACGCTACCTGACGGACAGAAAATGCTGATTGGTGCAGCGACCGCAGTCAAGCTTGTCAAAAGACCGTAGAGAAAAAATAACGCCAAAGAACAAAAACAACCAGTAGCAACTAATTTTGCATGGGTTTGCATGGGCAAAGCCCTGCAAATTGCGGCAAAGTCGCTGAAAAAGGCACCGAACCCGCTTTTTTGCTCTTTGCCTGTTTTGCAGAACTAACTGCTTCGGACCCTATTTTGCCGTCGTAATTTTTGGCGGGCATGACGGGATTTGGACCCGCAACCCCCTGGTCCGAAGCCAGGTGCGCTATCCAAGTTGCGCCACATGCCCTGGTATTACTGCATGTGCAAGGAATATTAGGATGAGCGCATGCCGCTTATTGCAGTTCTCTGTTCTCCAGCGGCTCTATCCCGTCAATGAACTCGCTCTCAAGCTCGGAGAAGAGCTCCTTCAGCGTATCCCGCTCTGGCCTCTCCGGTAAGCACGTCAGCAGCATCGAGAACGAGTGCTCGCCAACAGGCAGAGTCAAAACCTCCTTTATGTCGTTCTCGTTTATGTCCTTCCAGCCTTCCTTGCACGCCGTATCGACCTCGGCTTTTATCGCGTCCTTGTTGAAATCTTCGCCGTTGTGCAGATACTTGAACGTGCGCCACGAGCGTGAGGAAAGGATGGCGACGAGCTTCGCCATCTCCACAATGTGCGCATCGGAGCCGTCGAGCTCCTTTTTCTTGAGCACCTTGTGTATTTGGGAAACAAATAGCCCGTATTTGTTCAATACAGTTCTATTTGGCATGTTTTCAGACCTATTTAGCAGTGCAGCTATTAATATACTCTGTTTTCTAAAAAATTTTTTGAATGCAACAAAACTTAGTCGGCAGCCGTGCGTTCCCCCTATTGGTAATGTATATAATACCAACGCAAGATAATATTCGCAAGTTGATTGCATGATAACAGGCATAGGAATAAACCACGTTGAAGCAGACAGGCCAGCACCAGATCCAATAACGGGCATGAAGTTCAACATAAACTTCGATGACGTGAAGGTAAAGGGAGAGAATGTAGAGATAGCATACACTTTCTCTGCCTCTTACGAGGGAGGCGCAAAAGGAGACAAGTCCGTTGGCGAGCTCAAGATAAAGGGCATAGTGTCGGCTAAGGAAACAGCGGACACGATAACACAGATAAACGACGCATGGGGCAAGAAGAAAACGCTGCCCGTAAAATTCGCGGAGGACCTTATCAACCTGCTCAATTTCGAGTGCGCGGCCAGGGGCACGTATCTTGCAGGCTCCATAGGCCTCATAGCCCCGCTGCCATTGACAAAGGCAAAGCTGGAGGAGACGCAGCAGAAGTGAACTGTAGCAGGATATGGCGCAGCGGAGCAGCGGCGCACCCGCAGGCGGTGCAATGGGGGGTTTGGAGCTCAAGGGCATACTGCTAGACGTAAGCTATGTGACGCGCAACGACCGCGGCATAATAAGGCTGAGCTTGAAGACCAGGGAGAAGACGTACAATCTGCTGGATCCCCACTTCTATCCCTACTTCTACCTGGTGCCACGGAACAGCGCAGTCAACGCAGCGCAACTCAAAAGCATGAAACTGGTTACACGCGAGGGCGAGCAGGCCGAGGTGCAGGGTGTGCTGGAAGAGGAACTGCTAGTTTCCGGCAGGAAGTCCAGGGCTCTGAAAATAGTGCTGAAGAACCCCAGGCACGTGCCCGGAGTCAGCGACATGATGGAAGAGCTGGGAACGTGCTACGAGAAAGACATAGTGTTCTGGAAGAGGTACCTGATAGACAAGGGACTATCGCCGATGGTTACCGCAAGCGTGGAGGCGCACGAGCAGGACGGGGACATGGTAATAGACAGCATATGCGCGAGCAAGGAGCAGGCGGGCATACAGCTAAGCCACATGAGCTTCGACATAGAAACCTATAATCCTCACGGCGTCCCGAACTTCAAGCGCGACCCGGTGATAATGATAAGCTATACCGACGGCAGCGAGAAGCGCGTGCTGGCCGCGAAGAAAGTGGCAAAGGATTTTGTGTCGTCGTTTGGCAGCGAGAAGGAGATGCTGCAGGCATTCAGCGACGCTGTGCAGCGCATAGATCCTGACGTGATTACTGGTTACAACTCGTCGGCGTTCGACATTCCCTACCTGATCGAGCGCGCCAGGCTGCTGGGCGTAGACCTGAAGCTCGGCAGGTACGAGGATCTGAACGCGAAGACGGAGCACCACGGGCTCATAGAGGCGGTGCGCATACCTGGCAGGATAAACCTCGACCTGTACAACGTCGCGAAGTTCGTCTCGACAGTCGGTGCTTCGGAGTACGTGCTCAAGGTGAACAATTTCAAGCTCGTGGAAGTGTACGCTGCCGTCACCGGGAAGAAGAAGAAGATGGTAGACAGGGCGAACATCTGGGAGCAGTGGGATGCAGGCGGCAAGCAGGTTGAGGAGCTCGCCGAATACTCGCTCGCCGATTCGCTGGCGGTTGACGAGCTCTATGGTTTCTTCATACCCATAGAAATTGAGATGGCCCGCGTGGGGCGCACCACACTCGGGGAAGCAAGCATATCGACAACGAGCCAGCTGGCCGAGCACATGCTGATGTGCCTTGCGCACGAGCACAAAGAAGCGATACCGAACAAGCCCGCTCCGGCAGAGATAGCCGCGAGGCTCGCAAACCCGTACGAGGGCGCATACGTGAAGACTCCGGAAGCAGGCATATACGACAACATAGCAGTCTTCGACTTCCGCGGCCTGTATCCTTCCATAATAATAGCGTACAACATCGATCCCGCTACCATCTGCACCGACCGCACCGGCCGCACCGACTGCACCGACTATTACGAGTCGCCCCTTGGCGTAAGGTTCAGGAAAGATTACACAGGCATAATGCCGCTGCTGCTGAAGATGCTGATAGACGAGCGGTCCAGCGTGAAGAAGGCGTTCAAGAAGGAGCCGGACGACAAGTCGCTCGCCGCCAGGAGCACAGCGCTCAAGATACTCGCCAATTCCTTCTACGGGTACCTTGGCTACGCGCGCTCCAGGTGGTACTCGCGCGACTGCGCCGCCAGCATAACCGCATACGGCAGGCTCCTCGTCACAAAGGTAATAAGTGAAGCGGAGAAGACGGGCTTCAGGGTCATATACGCCGACACCGATTCGCAGTTCCTGCTCATGGGCAACAAGCCCGACGAAGAGGCCTATGCGTTCCTGAAGGGTATCAACGCGTCTCTGCCCCCGAACATGGAGCTCGAGCTCGAGGACTTTTACGTGCGCGGCATTTTTGTAGGCAAGAACGGCACCGGGGGCGGGGCGAAGAAGAAGTATGCGCTGCTGTCGAGATCCGGAAGGATAAAGCGAAGGGGCTTCGAGCTGGTCCGCAGGGACTGGTCGAAGGTAGCGAGGGAGACGCAGCAGGCGGTGCTGGAGGCGATACTGAAGGAGGGAAGCAAGGAGAAGGCGATAGGCATAGTGAAGGACGTAGTGGCCGGCATACGCTCGGGCAGCATGGGCATGCAGGAGTTTGTGATACACACGCAGCTCAGGAAGGGGCTGGGCAACTACGACATCAAGTCTCCGGAGCTGGCTGCCGCGCAGAAGGCGATACGCGCCGGAGTGAAGAAGAGCGAGGATCTTGACGAGGCTGCGATAGGCTATGTCATAACGAGGCACGGGAACAGCATAAGCGAGAAGGCGGAGGTGGAGGAGTCTGCGCAGGACTACGACCCTGACTATTATATAGAGCACCAGGTAATACCAGCCACGCTGAAGATACTCAAGGAACTGGGAGTGAGCGAGGACGAACTGACAGGGACAGGTGCGCAGAAGAGGCTTTGAGATGCAGGACTATGATTACGAGAAGCTGAAGGAAGTAGGAAATATCTCATGGGAAGCGCTGCAGTATGCGAAGGAACTGGTGAAGCCCGGAGCAAGCGTGCTCGATGCATGCGAGAGGATAGAGAACTTCATAAGGTCCAGGGGGATGCAGCTGGCTTTTCCAGTTAACATATCTGCAAACGAGCGTGCGGCCCACTATACGGCCACAATATCGGATTCGAGCGTATTCGGAGAGCGCGACATACTAAAAGTGGATGTTGGCGCAAGGCACGAGGACGTACTTGGAGATTGCGCAATGACGATAGACCTGTCAGGCGAGCATGCAAAGATGGTGGAGGCCGCCGGCGAGGCGCTGGAGGCAGGTCTTGCGAGCGTGAAGGCAGGCGCGAAGCTGAACGACATAGGCAGGGAGATGGCAAAGGTGGCGGAGAGCAGGGGCTTCAAGCCTATAAGGAACCTCGGCGGCCACGGGATAGAACACGGGGAGCTCCACGCTTCTATTTTCATACCCAACTATGACAATGGAGACACAACGCCGCTTGAGGAGGGCCAGGTGATAGCGCTGGAGCCGTTCCTGACAACGGGCGAGGGCTTCGTGATAGACAGCGACATAGTGCAGATATTCCAGCTTAATGGCCCTGTTGCTGCGAGGAGCCCCGAGGCCAGGAAGCTCGCCGAGATGGTGGAGAAGGAGCACAGGACATACCCGTTCGCCATAAGGTGGCTTGCAAAAGAGTTCGCTTCTGAGTTCAGCATAAGGAGGGGCCTGAACGAGCTGTCAGGCCTGGGAGTGCTCGAATCTTTCCCTACCCTGACGGAGCGCGGCAGAGGCATGGTGGCGCAGGCCGAGAAGGAAGCGATAGTGGAGAAGGACTCGTGCACCGTTGTTACCAAGTAGCGCCTATTTCCTCTTCAGCATGCTGAAGCTCACCGGCAGTGCCATGCCTATGGCGGCAAGCACTATGTGCACAAGGAGCGGAAGCCCATCGCTGCCCTGCCAAGCGTCACCACGTCCATGATGCATCACGGCCCATATGCTTCGATTGCAGATGTTTTTATAAGATGGCGAGCGGGAAAACCCACAATTTCAACCGTGGAATGAAAGCGAGCCGACGAAGAGACCGCCTCCTTTTCCATCGGAGGCGTATTGGCATCAAACCGCTTGTTTCGGCATGTGCCTGCTTCAACAGGGTTGCCAGATTGGATTTCTGGTCTCACACACTCTCTACGAACTTTGTCCTCTCGCACTCTGCTGTGTCCCGACGTATACACGTCAAATTTGCACAGCAATGCGTAAATACTTTTCCACTCCATATCGATCACCGCTTGTTTCGGGAAGCCCACGAATTCATTCGTGGGAGGATGTCACAACTTAGCGAACAGAACAATGTTGATTCTAGTGGTATCTCTCTATCAGCTCATTGTAGGGGCTATAATAGGAATAGTGCAGGGCGTATCGGAGTGGCTGCCCATAAGCAGCAAGACGCAGGTGCTCATAGCGTCTAACTACGTTCTCGGGCTTAACTACCAGCAGGCCTACACCTTCGGCCTGTTCATGGAGGTAGGCACTGTGATAGCCGCCATAATATACTTCAGGCGCGAGCTGGTTGCTGTTGCGCGCGTATTCCTCGGATCCCACGACGTTTTGGCAAGGCGGCTGCTCGTGTTCCTTGTGGTGTCCATTGTAATGACAGGCATAGTGGGCGCTCCGCTCTACCTGATTGCAGACTCACTGACCGGCTTCTCAATAGGCATACCCATGCTGGTGATAGGGGTTGTGCTGATCGGAGACGCGTTGCTGATAAAGTACTCGAGGAAGCAGGCCGTCAGGGCCAACAAGAAGCAGCTATCGGATCTCAGGATAAGGGACTATGCGCTGATAGGCATAGTGCAGGGCATAGCTGCGCTGCCAGGAGTGAGCAGGTCAGGAATAACGACAAGCACGATGCTGCTCATGGACGTAGAAGCCGACGAGGCCTTCAGGCTCTCCTTCCTGACGGGAATTTTCGCTTCCATAGCTGCTTTCGGGCTCACGCTGGTGGCCACTGGAGTGAACGTATCAGCATCGATGGCAAGTATAGGTGTGGCGGGCCTGGCGGTCGCCATAGTTGTATCTATAATAGTGAGCCTGTTCCTGATAGACTTCCTGATTAAGGTAGCAGGCAAGTCGAAGATAGTGTATCTGACTGCTGCTCTGGGCATAATAGCGATTCTCAGCGGGGCGATAACACTGATCACCGGCATAGCGGGTTGATTCGATAGGCTTGGACATGTATGCCGAGGAGCTGATACGCAACTACGAGCATCCGGGCAACAAGCATGCGATGCAGGATGCAAGCGCGAGCATGGACGAGGAGAACATCTCCTGCGGAGACTCCATCAAGGTATACATCAAGCTGGAGGGGGGCAAGATAACAGACGCGAGCTTCGAGGGCAGCGGCTGCGTGATATCGATTGGGTCTGCCAACATGCTGCTTCAGGAGCTCAAGGGTAAGACGCTGGAGCAGCTGGAGCGCACGGGCTACAAGGAACTGCTTGGTATAATAGGCATAGACCCCGGGCCGGTGCGCATGCACTGCGCCACGCTTGCGCTGCGCGCAGCGAAGAAGGCGGCATTCGCGTACGAGAAGAAGCCATTGGATGCGGCTACCAAAGAACTCTGATTTTGGCTTCGAAGAAGCCGAGCCTGCCAGGCATGTAGATCGGCCTGGCAAGCCTTGTTGCTTCTTTTAGCCGATCACGCCAGCGTTATCTCGATTCGCTTGCTGTGCCTGCCCTTGTTCTCGAAGCTCTTGAGCGATATGGCCCCTATCTCCTTCGTGTTGGCCACGTGCAAGCCCCCATCCGCCTGCAGGTCTATGCCCTCTATCTCAACGATGCGTACTTCTGGCATGCTCCGTATCAACTCCCTGCCAGGCTCTGTCCTTGCAAGGTTCGGCATCGCGAGCGCCTCTTCGCGCGTTACCATCCTGGAAGATACCGTGTGGGCTTGTGCAGCGACAGCTGCAGCCTCGTTTATTATTTTCTGGGCCAGCTCCCTGTTGAGCGCCTCCATCTCGAAGTCTATGCGCGCCCTGTCAGGGAATATGGAGCCGCCTGTTATGCCACCCGCGCTGTAATTCTTCTCCACGATTCCGTCCAGCAGGTGCACAGCAGTGTGGTATCGCATCAGCGAGTAGCGCCGCTCCCAGTCTATTGTCCCGTGCACCTTCTCCCCCTGCTTGAGCTGCGGCTCGGCATCGAGCTTGTGGAATATGGTGTCGCCCTCCTTCCTCACCTCCGCCACGCGGTAGCTTGCGCCGATGCCGGAGATGACGCCCGTGTCGTGCAGAACGCCGCCTCCTGTAGGGTAAAAAGCAGTGGCATCAAGCTCCACCTCGCTGCCCCTGACGCTCTTCACTTCAGCGTCGAATTCCCTTGAATATGCGTCCTTCCAGTAAAGTTTCACGGTCATATTAAATACTTACATGCGGGGATATATAAGAATTGCAGCTCCGTCGTCTAGTGGCCAAGGACAATGGGCTTTGGACCCATGAACACCGGTTCGAATCCGGCCGGGGCTACTCTTTTTAAAGCTGCGGAGCCAATTGCATAGCCGTGGTTATGTGAAGGAGGAACGAAGGACTGCTGCCGTGCCCGCATTCGTTGCCGGGTCGTTGCTGATTGCGCTCGCGCTCGCGTTCATAGGCTACGCGCTAATCCAGTCGGCTCCCCAGCACCTGCAAACGATAACAGTGACCGCCAGCGGTTCGGTGAGTGCGGTACCCGAGCAGGCACAGCTCTCGCTAAACCTCAACGCCACAGGCGCTACGGCTGCTGAAGCAGTGTCGGGCCTTGGCGCAATAGCAAGCTCGCTCAACGCTACCCTGCTTCCGTTGCTGAACGGCAACTCCAGTGACATACAAACGCAGTCGTACGCCGTCTTCGTCCCGCCGAAGTGCTCAAATTCTACCGTCTACTACACTGGGCGGCCGATCTGCATACCGCAGGGTGCGCCTACGTATTACGTTGCTGAGGAATCGCTGCTCATCACGCTGCCCAACATCGGCAATGTCACGGCCGCTCTTGCCGGAGCAACAGGCATAAAAGGGATAGGCGTCAGCGGAGTGTCCGCAAAGCTCTCAGCACAGCAGCAGACCGAGATGATGCAGCAGGCGCTGTCAGCTGCATTGCAGAACGCGACATCACAGGCAACCGCTCTGGCTAGTGGCTCGCAGCTTGAGCTGGTGAACATGACTGTTCTGAACGGCTACCTGGTGTACCCTGTATACAACGTGGCTGGTGTTGCAGCCCAAGCAAGCGCAAACCAGACCTTCTTCGCCGGCAGAGCGACGGTTACTAAAAGCATATACATTGTATTCAGCATGCACTAGCACGCCGCGCTTGTGACGGTGCCCGGCAATGGATTGGTACACCCTCGTGCTCATCTCCTCGCTCATAATGGGCACCGCGACGATACTCGAGAAGCACACGCTCAAGGCCGAGCACGCGACAGCGTTCAGTGCGGTGGTGACCCCGCTAGTCGCGCTGCTCTCCCTTGTATTCATCCCCCTGGCCAACTTCCAGCTGAGCGTGCTGCAGTGGGTTGTGATGATCGGTCTCGGGGTGCTGAACGCCTACGGCTACTTGCTCGCAGCGCGCGTCTACAAGCACGGCCAGATGTCTGTGACATCGTCGCTGACGAGCAGCCTGCCTGTGCTTTTCACCATTGTCCTCGCGCTCCTCTTCCTGGGCGAGGTGCTCAGCATCTTCCAGTACTTCGTGATTCTCGGGATGGTGGTCGCCACTTACTTCCTGCTCTTCAGGAAGCAACGCGGCGGCTCTCCAGCTTTCGACGGCGGCAAGTACGCGTATGAACTATTGCTCTACTCGCTCGTCTCCGCGGTCGGCACTATAACCAGCAGGTACCTGCTCATAGGCATGGATCCCTTCACCTTCCTCATCCTCTCCGGCATAACCATGTCGGTGAGCTTCACGATACTCATAACGTGGCGCTACGGCGGCGTTTCCGAGATAATCGACAGCGTCAAGAGGTACAAGCTGCCGCTCGCTGCGCAGGCGATACTGACGCTTGGGTACAGGGTGCCGTACTACATCGCACTGACGATAACCCCGGCGAGCCTCGCGATGCCCTTCCGCAACACCTTCTACGTCGTCGTCACGGTGCTCCTCGGCGGCTCCCTGTTCAAGGAGAGCGGCCTGGCCAGGAAGCTCACCCTGGCCCTGCTCCTCGTCCTGTTCGGCTACCTGCTTACGTTAAATGCCTGAAGAGAGGAATACGGCTGCGATGGCACGAGGCATTTCTGATTGGCGATGGAAAAATTCGCGTCTGACGCTTCAATGGCTTCTCGCCACAGTTTCGATTATTGTCCTGGCAGCTTTTCCAAGTAAGTTATGCGGAAGAGAAGGCATGTTGAGCTTGTTGGCATAATGGACGTCTTTCAGATCAATCACAGTATCGGGCGTGGCCGGCAGGTGTATGAACCCGGCTTGCTTTATCCTGGACTTCTCAGCGGTTCTCATAATCTCGTAGAATAGCTCATTGGATACAAATGTGTCCGCCCAGAAGGAGTAGTCAGCGGGTATGCCTCTCTTTTCCAAGTCCTTCTTAATCTCTTTTAGAGGAAGGGTGGAGAAGTATGCACCCGGGCCCTTGGAATACAGCGCTTCATCCACCTCGCCTTTCGGAGACCTGTAGTAATACCAGTTTAATGCCACCCTTTCAAGCGAAACACAGCCTCTGGTTCCTGCAATTCCAAACCCGATAACAGCATCCGGTTTCTCTGCAAGTATTCTCTTCCTTGCAGCTTCCGCGCTCTTTTTGTGCTCCACATCCAGCACCTCTCCAATCACGTCGGCTTTGCCGACCGTTGCCTTATCGAACTCTTTAGCTATGTCTCCGCTCACATTGCGTGCGTATCGCAGAAATGGCGCAAATCCAAACACGAGCACTTTCATAGAACCGCTCAATATCATTTAATCGTAACAGCTTTAAAGGAGACGTGCTTCCTTTCGATGAGGCTCTGTGAGTTCCAGCGTGCAAGCAGGTTCGCATGTCCACGCGCAGAATAAGCATAGTGTGAGGTTGCAGTGACAACGGCAAGGACCAAAGCGCAGCCAGCGGTCAGTGCGGATGCTTGTGCATCCGCATGTCAGTAGGACCTTGCGAAGTTGGCCATGTACTTTGCGCCAGCGCCGCAGACTATGCACTTCTTGCCCTTGGCAAGATGCTGCGCTTCGAAAGGCATGTTTGTCACCTTGGCGCCAGTCTCTTCCTTCACCTTTGTCTCGCACTCTTCTGAGCCGCACCAGCCTGCCTGTATGAAGCCTCCCCCGCCCTTCACCAGCTTCTTCAGCTCATCATAGCTGTCCGTAGCGTGCGTGTTCTCCTCGAGCTGCCTCTTCGCCTTCGAGTAGAGCGCTTTGTGTATCTCCCCGAGCAACTCAACAACTTTCTTCTCAGCGTTCGCGAGCTCCACGCTCTGCTTGGCTCCGGTATCCCTTCTTGCGAGCACAGCCTTGCCCTCCTTTATGTCTCGCTCGCCTATCTCTATCCTTATCGGAGTGCCGTTCATCTCCCACTCGTTGAACTTCCAGCCCGGCGAGTACACCTCGCGGTCGTCGAGATACACCCTGGTAGACCTGGAGATCCTTGCCTCAAGTTCCTTCGCGTATTTTGTTACCAGCTCCTTGTTGCCGTCGTTGTATATGGGCACTACCACGGCCTGGATCCGCGCCAGCATGGGCGGAATCACGAGACCCTTGTCGTCACCGTGAACGGCCAGCATGACTCCGAGCTCGCGCGTTGAAATCGCGAATGTGTTCTGGTACGCGTACTCCTTCTTTCCTTCCTTGTTGATGAACATTATGTCGAAAGCCTTTGCGAACTTCTGGCCATCTGCGTGGAAATCAGGTCCCTGCACCGCCCAACCATCTGGTATGAGATGTTCTATGCTGTAGCTGGCCTCAGCGCCTGCAAACTTTTCCGAATCGGTCTTCTTTCCCATAACCCCCGGCAGCGCCATGACGTCCTCGAGCACATGTTTGTATATGCCAAGCACCTGGTCGCGCTCCGCGTCCTCTTCTTCTCTTGTAGCAAAAACAGTATGGCCTTCGTTCCAGAGGAACTCCCTGCTTCTCAGCAGCGGCGTGGGGTGCTTGAACTCCCAGCGCAGCACGCTGTTCCACTGGTTGTAGCGCATCGGCAGGTCGCGCCACGAGCGTATCCACTTCGCGAAGCGCTCGTACATCACCGTCTCCGAGGTCGGCCTTATAGCAAGCCTCTCCTCGAGCTTTGAGCTGCCGGTGTGCGTGACCCACGCCACTTCGGGGCTGAAGCCCTTCACGTGCTCCTTCTCCTTCTCGAGAAGGTGCTCGGGTATGAGCATAGGAAAGTATACGTTCTGTATGCCCGCCTGCTTGAACAGCGCATCTGTAGCCTTCTGCACCTGCTCCCACGCGAAATAGGCGTTGGGCCTGAACGCGACGCAACCCGAAACGCTAGTATAGTCGACGAAGTCGGTGCGCTCTACTACCTGGGTGTACCACTCGGAGAAGTTGTCCTCCTTCTTGGCGCTGATCCCCTTCTTCTCCTCTTTGCCTGCTTTGTCGCTGACCATGCTGACTACCTTACTCTGCAGGCTAACTTTTTATACCGCACGCAACGCCATGCCCGGGCTCCAGTTGCTTATACCGGCGCGTAAGTCGAATACGCCGCCAGGTGCCCTCCCACAGCAGCTACGCTCAGCAGTCCGGCCACTATGGTTCCGCCTATCAGTGCCAGCGCGAAAAGTATAAGCACTATCTTCCAGCCAGTTCCAATACTGCTGCGCCCCTGGAGCCTGTCCAGCAGATAGGTTACGGGCCACGCAAGCATCGCAGCTATGCCGTAGAAAGCGTATAGGCCGAGCAGCGCTATAGGCGAGTTGCTCATTCCAAGCGAGTAGCCGTTTACGCCGTATATCATGGTCATTATGCCTACAAGCAGGCTCCAGAAGCCGAGGTACTCTAGTTTTATCTTGTACCTGACTCCCATGGCGAATGCGATCAGCAACAGCCCAAGCGCTACGTATGGATCGTAGAACAGTATGTTGTAGCTGCCAGGAATGGGCCATGTAAGTGCGTCCCACAGCCCGCTTGCTGTTATGAATGCGCCCATCAGGCCGAGGGGCAGCGCTATGCCGTTGAGAAGCTCCTGCGCATTCTTCTGCTTGCTCCTTAGTGTGAGGCAGAGCTTCACAAGGAAGTAGAGCAACAGCAGCGCCACGAATGTTATGCTGAACAGTGAGAAAGCCAGACCATTTATTACCGCCATTCCATTCCCCAAGCATATCCTGAGGCAACTAATTAAAAGCAATGCATGCAAAAGAATTATTCTGGTAAATTACTGTAACCGAAGATTCCGCGCAGCTCCTTCTCCAGACTGGCTATGCCTGTGAAGAGCAGCGAGCGCATGCCAACTTCCCTGGCGCCCCTGACGTTCCTGAGCTCGTTGTCTATGAAGATGACCTCTTCGGCGCGCAGTCGAAGCCTCTGCAGCGTGTAGCTGTATATCGCGTTGTAGGGTTTCTGCATGCCTATCGCGAAGGAAGCGAACCTGTAGTCGAACGCCTTCAGGTACTGCCCGAAGAGCTTCAGTGTGTAATGGTACCTTGACCTGTCTATGTTGGAAAGGTACGCCGTGGTGTAGCGCCTGTGCAGCCTCCTGGCGAGCAGCAGCATCGGCCTGTTGACACTGGCGTGCTTCTCATACGTGTCATACCATTTTACCTGGCCCTGCCCTATTCCGAGCCGCTCCGCCATTCTCGCCTCCATCTCGTCCTTTGTTATCATACCCATGTAACCCAGCGATGTTTCCCTGCCGTTGATGATTCTCATCACGCTGCTCTCGCGAAGCCCGCTAAGCTTTGACAGGTGTTGGCAGTAGTACTCCTTGTTGAAGTCGTGCATGAGCACTCCGCCTATGTCGAACATTATGCATTTGATCATGAGCACACGTTCAGCGCCTCGGCAATTAGAAGCTGCGGCTAACTAATTTAAATAACGCCTTTCCTATAGCTATCGCAAGGGGTTGTGGCGTAACCTGGCAGCGCGGCAGGCTCCAGATGTATAGAAAGGTTGAGCCTTTTGGCGATGATTTAGATTTGGAGCGGATCCAAGTGATCGGGCGTAACCTGCATGTCTGGGTTCAAATCCCAGCAACCCCAAACGCCTTGAAGTCGAGGTGCAAGTACGCCAACGGCGCGGATTTCCTGCACTGCACGCGCTGCGGCGCGCCGC
>CAZJQO010000016.1:0-28605 GCA_964548595.1 Microcaldota archaeon | reverse complement strand
CGCACCCAGACCCGCTTCCGGTCCTGTCGCCGTAAAACTTCTTGCAAGAAGTTGTGGACTCGGCGGGATTCGCACCCGCGACCTTTCCGTTGCGAACGGAATGCGCTACTGCTGCGCTACGAGCCCGCAGGCATATTAAGCTTGCCGCTTTATTTATATGCTAGTATGCGGGTTGACATCGAAAAAGCGGCCAGTGCGGTCTTCGCAAAGGCACTTTCCGAAGTGAAACCAAGCGATGACGAATTCAAGCACGACGTGCAGGTAATCAACAAGCTCACGGGAAGGCTGAGAGAGATAGTGCCTAAAGATGTTGCGATACGCGTTGTGGGCTCTGTCGTCAGGGGCACGCAGCTCAGAGGAGATTCGGACGTAGACATATTCATCCTCTTCACCAAGAAGTACAGCAGGGAGAAGATAACCAAGGAAGGGCTTGCGTACGCGAAAAAAATGCTGGAGAGCAGGTCAGACAGCTACACTGTAAAGTACGCTGAGCATCCGTACACACGGTTGCATATGGCTTCGCTGGGCGTAGAGGCTGACATAGTGCCCGCTTACTACATAGACAATATAGAGGACATGAGCACGGCCGTGGACCGCTCGCCGATGCATGCAGATTTCATAAATTCTCACCTTTCCCAGAAGCAGAGAGACGATGTCAGGGTGCTTAAGCACATGCTCAAGGCCAACAACCTCTACGGGGCCGAGGTGCACACCAGCGGCTTCTCAGGCTACCTCTGCGAGCTGCTCGTCTACACCTACGGCACTCTGCTCGATGTAATTAAAGCAGCAACAGGTTTTACTCTGCCGGTGCTGCTCGATCCGAAGGGCAAAGGCGTACTGAAGGACAAGTCGTTCGCGGGCAGGTTCCACTCGCAATTCGTTGTAATAGACCCCATAGACAGGAACAGGAACGTCGCAGCAGGCGTTTCTACAGAGTCGCTGGCGAAGTTCGTTATTCTATGCGGTGCTTTCCTGAATAATCCGAGCATTGCCTTCTTCCACAAGAAAGCTGCGGTGAGCGGCGGAGCGGCGGCCCTGAGGCGCTTCAGCAAGGAAGCGGGGCTCGAGTTGTACGTGGTGGCCGCAAAGGTGCCGGACAAGAGCGAGGACATAGTGTGGCCGCAGCTGAGGAGGGTCTCGGACATAATAGAGTACCATGCCAGCAAGCACGGCTTCAGCATATACTTCTCGCTGCAGGCGATAAGCAAAAGAAGCGGCCTGCTCGCTTTCTTCGCGCCAAGGCAGGAGCTCACCTCGATACTACACAAGGGGCCCAGCACCTTCAACACCAAGGCTCTGGGCGCTTTCTTAGCAGCCCACAGGAAAGCGCTTGCATTCCTTGCATCCGGCGAAACGCTAAGCGCGCTGGAACAGAACAGATACAGCAGCCTTGGCGGTTTCATGAAGGACGTAGCAGCCGGCAGGGTGGTGGGAAGAAGGAAGGATGTGGCTCTTGTCGGCTCCAGACTTTTCATCAACACCGTTCCCGACAGGTATGCTGGGCCCGTATACGCAGAGCTCAGGAAGAAGCTTATGCTCCGCTAGAGCGCAAGCTCGTTGCTGCTTAGCATGCTGTAGAGCTCGGGCATAAGGTCTATGGAGCTGTGCAGCTTGCTGCCCTGCAGCAGCCTCCCCACATTCGCAACAAGATGCCTGTCGCCCTGGAACGATTCGAAAACAATACTGTAATGCTTGCCCGCATGCACGCCGCAGTAGTCAAGCGCCTCGTCTATTATGTTGCCCGCTATCTTTCCCTTTCCGTACCCGCGCTGTTTCAGCCTTTCCTCAAGCACAGGCAGGTGCTCCCTGAGCACGAGCACCACGGCGTTGCGTATGCCGATGTCGCAGAGCAGATGGCCCTCGATTATGACCACGCCCGCCTTGCTGCTTCTGATCGTGCGCTCCAGCTCCCGCTTCAACCTCGACATCTCGACTATCAGCTCTCCGCATCCCGAAACGCCTGAGAAAAGATGCTTGGCGCCGACCACTTCGGTGGTGTGCACCACCTCTGCATTTCCGATGCGCTTCGCTATCTTCTCCGACAGCGATGTCTTGCCTGTTCCAGGCACTCCGGTTATGACAAGAACACGCTTAGCAAAGGGCATAGAAACCAGGCTACCGCGCTGGCGCCACTGTTATACCGGCAAGCATTCCGCTGATTGCATCCATGCCCGCATCTATCGTGAGTATCGGGCTTGCCGGAGGATTCAGGGTGAGCACGTGGTTCTTGGAGCCGGAGAAGAGCCAGGAGCCCAGGTGGTACTTCTTGTAGACAGCGGAAACGTCAGCGATGTAGTTTGACGCACTGACAAGCTTGCCTATGAACGGCTCAAGGCTTTCATCATAGCGTTCTATTAGCACGGACTCCTCGCTCTCCCTGTCCCTGGAAACATACATCGGCTTTATGTAGGGTATGCGCGCGGCTGCCGCCTTGTCGGTTATCACAGAATTCACAGCGATATACTGGGAATCTGCAGTCTCCATGTCGCTCTGCAGCCTGGCCTGCTCATCCTTCATGCCATCGAGCAGCGAGCCGAAATAGGCGCTTACCTCTTCCTTTGCGCCGTTCACGAGCTTCTCCGCACCCTGCCTGGCGGTGTACTTCGCGGGGTTCAGAAGAAGGCTCCTGAGAGTCACGCCGTACTTCTTTGACACTATGTCGTCAAGGTCGGAGATGAAGCCGTCAGTGTCTTCGTCCCATGGGAGCTCTTTGGGCATAACCACACCAAAACATCTGTGTTATTATTATTGTCATCATTATTAACTTTTGGGGCTGTCCGCGTGCAGGAAATAGAGGAAAGGATAGGGAAGGATATACGCATGTTCGACGAGAGCGTTGCTGAAATCGAGCCGCGGGGGCTCGGCGCGGATGGTCAGGAGGTCCTTGACGCAGCCAAGAACTACAGGAAGGACGCGGAAGCATGGCTCTCGCGCAAGGATCTGTACACTGCATTCGCAAGCATATCTTATGCGCACGGTCTGCTCGACGCGCTGCGGAAGCTGGCAAAGGGGAAGCGAGAGATATGAAGCAGATAAGCGAGGGCTCCGCAAGACTCGTTGTTGGACCCGGAGTCTTCTACAACCCAAGAATGCGCAAGCTCAGGAGCATCTCAGTGCTCTTCCTGAAGGCGCTTGGCATGGAGCACGCAAGGCTCCTTGACGCCACAGCGGCCACAGGCGCGAGGGGCATAAGGTACGCGCTCGAGGCAGGCATAGACGACGCTGTGCTGCTGGACATAAACCCGGTTGCATGCAGGAACGCGAAAAGGAACGTGAAGCTCAACGGCCTCAGGCTCAAGGTGCTGGGCAAGAGCCTGCAGGAATTCGCCAACAGCAGCGACGAGGCGTTTGATATCATAGACCTGGACCCCTTCGGAACGCCGGTGCCTCTTGTGCACGACGCGCTGAAGGTCTGCAGGAAGGAAGCCGTGCTCATGGTTACTGCCACAGACACGGCCACGCTCTGCGGCGCAGAACCCTCGGCCTGCATGCGCAATTACGGCTCTGTGCCCATACACAACGAGCTCTGCCACGAGGCGGGCGTGAGGATACTGCTGAATTTCGTTGCGCGCGAAGCGGCGCAGTTCAACTTCGGAGTAGAGCCCATGCTCAGCATAGCGGACATGCACTACATGCGCCTCTTCCTGAGGCTGCACAGGGGCGCCGGCAACGCGTACGAGTCGGTGAAGAGCTGCGGCTTTGCAGCTTATTGCGGCAACTGCCACAGCTTCGCATACGAAGCTGGACTTGCTGGCGAAACAGGAGCAAAATGCGGCTACTGCAAGGAGCACATGCAGAGATTCGGGCCGCTCTGGCTCGGCAGTTTGCATGACAAGCGAACTGTTGAGCGCATGCTGCGGCTGTGTTCCGGAGGCGAGGCTGATGCCGCAGGGCTGCTGGAACAGGTGCGCGACGAGCTAGACACCCCTTTCTTCTACTCTATACCCAAGGCAACATCTTACATCGGAGTCGGCTCTGTTGCCAAGAGCAGGATCATCGGGCTGCTCTCCAGGAAGCAGAGGGCAAGCGGAACGCATTTCGACGTAGACGGGGTGAAGACCGGGGCAGGAATAGGTGCTGTTATAGAGGCAACAAGGGCCGCGGCAAGGCGGTGAGCGGCGTGCTGCTATGCCATTGCCATGGTACGAACAGAATGTTTAAATATAAGGAAAGCTATAAATACACTTGAAAGGGGGAAATGAAATGGCGGAGATTGACTGCACGCTTAGCCCAGTGGGGAGTGGCTATGTGGGGAAAAAACGAAATGAAAAGTGTAGAGAAGGAGGAAACCGGTGGCTTTAGGGAAACCGCGGGACAGGGAGAAGGTCGCGGAGAGTTCGCCAGGATGGTGGAAAGCACCTGCATGTACTGCAACAGACTGATGGAGAGGGGCGAAATAAGGGTGCTGCCGCCGAGCTACATACAGGATAGAGACCAGTACGTGAGGCGCGGCATAGTGAGGCGAAGGCTGATGTGCCTCAAGTGCTACAACACGATAAGGGGCATGGCGAAGGAGAAGGCAAGGTTCAGCATCCAGAATAAGCAGCCTGACGCAGAAGGAATAAGTGCGCTGAACAGCAGATACTAGGCCGCAGACGCGGCCTGGCTGGGCAGCCTGATTGTTTTGCCATCTGACTATTTTTGATCTCACTGTTTTGTTTTGATATCAAAAAACCCATGAGCCGATGCTTTGCAGGCAGGATGCCAATCATCTGGCCTTCTGCTTCGTGTTCACCAGCACCATGTGGTAGTTGTCCTCGAAGCCCAGGGCCGCCTTGAAGGAGCTCGCGGCTATGGTAATTGTGCTGTCAGAATAAGGGTCGTTTATGTAGAAGTTGTCGGTATCGTAGCCCTTTATCACAACCCAGTGGGGCATTGATTCCAGGTACGAGTTGATCGTCTTGGCATCTATCAGCACTATGGGCACGTGGCCGGCCGAGAGCGCCTTCTTTATCACCGCTGTAGAAACTTCCCTGTGCTCCTCCTCTATGCCAAGCTGCTCAGATTTCTGCCTTATCTCGTTGAACGATGCGAGGAGCGTGTCCAGATTCACGTTCTCATACACCGCCATCTTGCGCTCGTAGCCCTCGTCCTTGGTGTTGCTCATTATGCCCACGCTGGCTCCGCGCTTGGCGAGCGCGTAAGCGAGGCCGTACTTCGAGCCGTACCAGACGCTGCCGTTGACAGCCTCCTGCCATATGTCATACTCCTCTTCGCGCCTGAATTTGAAATTGGGCCTTATGAACTTGAGCACCATCATGGCGCATGCAGCAGAGCTCGTGAAGTCCTCTGTCTGAGGGTAGTGGGGTACGTCGAGCAGCATCTTGTCCTTTATCCTGGTGCCAAACACCTTAGCCATGATTGAACGCTTCGCAGCGCTGCTCCTGGCCGTGCCGTGCCCGGATGCGGGCCTGGCCGTGCTTGCACTCTTCCTCATCTTCCTCTTTTTCCCCTTTCCTTTTGCCTTTGCCATGTTAAACACCCCGTTAGCCAGAGCGTGCAGGGGGAGAGATTTGCTCAATCGCTTTTGAACTCCCGCAGGCCTATGGCCAACAGATCTTGAGTCTGCCGCGTTTGACCGGGCTCCGCCACCCCTGCACTGACCCTATTAATCAGGTATGGTTTAAATTACTTACAAGCGGTATTTGTTTTAGCTCCTATTTAAGCATTGACATTAAAAAGGAGCTCGGTTGGATTTGGCGCGTATGCATGGAATTCAGCAAAATCAGCGATGTAAAGTTCATGCTCGAGAGGGACAGGAGCAGGGGCATGAACACAAACGTAGTAATGTACCTTACCCAGAGTATGCTCGATAAGGTTAAAAACGACGGTACTGTGCAGCAGGCGATGAACGTCGCCACCCTGCCTGGCATAGCGGGCAACGTGCTCGTGATGCCAGATGCGCATGCGGGCTATGGCATGCCAATAGGGGGCGTCGTGGCGTTCGACGCAGAAAACGGCATAGTGTCGCCAGGAGCGGTGGGTTTCGACATCGGATGCGGGGTCAGGCTCATAAAGACTGGAATGAGCGAGAAGGAAGTAAGGCCAAAGCTCGGCCAGCTGCTCGACGCTCTCTTCAGGAACGTGCCGAGCGGGGTGGGCAGCAGGTTCAAGGCAGGCTTCGACCAGCATGATTTGGAGAAGGTTGCAGAACAGGGCGTGGAGTACGCCATAACTAAGGGGTTCGGTTGGCCCGACGACGCTGAAAAAACAGAGGAGAACGGCAGCATGCCTGGCGCTGACTTCTCGGCTGTGAGCTCCGAGGCGAAGAAAAGGGGCCTGGATGAACTTGGCACGCTCGGGGCGGGCAACCACTTCCTGGAAGTGCAGAAAGTGGAGCGCGTTTTTGACGAAAAGGTGGCGAAGGCATACGGCCTGTCGCAGGGCCAGGTGCTGGTGATGGTGCACACGGGCTCGCGGGGCTTCGGGCACCAGATATGCAGCGATTATCTAAGGTCATTGAACGAGTACCAGGAAAAGAACAAGATACAGCTCGTGGACCGCGAGCTCAGCTATGCTCACGTGGGCAGCAAGGAAGCCAACGCCTACCTAGCCGCTATGGGCTCTGCCATCAACTACTCCATGGTCAACAGGCAGATAATAATGCACAACGTCAGGAAGAGCTTCGAGGAGGTATTCGGCAGGAGCGCAGATGCGCTCGGCCTGGAGCTCCTCTACGACGTGGCGCACAACATAGCGAAGAAAGAGGAGCACGTGGTTGACGGCCTGAAAATGAGCGTATACGTACACAGGAAGGGCGCTACAAGAGCGTTCCCTAAGGGGAGGGACGACATACCTAAAAAATACAGGAGCGTGGGGCAGCCCGTGCTCATTCCAGGCAGCATGGGCACAGCGAGCTACGTGCTCTGCGGGCAGGAGGGCTCGATGAAGGAAACTTTCGGCACCACGTGCCACGGCGCGGGGCGCCTCATGTCAAGGCACGATGCCATCCGCACGATACCAGAGAGCAAGACATTCGACTCGCTCAGCGGCAAGGGCATAGAAATAAGGGTAAGGAGCAGGAAGCTGGTCAGCGAAGAGGCGGAGTGGGCCTACAAGAACGTTGACGATGTCGTAGCTGTGGTGGAGAAAGCGGGCATATCGAGCGTAGTTTCAAGGAACGTGCCGATAGGGGTAGTGAAGGGCTGAAGGGCGTGAGAAGGGGGATAATGCCAATGCATATAAACAGCCAAACAGAAGTGGGTTGCAGTGAGTGTGCAAATGGAAAAGAGTGAGCAGACCGAGTCATTTTATGAACGGAAAATTATGACAGCGCTCTACCATCTTCATAAGGAATCGGAAATGGACTACACCACGGGCGTGCCCTTCGATGTTATGATTCCTGGAGTCGGGGCAACGGTATACACCCCCGACTTCATACTTAACGATCTGAAGAAGGATGAAAAATACATCGCAATAGAGGTGCACAGCGTCATATATTTCGATAAACGTTTCGTCAACAAGCTCAAATACTTCAGGGAGGACAACCCGGAGTGGTATCTCATACTAATAACCGAACCGCGCCACTGGGGCGGCAAGGGTACTGCAAACCCAATGGAAAACAACCTTAGGGAGCTGAATCTCTCAATAGGTAGCATATGCGACCAGCTGTGGCACATAGAGCCTCCAAGACACTCGAGAGGCTACGGTGGGTACGTGTACGGCACAGCACCTATGGGCGAAAATCTTAGACCCGATCCTGAAGTTGTAAACAGATTCAGGGCTTTCAAGAAAAGCTGCGATGCACCTGATGCACATCTTTCTAACATACGAAGGGGATAGTTGTTTACATCTCGGCAGCTTCCAGCGCCTGCTTCATCTTGTAAGCCAGCTCGTCGGCAAGCGGAATACTCGCTATCCTGCCGAGCCTGCGAAGCAGATCCGATGCTTCTGAAAGCTTTTTTTGTTTTGCGAGATACCTGGCAAGGTAGTAGAAGGAATTAGGCTCCATGCCCATGAGCAGACCAGCCAGCGCTTTGTCAGCGTCCTTGGTTTCTGCCTCTACAGCATAGACCGCGTATGCATATCCGATGAATTCGTTCTGCTTGTCAAGCTTCTTAAGCCCCTCGAACGCGCTCAACGCGTCTGTTTTCCTGTGCAGCCTCACGCAGCTCATGAACTTTATGAAGAGCAGCTGCGCGTCTGCAGCCGCATTGTCTGCCTGGGCGTCTCCGACTCTCTTTATTGCCTTGTAGAAGCACTCCTTGGCTCTGGCGGTAAGGTCCAGGGCGTTCCTTATGCTTGTGGCGTTGGCCTCCATGAATCCGCGCAGGTCGT
Source organism: Microcaldota archaeon (assembly GCA_964548595.1). Taxonomy (GTDB): domain Archaea; phylum Micrarchaeota; class Micrarchaeia; order Micrarchaeales; family CABMGC01; genus JAJYVH01. Next base: position 20,328 of record CAZJQO010000016.1, on the reverse strand, counting down.
AATCCCTGGTTGTGTACCTTGTCCACGAAGCGCTCGAATAGAAGACACCGAGCAGGTAGAGCTGCTCCGGGTCTGTGTTGCCCTTCAGCAGCCTCTCCGCCGCGGCCACTGCTGCGTCAAGTCTCCCTGCACTGAGCTGCGAGGCTACGGGCATGAAGGCGGTGCTTGCCACCTTCTCGTGTTCCGGTACACGCCTGGCCAGATCTATGCGTTGCTCGCAGAAATTGCAAAACGAGTAAGCTGCTTTGGACACAGCACTCTGCATGCCACAGTGCGGGCATACGGTGCTCTGCGCAGCGTATCTGTCAAGCGACCTGGCGTACTTGGCTGCGTTTAGCATGGAACCAATTAGACATGCGCCCTAACCATTAAATTGCTTCCTGAAGCGCTATTTCTTCTGCAGCGCAGCGAAGAGGTGCATTTTAGTGAAGGGTATCAGCGGCAGCGTCTGCAGCACATCGTACCTGTTGTTGATGCTTTCGATGAATTCCCTGAAGACGAGCTCAGGCCTCTTTGCAACGTCTATGCTCTGCGACTTGATGGCCACGTACGCCAGGCCCCTTCTCTTCAGCAGCCGTGTGTTGATAGCGAGTATATCAGCCTGGTCCCTTGCGGCTATGTCCTGGTATATCACATCGTACTCCTTCACCTCGCTTGCGTATGCTTCGACTTTCCTGGCGTCCTGCAGCATAGGAAGCATGTTTGGCCTGTCTTCGCATACTTTCAGGAGCTCGCGCATGCTCCGTTCCGCGATCTCCACGCAGCAGACGATGCCCTCCCTGCCCACTATGTCACTCACATGGCTGCATGTCGTCCCCGTGGCTGCGCCAAGGTACAGCACCCTGGAGCCGTGCTTTATGCCAAGCGCACCGAGGCCGTTTATTATGGCAGCTGCGAGTTTGCTCCTGTACGGGTTCCAGAGCCTGTACTCCTCGCCCTCGTATTCCACGAGCTCCTCTCCGTATACGCTCCTGCCCGTCACCAGGTTCCTTGTCGCAAGCTTGCCGCCCAGCCTGTATACGCCGTCGAAGAGCCTAACAGCCTGCATGGCACGCACTGACAAGGATTGCGCGTAAAGATATTAAATCTGGCAACACAGAGTGTATTGCGACCCAAATGCAGGAAGCTGCCACTGTAGAGCAGGTAGTTGCCGAAGTATTCGAGATGAGCAGAGAGGCTGGAAGCGAAGATGCGCTGCTTGCAAAGTTTGCGGCCAAGATCGGGAGCGCGACAGGGATAGAGCACGTGGTTGTCAAGGACGCGGCGCCGGAGAGGGCAGCGCTGGACGGCCTTGACGCGTTCGTGATTAACACAGGCAAGCCCTACGTGGACAACAGGTTGAGCGGCTATTCGGCTTTTTCAGAGCTCATAAAGCACTACAACCTGGGCTTCAGGAGCTGCATGCTGCTGCCCGTCTCAGTCGAGGGCAAGCCAATCATTGTGGCAACGTTCCTGTCTAGGCATGATGACGCTTTCGATGCAGGCATGGTCTCGAGGCTGGGCATAGCGGCTGAGGCTCTGGGCTATGCGGTAGCTGCCAAGGCAGAGCGCGAGAGGAGCATAAACCTGGCGCATTACTTCGACGCGGCGTTCAACACATACATGGCGCAGATGCTCATCGACAGGAACGGGACCATTGTCAAGGCGAACAAGAGCGCCTGCGAGGCTTTCGGAAAGACGCAGAAGGAGATAGTGGGCAGGAACGTCAATGAGTTCATAGATGCCGATGCGAACATGCTCACGTCGCTGCAGGGCTGGCGCACAGCGGACATAAGGGACAGGCTGCAGCAGAGCAGGATCTTCAAAACAAGCTGCGGGAAGGTTAACGACAGGCTCATGCACGTGTTGCTCTCAGATGCCACGGAGCTGTTGGAAACCAGGGAGAAGCTAAAGGCAGCCGAGCAGGGGAGCAATGACTCGTTCATGCTGCTCGCGCCTGATACCACAGTACTCTGGGCCAGCGGCAACATAGAGCGCACACTGAAGATAAGCAGGAATGCTTTCGTAGGCAGCAGGCTGTCCGACCTGCTGTACTCCGACAGCGGCTTCGGCGACTGGCTCAAGCAGGTCAGCGGCAACGCCACAAGGACGTTGCACCTGAACCTCGGCAACGGCATATACGCGGACGCAAAAGCAGTTATATCAAGGAATGCGTTCGGCGGCTATTCGTGCACCATATCCAGCAGCAATCTTGAGAAGTACGCGGCTGCGATGCAGGATGCGCTGGAGGGCCTGATAGAGTCGAGCAACGACGCGATAATAAGCATCGACGCCCTCGGCTATGTGAAATCGATGAACAGGAGCGCGGAGCGGCTGCTCGGCTATTCCAACAGCGAACTCAGCGGCGTATCTGTGACAGCGCTGTACTCTGATAACGAAAGCAGGAGCAAGTTTGACTCTTCTGCTGCCATAGCGAAGAACAGCGGGGTCGTTGAGAACGATTTTGTCAACGTAAAGCAAAAGAGCGGCGATCCGGTGCCGTGCGAGCAGGCGCTGAGGAGCATGCGTGACGCTGACTACAACCTGGTGGGCTACGTAGTCGTGATCAAGGAGCTGGCCACGAAGCAGAAGGTCATAAAACTCGAGGAAGCAAACGAGGAGCTGGAGAAGAAGTACGAAAACGCAAAGTCGGAGAGCGAGCTCAAGACACAGTTCCTTTACAACATATCGCACGACCTCAAGACGCCGCTGACAAGCATCTACGGCTACGGCAAGCTGCTTGCAGGAAGCGGGAACGAACTGGACCCGCACTACAAGGAGTATGCAAACATAATAGCCAACGAGGCCGACAGGCTGCTGAAGCTCATACTCCAGATACTGGACGTGGCGAAGCTCAGCTCCGGCAGGATACAGCTTGACGTGCAGCAGGTGAACTTCAACGATCTGGTGAAGAATCCGGCTATACAATCGCTTGTGGAATTCGCTGAGAAGAAGGGGCTTACTTTCGAGATAGGCACTGAGTACAACGTGCCCATCATAACAGCCGATCCCAACAGGCTCATACAGGTACTCGTGAACCTCGTAGGAAATGCGATAAAGTTCACCGACCGCGGCAGCATATCGCTGAAAGTATCAAGGGCAAGCAGCAAGAGCAGGTTCGTGCATATAGAAGTCAGGGACACCGGCACCGGCATAAGCAAGGAGGACAGGAACAAGCTCTTCAAGAAGTTCTACCAGGTGCAGAGGAAGGGGCTGACGGTGCAGGAGGGCTCGGGCACGGGTCTCGGGCTCAGCATAGTCAAGGAGATAGTGAAACTGCACGGTGGCAAGGTAGGCGTGGAGTCGGAGCCAGGCAGGGGCAGCACGTTCTGGTTCACGCTGCCCATATCAAGGGCGGTGAAGAAGGGAAAGAAGAAAGAGGACAGGCAGCAGGCGCAGAAGGAGGAAGCTCAGCGCTGAGCAGCGCCCGCGCGATCAGGGAGTAATGTATGCGGCGCAGTCGTTGAGTATCTTGCTCTGGAATGCGTACGTGCTGTTGAGCACGGTGTAGTTCAGTCCTGCGTACACCCCGGTGTATGTCACGCTGGTGAGGAACGATGATGAGCTTGTGTTGACCTCGGCAATGACAGCCGCACCTGTGGAACCGGCTGAAGGCGCTACCGTCTTGTACACTATGGCTACGCTGGTGCCTGAAGAGACCGTGGCGTTCACTGCAATGCCGGTAGGTGTCTCCCTGCTCAGGTTTGCGAACGAGAGCGGGGCCGGAGGGCTTGTACCGTGGTAGGTGATGTACGTGGAGTTGTACGTGCTTGCGTCGCACCCGGAATCCTTGGCGTAGAGCGCCGCATACTCCTGCATCAGTACGCCGGTGCCGGTGAAGTTCATAAGCTCAAACGCCTTTGACACCTCTGACTGGCTGGCGCTTTGCACCGTGGTAGTTACGGTACTGGGCACGCTGCTCGTGGATTGCGGAGCAACGATGGTGACATTGCTGCTGCTCGTGCCGCTCAGGCTTGCGGGATTGGAGACGCTGACGCCCGGGCTGACGGCCACTCCCAGGAACGCATTCAGCGGCGTTATCTTGACGCTGGCTCCTGTTCCTGTGCTTGAGACGAGCAGTATGTTCATGTCAGCGCTCTTCGTTCCGAAGGCGCTGACGCTTAGGCTCTGCGCCGGCGAAAGGGTGAAATGCACCATTGGGCTGTACAGCACAGGCACTCCGCTCAGCGCGAAGGAGGCGCCGGATGCTGAAGTGGAGACAAGGGTCAGCGCCACTGCACTGCTGTTGTAGAGCCTCATGAAGACCGTCTGGTTAAGCTGCAGCGAGAATTGTTGGGTCGAAGAGACGGTGGCAACGCCCGGAGTCAGCAGGGAATATACAGCGTAGATTGCAATCAGCGCTATTACTACTAGAAGCGCGAGCCTCGCCGGATGGGCGAGCCTCGCAGGATGGCGCTGTTTCATGGCGCTTGGCACTTGCGCCTTTTCATTACGCATACCGTGACCTGAAGAGGGTTTCTGCAAGAACCAATATTATTCTTTCGCTACCCAATAGGCTTGCGACCAGGGGAGCTTATGAAAGGCATAGAGGATGTTGAATCGGACATAATGTCAATGATAAACGACAGGCAGGAGGTAACGTATAATGAGCTCAAGGACTATGTGACTGAGCTTGACGCGGAGAACGACACGCTGGACAGGGCGCTCGCGGAACTCGAGAAGGCGGGCGCAATAGCGTCAAGGAGCAGCGGGGGCATACCTACTTATTACATGCTCCAGGAGCAGCAGCCAATAAAGCGCGTCTTCATAGTGGAGGACGATCCAGCGATAAACAAGCTGATGGCGCTCTCCATAGGCAGCAACTACGAGACAACGCAGATATACGACGGCAAGGAGGCGATAGAGAAGATTAAGTACCAGAAACCAGACCTAGTCATACTTGACCTGATGCTGCCCGGCGCAGACGGACTCGAGGTCTGCAAGACGATAAAGACGACGCCGGTGCTGAAGGACATAACTGTAATAATAGTGAGCGCGATGGACGCAACGAGCAACAGGTTCAAGGGCATAAAGTACGGCGCTGATTACTACATAAAGAAGCCCTTCGACCCGCGCGAGCTTGGCGGCCTGGTAACCATATTCCTGAAGAAGAAGGGCAAGAAGTTCGACCCGCTGATCGATCTGCCGAACGAGGAGCGCATATCGGGCACGATGGAGAAGGCCGTGAAGAGCACCGGCGCCGACTACAGCATAGGCAGGCTCAGGGTCGATAACCTTGCCAATTTCGCCCAGCGTTTCGGGAACGACGCAGGCATAACAATACTCAGGCTTGTATCGCAGCTGCTGCAGGACAAGGTGCGCGACACGAGAGGCGAGACGTTCGTCGGCTTTTTGAACGGCGACGATTTCGTGCTTGCAGGAAACGGTAAACTAGTGGAGAAGACAGTGGACGAGATAAAGCAGGAGTTCCAGGCCGTTCTGCCGTTCGTATACCAGAGCGAGGGCTACAAGCCCATAGAGCTGGGCATAGAGGACACCTACACAGCGCAGAGCCCAATGCTCTCGCTCACGTACGCTGAGATAAAGCGCGAGACTCTTATAGCTAGGCGCGCGGAAGTTTTGAAGGAGAAGCGCGCCAACGGGGACATAGGCTCCTACACCTATGACGAGCTGAGGCGCATGCTCGGCAGCGAGGACCTGGACATCACTATAACCAGGGACTCTAACAGGATCAAGCTCTCCATAGGCAGGGGAGCAGGCAGGCAGGACTAGTCACTTGAACCTTATCGAATCCAGGTTCATTGGCGCGCGTGCCTCGACGCGGAACCTGGCTCCAAGCGTCCTTGCAAGGTCGTCGCACTTCTGCTCTTCGCCGTGCATCGTAAATATCTTCTTCGGCTGGCCGGGCCTCAGGTTCTGCACGAAGTTCATCAGCTGGCGCCTGTCGCTGTGCCCTGAAAAGCCCTCGACGGTGCTTACCTGCATGCGCACGTTAACCGGAGCCAGCTTGCCGTCCTCACCAGGCAGCGCTATCTCCCTGAAGCCGTTCTGTATCTTCCTGCCCAGCGAATTCACGCTGTTGTAGCCTACAAACGCTATGGCGTTGCGCTCGTCCTCGGCCAGCGCCTTGAAGTACTCCAGACTCGTGCCTCCGTTGAGCATTCCGCCGCTGGCAAGTATTACCGAAGGACCCTTGTCGACTATATCCTGGCGCTCGCCCTTTGCCACTTCGAAGATCTCAGCCTCGAACGGCGAGTTGTTGCTCAGTATCCTGTGCTGCAGGCTCGCTTTGAGGTACTCGGGATACGCAGTGTGTATGGCGGTAGCCTCGAGTATCATGCCGTCCAGGTAGACGGGTACATCAAGCTTGTACATAGGATTGGTCTCTGCAAATGACTCCAGGGCAAGCATCAGCTCCTGCGCCCTTCCTACGGAAAATACAGGAATGAGCACCTTGCCCTTGCTGTCCACCACGCGCCTTATCAGCTGCATTAGCTGCAGCTCAGCTTCCTGCCTGTTTGCGGTCACGTCCCTCGGCCCTCCGTACGTGCTCTCTATGAAGAGCGAGTCTATGCGCGGATACCTTGTGTCTGCCTGGTCCAGCAGCCTCGTGAACCCGTACTTCATGTCGCCGGTGTGCACCACGTTGTACACTCCCTCCCCTATGTGCAGGTGCACAACAGAGCTTCCCAGGATGTGGCCTGCGTTGTGGTACGTAAGCTTCACTTCCTCAGTGACGTTGGTCACCTCGCCATAGTCCCTTGTCACCATGTGCGAGAGCATCTTCTTCACGTCCTTCTCCTCGTAGAGGGGCGTGCCCCCGCTGCGCTGCACCAGCTTCATGTAGTCGTAAAGCAGAAGGGCGGCAAGGTCCCTGGTGGGGGGAGTGCAGTACACCGGCCCATCGTACCCGAATTTGAAGAGATAAGGCACGAAGCCTATGTGGTCCATGTGCGCGTGCGTAAGTATTACCGCATCGAGGTCGTTTATAGTTATGTTGGCGCTGTCAAGGTACGGGAATGCCTTGTTGGTGTCCCCTGTTACCGCGTCAAGGCCCTTCACCGCCGGTTCGGGACTCACGCCGCAGTCTATTATCATCTTGGAATGGTTGGTCTCTATCAGCAAACTGCTCCTGCCCACTTCCCTGAAGCCGCCGAGCGCTGTTGCCTTGACCCACTCGCTCTTCAGCATCGGCTGGTTTATCTTCTTGCCTATCGTGGTCAGGAACTTCTTCCTGAACTCGCTCTCCTTGACAAGCAGCTGCCTGACACCGCTTATCACGTCGCTGTTCATAGTAGGTATGCGCAGCACCTTCGGCACCCAGCCAGTCTCTATCACTATCCTTATCAGCGTGCTGCCTCCCTTGCCTATGACCAGGCCCGGCTTCATCGCCTCCAACTGCACTTCGTTGAACTCGGGCACGTACCTTATGCTCTCCGCCCTGATACCTGCTTCCTGCGGCACTATCTCGAGTATCTTCTTCGTTGCCTTCTCCGGATCCGAGAGGCTCGAGGTGTCGCTCCTCACTATAAGCTTCTTCTTCACGGTAGCGGAGATGCCTCTTATTATGTTTTCGTTGCCGTAGAGCGCAGCTACGTTCTTCACATATATGGCTACGTCCGGCCCCTCGAACTCTGCCTTTGTAAGCTCTGCCTCCTTTGGTATGAGCGATTTTACTGCATCAAGCGTGCTCTTAGTTTCTGCTTTTCCCTCTTCTTCCAACTCTATCAACTTCTAAGTGTTTGTTATGCTGCCGCTGCAGCGTGCCTCGCCGCTGCTGCCAAAAAGCAAAAATGACCCTGGCACTATTTTGCCAGAAGTTTGTCTATCTCTTCCTTGCCGTACTCCCTGAAGCCCTTCTTCGATATAACTGCAAGCCTCATGTCGCCTCCAGTAGCCGAACTGCGCTTCATCGCCATGGAGAGCGCCTTCACCGCGTGCTTCAGCCCATCCTGCACCACCATGCCCGGAGCGTAAATACTGTCAAGGTAGCCGAGCGCTGACATCATGCCGCTGCCAACAGAAGTGTATTTCGCCTGCTTGCTTGCGCTGCCTATCGGGTCTATGTCATAGAGCTCAGCTTCACCGTTGTTCAGGCCGCCGACTATGAGGAAAGCGTATGCAAACTCGCTCGCGCTCTCCCTTAATATGAAGCCAAGAAGCGATGCGGCCGAAGTGGGCGAGAGCGGCTTGCCCTCTGTCATTCTGTACATCTCGTTCTGCACCTTGAGGAGTTTGACTACGTATTCGGCATAGCCGGCAACGCCGGCGATCAGCACGCCGAGGTTGTCGTCAATCTTGTACATTTTTATGCTTGCATCGCTCTCTATGAAGTCGCCCATGGTGCTCCTGCTGTCTGCTCCGAGCACTATCCCGTCGCTGCAGACGATGCCTACCGTAGTGGTTCCTTTTTTCAATGCCTCTGATATTTCCTTCATATTGTACATTTGTTCACCAATCCCTTAAGTGAGTAAAATAAAGAAAGAAAAGAAGTCAATCTACTATTAGGCTACCATTACCTATAAAATACTTGCCTTTCTCGTCCATGACCTCTGCGTAGACGAATGTCCTGTACACATCTGTTACCTTGACCCTGTACGCCTTGCCTATTCTTGTCTTCGAGTTCTTCACGAAAACCACGGTGCCGTTCACCGTGCCGATACCCTCTCCGCGCATGTTCTTTGCCCTTATGTCGATGTCGTAAGTCTCGCCTTGTAACAATTCACCCACCATACCTTCACCCAGCCCTAAGTGCACCCACCCAATCCCTTACGGGCGCAGACATACTGTGTGGAAAAACAAATATAAGTGTTGTGTGCCAATTCTTTGCCTCGCATACCACTAAGTCATCTGACTTACCGCACAAGAACATTTTAAAACAAGCATGCTGTGTTTCGCCTTTTATCTCTGGTTAGCGGGAAAATACGCATGCTTCAGCGGCGGGACAGGGGCGAGGTGGAAAGGGCAGATGAAAATGGCCGCACATAACGGCAGAACGCAGAACACTCTTCCCGGGCAATGGAAGGCGTGGATCTTCAAAGGCAAGGAGAGCCCGGTTGTAGGTCATCAGGTACTCCATCGCGGACTGCAGCTTGACCGGTCGCACGATATCTCTGCTACTGATACCTTTTTAATATTTTTATTGCAAGTGATTCTGATTGCATGTGGGTGCCGTTGCTTCTCCAGGGCGCTGCGACATACGTAACCGCAGGATCCATTTACACAGAGAACACGATTGTTGTGCTCATCACTATGCTGATGGTCCTGGCGCTCTCCGTGCAGATTGCCAGAAACTACTTCCTGCGCATATTGAAGAAGTTCACGCTCAGGCTTGCCGCGGACATATGGTGGCTTGTGTACATACTGCTGCGCGATGCAAGCATCTTCCTTGTAGTGTTCCTTGGCTTCCTGCTTTTCTGGCCGGCAATCTACCAAGATTTTCCAATAGCCGTGCCGTTCATGCCGCTTGCGATAGACTTCTATGCGATGGCGCTGGTGCTGATGCTGATAGTAGACACGGACGAGGTTCCTGTGTACAACAGCATGATGACCATACTGGTCCTGATCGGCACGATACTTTATATCACCGGGGTCGTGTTCGTTACCGAGAGCGCTGCCGCATTACCGGTGTTGCCGGCCACTGTCTCACTGAGCGCGAACAACATCTGGGGCTACTTCAACACTAACTTCAACTCGCAGAACAACCCAGACCTGTCGATATACTCGTTCTACGTAACCTTTGCAATACTCGCGCTCTGCGGCGTTGCGGCGATACTCTACTCTTTCAGGGGAGGCATACTCAACAGGCTCATAGAACCGAAGCCGAGGCCTGCTGTGAAGGAAGCAATCAATCCACCGCAGCCGAAGTGAGCAGCTCATGCCATTCAAGTACACTTTCGACGACAGCAAGTGCATACAGTGCGGCATATGCGGAGACGTCTGCCCCGTAAACGCACTCGACTTCACCAGGCCGAGGCACAAGAACGTGGAGGATGCACGGGGCCAACCGCCGTCGACAGAGGACATGACCGAATACCCGATACAGGTTGACAGGTGCATAGGCTGCATGATCTGCCCGACCGAATGCCCTGTATCCTGCATAGAGATAGTCTCAGTTCCCAAAGAACCCAGGTATGCACCGCAACAGGGACCGATGCTCACTGAAGAGCCTACGAAGGACGAGTTCTCGCTATCGAAGTACACGAAGGTAAGGCCCACAAAGGCGAAGGTCAAGGACCCGTGGGGCAACGAGTGGCACTACATACCGCACACGGGCCCGAGAGCAGCGAAGAAGCCTTCAGAAGTGTGGGAGAAGCACGAGGAGATGGACTGACGGGCAGAGTGGTCATAGTGCACGGTTTTGGAGGTGACTCTGAGAGCGACTGGATTCCGTGGCTGAAGGAGGAGCTAGCGGGCAGGGGCGTTCCAGCCATCGTGCCAGATATGCCGAATACGAACACGCCTAAAATCGAAGAATGGGTTTCTTTCCTCGGAGGGCTGACGAAGGAAGCTGACGCTGGCCTGTTCCTTGTCGGCCACAGCATAGGCTGTCAGACTATACTCAGGTACTTGGAGACGCTGCCTGCCTATGCCAAAATAGGGGGAGCTGTATTTGTCGCTGGCTGGACGACTCTGACAGGCCTCAGCGAGGAAGAGAAGCCAATACTCAATCCGTGGGAGACGACCCCGATAGACTGGCAGAAGGCTGCATCGCATTCTGGGTCTTTCGTCGCAATATACTCAGACAACGATCCATACGTGCCGGAAAGCAATGCGCAGTTTTTCAAGGAGAAGCTTAATGCGAAGCTTGTGCTTGACCCGGGAAGGGGGCATTTCACAGAAGACGAAGACGACGTAACCCAGCTGCCTTCGGTAAGGGACGAGCTCTTGGCGATAATGGGCCTGCCTGCAGAGACCACGCTTATTTAGTCACGATTGCGCAGGAATCCTTCCCGGCCATCACAGACGCAACATCGAATGAGGTTCAGCTGACCGTTTAAAGCAGGGGAGAGTTAATGCTTTTAAAGCTTTGAATAAGCAGCATCTGCATGCAGAAGCGGGCGAAGGAGACATTGAGCAGCAGGAGCGCCAGGACATTCTCCGCGCTTGCAGCCGGCAGGATTGCGGCGCTGCTCATAGGAATAGCAACGCTGATCATAATAGCCAGGCTGCTCGGGCCTAATCTCTACGGCATATTCACAGTAGCGTTCGCGTTCTTCACGCTCCTTACGTCCGCGTCAAACTTCGGTTTCGGCCAGTACCTTGTGAAGCACCTCTCTCAGGCTGAGGAGAACAACGACTCGAAAGCGTTCGGGAAGGCGCTTGGCGCAAGCTACTTCTCAGTTATGCTGATAGGACTGTTGCTGACGCTCTTCGCCCTTGGCATAAGCGGTTTTGCCCAGGGTCTGGAGAGCGGAACGGGCATAACGCTTGACCTGCTGGTAACCGCGTCCACCACCATCTTCTTTTCTATCCTCTACGGCACCTCGGACAGCGCGCTGATAGGCATGGGCAAGAACGCAGCCGCCATGGTGCTTGAGAATGCAGAGAATGTTGTGATGCTGGCTGCGTCTGTCGCGCTGATACTGCTGGGCTACGGCGCGCTGGGCGCAATTGCAGGCATGCTAGCAAGCTACGCGTTCGCGGCGGCCATAGGCACCTTCGTTGTCTTCTTCTACTCGCACAAGCGCATGCACACAGGCGCGCTGTGGCCGGACGCAAAGGAGGTGAAGGAGAGCCTCAGATTCTCGCTGCCCATAGCAGGCAACAACGCGCTGATGGGCAGCATGCCAAGCTTCGCCACCCTCTTGTTGGGCTTCTTCGTCTCAGCATACGCGCTCGGCAATTTCGGAATAGCGGTGCGTGCCCGCACCATACTCTCTGTCTTCTATGCGACAGCCGCGTTCTCGATACTGCCAGCACTCAGCATAGCGGCCACAAGGAAGATGAAAGCGGGGACCAAGAGCCTCGAATTCGTATACAACAGGACACTCGAATACGCAATGCTATCTAGCACACCGGTGATAGCGTACATAGGCGCCTATGCCACTCCGCTTGTTTATGCGCTGCTCTCCACTTCCTTTGCCTCTGCCCCGCTCTACCTCGGCCTCGTGGCGCTCGGCACCATAATAGGGCTCGTGGGAACGCTCGCCACGAGCATCTTCGTTGCCACAGGCAACACCTCAAAACTGCTCTCGTATGCAGCGATAGCTGTGGCGATACAGATTGCTGCGCTTGCGCTGCTTACCCCCGCCTTCGGGGTTCTCGGAGCCATAATAGCCGTGTTCTTCGTAGGCAGCCTGGCCTACGACTACCTGTTCTTGAGAGGAGTGCGCGTTATGCTCGGGATGCACACTGAGTACAGGAGACTGGCCATGGTGCTGCTGAGCAACGCAGCCCTTGCGCTCGTTTTTGCGGCAGGGCTTCTGCTGCGCAGCTCGATTGTCGAACTCGCATACGGCATAGCGGCATTGCTCCTCGCATACCCCGTATTCCTAGTGGCATTCCGCGTGGTGAAAAGAGAGGACATAGAGATGCTGCGCAACACAGCCAGCCAGATAAGCTCGCTCAGCGGCATCGCGAAGCCGGTGCTTGCATACTTCTCATTCCTGGAGCGGGAAATGTGGCACCGGCACAGATGAGCCTACGTGGAGAAGGTAATGTTCTTCACGCCCATCCCGGTGTACGGGTTGCTGCTGTTCGTCGCAGTCACGAAGACAATCTGGTTTATGCCGGCCGACATCAGGAAGCTAAGCGTGTAGTTAGAGAAAGTGCTGTTGAGCTTCATCGACTCGTAGGGCTGGCCGTCAATATACACGTAGACGCTCTTCGCCCCTGTCGGGGAGAGCGCGAGCATGTTCATCTTAACACTCTGGTTCGTTGGTGAGTACACGTCTATGTACGCATCATTCTCTCCGAACCATGTGTTTTCAAAGGTGGCGTTGCAGTTCGAAGTCGATGTGCAGAACGCCCAGCCCGGCTCCCAGACGCTGTAGGTGTGGAATATATAGGGACTGCCTATCAGCACCGGGGTGTAGGCAGCGATTGTGTTGCCCGCGGTTGAAGTGGCGTTCGTGGCAGCAAACACCAGCGTAGTGTTGTCTATGTATACAGGGTTGCCGAATACGCTTTCAAGGTAGCTGGCTAGCTGCTCCAGGTTCGTGGTGTTGTACGCCTGCCTGTCTACAGAAACGAACCTGGTGTTGTAGAGACGAAGCAGGAGCAGCGTGACTTTGCTGTAGTTCTCCCTTATAGGGGAGCCGTAGAGAAGCCCGTCGCCCTGCTCCAGATAGTAGGCTTCTGCTGCAAGAGGTATTATCTCGTCGGACACGTTCTGGCTGCTGTTCGGCCTGGCGGAATAGCCTCCGAGTATCGGCTTGTTCAGCGCCGTCTGGTAGTACATGTTAAGCGCTGGGAACATCTCCTTGTTGTAGCTCGAGTAGTTTGTAAGCGCAGGAAGCATGAGCGTGGTGAAGTTGGCGGTGTAGTTGCCCAGCTGCGCGTATGCCTTCGGTATGTGCGTGCCCGCCACCAGCTGCTGGGCGGCAGAACCGGAGAGCGGAGTGCCGTTGTACTCCACCAGTATAAGGAACGAGATCGCTATCGCGAAGAGCAGGCGCTTGCGCTGCGTGCCGAGAAGCTGATACCTCTCTAGGCTCTTTATGCCAAGAGCGGCGAGTACTGCCAGGCCTATTGTTGCGAAGAAGAAGAAGCGGTCAGGCTCCTTGACTATGTCGAAGATTGGCAGGGCGCCGTACAGCCCGTACAGCAGTGGCACGCCTGTCAAAGTGCCGAAAAACTGCAGCACAGGGCCCAGCGCCATGACCGCACCTGCGAGCGCTATGCCCAGCCAGATCAGGCCGTGATGCATGTTATCTTCGCGCCTGTGCCTCCACGTGTATGCCAGGCCGAGCAGCGCGAGCGCGAGAACTGTGTAGCCTATGTAGGCTACGCGCTCCGTTATGTCAGGCTGGTATATTACGTAGTAGCTGCTCGAGATGCCCTTGAATATGCCGTTGTAGTAGCCCGGCAGGAAGAAAGAGGCAAGGTCTACGCTCCACACCTCGTTGTAAAGGGTGCCGGACTGCTGCGAAACGGCGCTGAACGCCTCCGGCAGGTACGGGAGCATTGCGACGATGAATGGAGCAGAGAGCACCAGCGCTATAACCGCCATCTCTCCCAGCAGCAGGTAGGTCCTCATGTTTAACACCTTGCGCCTGTCCCTGCTTATCGCGTAGAGTATGAGTATCAGTATTGTGAAGAAAAGCGTGAGTATGCCCTGCTCTATGTCTCCCATGAAAGTAAGCAGAACGAACGAAATTGCTGCCCCAAACACATACACCTGCTTCTTCCTCTCGACCGTGAGCAGCAGGAAGAGTATGAACAAGGGTATGAACTCCACCATCGCCCAGTTAAGATGCCCGTACGCCTGCGTTATATGCATGGGGCTGAACGCAAATATCAGGCCAGCAACGAACGCGGCATACTTGTTCTTCACTATGTAATCCGCCAGCATGAACATGAAGACGCCGGAAAGTATGAATGCCAGGAAGAAGAGCAGGTTGAAGGCCATGGCACGGTTGATTAGCTGGAGGGGCCACGAGAATATGCCGGCAAGCGGCATAATCGACTGGCCCGCGAGCGCTGCGCCGACAGGATAATCGATGCCGCTGGTGAAGTATACAGGCGTATGCGACACGAAGAGCGAGTAAGGAACGTGCCACAGGTAGGCCAGCGCCTGGTACGTGTCGCTGGAATTGGTGAACACCACGTTCTGTCCGAGAGCCACAGGCCAGAAGATAATCAGGGAAATGAACAGGTAGGCGACGAACGCTATCGCTAACGGGTTGCGCAGCAGGTCCGCCAGCTGCTTCTCTATTTGCATGCCTTTTTTAATGCAATAATTAATATAAAGCAGACGCGCTACCAGAGTGTTGGAATGCGGAGCCCTGATTATTCGCGATTTACCATAATCGTGCCAACGCTGAACGAGAGAGGCACGATAGGCACAATGATAAGGCGCATCCAGCACGAATACTACGGCGCGCGTGTAATCGTGGTGGACGACGGTTCCCGCGACGGCACCAGAGGCGTTGTCAGGTCGCTCGAAAAAACTGGCAGGCGGGTGACATTGATAGACAGGCAAGCAGAAGGAAAGCGCCGCGGGCTGACGGCCAGCATCATAGAAGGGATAAGCAGGAGTAAAACCAGGTACTTCGTGGTGATAGATGCGGACATGCAGCATCCTCTGGAGAAGGTAAGGCAGATCGCAAAATTGCTGGAGAACGGCCACGACCTTGCAGTGGCCGAGCGGGAGAGCGTAACGGGCTGGGCGCTTTACAGGAAAATAATTTCGAAATTGCTTATACTCATAGGCACTTCGGTGCTTCGCGGAGCTGGCAGTGCTACATGCGGTGACGTCTTCTCAGGCTTCTTCGGCATGAGAAGAAGCCTTTTCATGCGCGTGTACGGAGGCAACAGGAGCAGGTTCGTGGGCTACGGCTACAAGGTGCTTTTCGATTTCCTGAAGTGCGTTGACAACGGCAGTTTAAGAGTAGGCAGCGTGCCGTACGTGTTCCATGCCAGAAAGCACGGCAGGTCTAAGGCAGGGGCGAGGCAGGCGGTAGCGTTGCTGAAGTCCTTCGCCAGCTAGCGCGGTTACAGCAGCGCGTATGCGATAAAGACGGGCGCGAGCAGTATCGAGATCGTGCTTATTACCTTTATCATCGAGTTCAGCGCGGGCCCGGCTGTATCCTTGAGCGGGTCCCCTACTGTGTCGCCGACTATGGCAGCCTTGTGGGTATCGCTTCCCTTCCCGCCGAAGTGGCCGTTCTCAACGTATTTCTTGGCGTTGTCCATCGCAGCCCCGCTGTTGGCCATGAACAGGGCCATCATGAAGCTCGCCGGTATCATGCCTACTATCAGGCCCCCAAGCGCCGCCTTGCCGAGCACCAGGCCCACTATTATTGGCGTAAGTATCACTATAAGCTCAGGCACCACCAGCGACTTGAGCGCGTTGACCGTCGCTATGTCCACCGCCTTCGCGTAATCTGGCTTGGCCTTGCCCTGCATCAGCCCCTTTATGGTCCTGACCTGGCGCCTGACCTCGTCCACCATGAGGTTAGCCGTATGCCCGACGGCCTCCATCAGGAACGAGGAGAATATGAAAGGAAGCAGCGCACCCAGGAATATGCCTATTACGACTATCGGGTTGAGCGCGTCTATGGTCGTCAAGCCCACCGCCTGCGCGAACGCCACGAAGAGCGCTGTCGCAGAAAGCGCTGCACCGCCTATCGCGAAGCCCTTTGTCGTTGCCTTGGTCGTGTTGCCCACAGCATCGAGCTCGTCAGTCACGCGCCTGATTCTGCCAGGCAAGCCCGACATCTCGGCTATGCCTCCGGCGTTGTCGGTTATAGGCCCGAACGAGTCTATCGTCAGTATGGTGGCTGTGAGCGAGAGCATGCCCACTGCTGCTATGCCTATCCCGTAGACGCCAGCGGCATAGTAGCTTATGAAGATCGCAGCGACTATGAATATTGCGGGGAAGAAAGTGGTCTTAAGGCCTATAGACAGGCCCATTATCACATCTGTGCCAGCGCCGCCTTTCGCGGCCTCTGCTACTTTCACCACCTGCCTCCTGCCGCTGCCCGTATAGTAATCGGTTATGGCGAAGAGCAGTATCGCGAGCACGAGGCCTGACAGCACAGCCGCAAAGTAAGCGGCGGGGGCTCCTGAAATGTAGGTAACAGCGTAGTCGATTATCGCAGAGAAAAACACAGCTGCGCCTATTCCCTTGTAGAGGGTGCGCGTGGGCGTCTTGGACCTGAGCCCGAGGAAGAGCATGCTGATCAGGCTTCCTACCACTCCAGCAGAGGCGATGTAGAGAGGGTAGGCAAGATTAAGCACAGCGCTCACCGCGCTAGATACTCCTATCGCTATCAGCATAGCGGCTACGAGCGTAACCGCATAGCTCTCATAAACGTCTGCGGCCATTCCGGCGCAATCGCCTACGTTGTCGCCCACGTTGTCCGCTATGACAGCCGCATTCCTTGGGTCGTCCTCAGGCAGGTTGAGCTCTGTCTTGCCCACAAGGTCAGCGCCCACGTCGGCAGACTTGGTGTATATGCCGCCGCCGACACGGGCGAAGAGCGAGACCAGGGAAGCGCCGAAGCCGTAGCCTATCAGGATCGCGATGCTGTTTATTGTAAGGTAACCGAGCAGCAGGCTTATCCCAGTAAGGCCGAAGCCTATGGCTGCAAAGCCGGTCACCGAGCCGCCGAGTATTGCGGTGTAGAATGCGTGGTGCACTCCCTTCTCTGCCGCCTTTGCAGTTCTTGTGTTTGCACGCACAGCTACGTTCATGCCCAGGTAAGCGGTCATGTACGCCGTTATCGAACCGGTGAGGAACGCTATCACGAGCTGCCAGCCGTCCTTAAGAAGGAAGAAGAGGGCGACAGATATGATTATTATGAAGACGCCTATGGTGATGCCCTGCCTGTTCAGGTAGGCGCGCGAGCCAGCCTTTATCGCGTCAGCGATCTCGCGCATGCGCTTGCTGCCCGGATCCTTCCTGAGCGTCACGGCTGCTGCTATCAGGGAGAAAGCAAGGGCAATGATCCCGAAAGCCAGGCTGTAGTCATAGAATGCCAAAAACAGCACCTTGCAAGCTATTCGAAAACAAGTTATTTAAAGCAATCACTCGATTTCGAAACCGCCCGGAGGCAGGTGCTGCATTATGTAGTCTATGTCGCTGAAGTTCAGCCTCGATGCTATCTGCTTCGCTGCGTCTGACTTCTTGAGCTTGCCGGGAAGCAGCTTCAGCCCCTTCGCCCTGCCTGCCGCCGCATAGGCCATGAAGGGCATCACGGAGAGCCTGCTTGCGTCAACGTGCACAGAGAGCGGCGCCAGCGAGATGTATGCGTACCGCGATTCTGCCGGCGCCTGAAGATTGACCATTGCCTCTTCAACAGCCACCACAAGCTCAAGCTTCGCGTCCCTGTGCCACTCGCGCTCGCCCGATATCAGGAAGCTGCCGGTGCCAAGATAGCCCTTGCCGCCGGATTTCGAGACCTGCCCGTGCTTTGCAGCAAAGACGTCGACGCTAGACTGCCCGTTCTCCCAGGCCTTGGAGAAGCACGCGGCAAACTGCGCGGTCTCGTCCCTGGCCCGCTGCGCCGCCTCCTCGCCCTTCTTCAGCACCACAGCAGAAGCTCCGAAGATGCTGGCGTGGAAGAAGAGGTCGCCGGGCTCGAAGTACTTAGCAACTACTGCCTCGTTCTGCTGTGCGCTCCTGCCGCCTACGGCCAGCAGGCCCGTGCTTGTGAAGAACCAGTAGAACTTCTCGTACCACTCCGTGTCGCGCTTCCTCCTCACTTCCTTCTTAACTATGCTCTCCTTCTCCAGGCGCGAGAGCTGCTCCTCCAGCCTCTTCGCTGCGCGCTCCGCACCCTCGCGCTTGCTCTCTGCGCTCTTTGCCCTTTCGAAATACTCCTCTGCATTCTGCTGCGCAGACTTGGTGTAGTCCAGATCCACATCCACGAGCAGCACCCTAGCTATACGCCTATCACGAACAGCACTATAAGGTATATGATGTAGCCCATCGCGCCCAGCAGCATCGTGCCGAAGAGCACTATCTTCAGCGTGCGCTTGAACTCGTCCATGCCAGGCTTGTAGCTTATGCTCAGTATCCTTCCCGAGTCGTCTAAGAACTGCCTTATTTTGGGCAGCGGATTAAGCTTCATGCTCGTCATATGTTCGCAAGGTATAAAATAAGCACGACTAGCCGAAGATCTCGTCCAGGTCTGCAGCCTCTGCCGATCTGGCTTCTGCCTTCGCCTCCTCGGCCGCGTAATTGGCGTACTCTACCCCGCCCACCACCACCATCACCTTCAGCGCGCTCTTCTGCATGCTCGGCTCTATCCTGGCGCCCCACTTCAGCATCGCGTCTTCGCTTATCCTGCTCGATACCTCTTGGAATATGCTCTCTGCCTCGTGCAGCGTCAGGTCCTGGCCGCCCACTATGTTTACCAGAGCCTTCTTTGCCGTTGAAAGGTCGACATCTAGCAGCGGGCTCTTCAGCGTGTTCTCAACCGCTATGACTGCCCTGTCCTTGCTCTGCATGCCCGTGCTCTCTCCCACGCCTATTACCGCATAACCCGAATCCTTTAGCACGCTCCTGAGATCGGCGAAGTCTATGTTTACCATGCCCGGCTTCGTGACCATCTCCACTATGCCCTTGGCTGCGCTAGCCAGCACTTCGTCGCTGACCTTGAAGGCCATGTTGAGCGGCAGGTCTGGCGCTATGTTGAGCAGCTTGTCGTTGGGTATTATTATAGTGGTATCGGTGGAGCGCCTGAGCTTCTGCAGCCCTTCCAGCGCCACCCGCATCCTTGTCCTGCCCTCTGTCGAAAATGGAAGTGTGACTATGCCTACCGTTAGCGCTCCGGCCTCCTTTGCCTCGTGGGCTATCACAGGCGCAGAGCCCGTGCCTGTGCCGCCGCCCATGCCGCATGTCACGAAAACGAGCTGCGCGTCGCTAACTACATGCTTTATCTCGTCCTTCGTCTCCTGCGCCGCCTCCTCGCCCAGCCTGGGATCGCTGCCCGCTCCAAGCCCGCGCGTCGTCTTCTTGCCTATGAGCAGCTTGCGCTGCGACCTTGTCCTGAGCAGGTGCTGCGCGTCTGTGTTTGCGGCCACAAGCGTGGCGCCCTCTATGTTAGATTCTGCCATCCTTGATATGGTGTTGGAGCCGCTTCCGCCAGCGCCCACTATGTATATCTTGGGCTTTGCTGACTCTATGAATTTCAGAAGCTCCTCGTCGTCCTGCGAAACAAACTCCTCCGCCATCGCTATACCTGGTCGCGATTTAGTATGCGCAAGAAAGATTAAAAGAGTTGCTGCGCTACGAGCCTTTGGGCAGGCCCTGCCCAAGTGTCGTGAAGCTGATCATTTTCCAAGCGGCGTAATTGCTCGAGAAGGCGAAGAGGACAATCTGTGTATGTTGTTGACCATTGGAAGTGTGTAGTTTATCCGGTAGTTTGTCCGGTAAATCATCTGGTAAAATGTGTCTGCATGGGCTTCTGCTGCGGGCAGGGTGTTGCTCAGGCTTACGTTGAGACGGCAAGGCTGAGATCAGCTATGCCCAGCAGAAGGTAGTACTTCAAGCCAGCGAAAACAACGTGCACCATGAACCTATGCTTGCAACGCTTCTGTTCACGTATTATGCTGCAGCGGGTTTACATACGTTGCTGGGAGCCGGCAGGAGTGCTGTGATCAAGGCGTGGTGTAGCCGCTCCCCCACGAGCTTGTGAACGTCACCGCTCCGCCTATTTGACCATTATTGTTGTTTCCAGAATAGTCATTTGCATTGCCGTTGAGCGGCCACCAGCC
>CAZJQO010000015.1:0-36375 GCA_964548595.1 Microcaldota archaeon | reverse complement strand
TTTCCCCATTCTCCACGCGCAGTTCCTTCGCAACCGGCGCGGCGCCATCAGGCTTGATTCCGAAAACCACCGAAGCAGCATCGTCGGGCGTGCCGACGCCAAGAAGGCCGAAGCGCCTGCTGCCGACCTGGGCGACGAAGTCCGGGCGGACGCCGACCTTGCGCGTCCGATCACCAGACTGTGTACGCACCAGATCTTTTGCAGGCCCACCACCACCGTTGGGTTCCTCCAGTTCGCCGGTCTCCATGTTGAAAAGATACCAGCCAGATTTCTCGAGTCCCTTTTCGGCAGCATAGCCCCATTTTCCTACTATCCTGCTTTTAAGGTCGTAATTATCGCACAGAACACGCAGTATCTTGCTGGTGGGAGCGCGCACAAGCCCCTTTAGGTTCAGCGCCTTGTCCGTCTCTTCCAGATTAACGCTCTCGGTCGGAAAGGCCACGGATAGGGAGTAGGAGTGGCACAGTCCCTCAACCTTGTATTCCTTGAACGCAAGATTTTCCTGTGTTCTCATTTTCGGGTCCATTTCCTCACGCTATTACTTCTGCGGAACCCCTTAATTAGCATATGCTTTATTTGCAGTTTCTACACACTGTACCGTTATTTTGGCCGCGTTCTTCGTCGGCAGGCCTTCGCCCGGTATGCACTACTTGTAAGCCTTACCTCTCCACTTGATCTCAGATATGTGTATCTCCTGCTTTGCCCAAAAGACAACGTATGAGATGCGTATATCGCCTATCCTTACCCTATAGGTATCCTCCGTGCCTCCAAGTTTTGTAACGTCATAGTCGTGAACTGGTACGGGTTTGATTGCAAGTACCTGGCCCAGCCCAAAAATACGCCTCCTGTAGAATTCCGGCAGTTTCCTGTATGATTTCTCGACCTTCCTGTCGGTCTTTATCAAGAATAACCAATCAACTGAACTCTTTGGTAAGCTCTTCGAAACTGATCCACTCGCCCTTGGCGATCCTCTTCTCGGCAGCCTTCAGCTCCCTTTTCTCCTTCTCACTTATCTTCTCTGTGGGTATCAGCCTAGCCCTTAGCCTCGTGACCTCAACCTCAAGCCTGTCAAGCTTCCTGCCTATCATCTTCATTTCCGTAGCAGTCATTTCCATGTTAGTATTGTGTCAAGACTGGTGTTAAATTCTTTCCTTAAGTTCAGCTCGTTCGCAGGCTCACGAGGGGCTCTAAGCTCGCAACCTCGCAGTGAAAGGGTCGTTGAGGTGGTGATATTTCCCGCCCTCTTCTTGCCTGACCTCAGCCACCCGAGCAGCAACGTCAGGCCACTTCCGTGGCGGCACCACAGCTTCACGATTTCAGCCTGGGACTACCCAGTGTCGCTGTTGAATTTCATGGCTGATCTGCTTCTTAAGCCAATCAGCACTATAGACGGATGTGTGGACCCAAGTCTGCACCTGCGATTGCTCGCAGCCTGCGGGATTTCTCCGCACAAACCCAGGTAGAGGAATAAGGATATTTCAGATATTTATGCGCTTCGCTGCAGTTCCTCAAGTACGGTTTCCTTGCTGTCTGCGGCACCCTTTAGGAGTTCTTTAGCCTGTACCTCGTCTTTCTCTGCTTTCTCAGCCTTTGGCCTCAGTTCTTGAAGCTCTTTTTCCCTCTTAGCAAGCTTCTCGTCCTCCTCCTTTATCTCGGCCCTTCTGCTCTGCACTTTCTTCAATTCGGCGTCTATTGCACTTGTCAGGCCACCTGCTTTCGATGAAAGAGCATCTCTTGCAGCACTGACCAAGTAGTATGCATCTTGGAATTCCCCGGCATTCAATGCTGACGCATTTCTGGAACTAAATACGACGACTACGCCTGCATACTTTTCTATAAATGCAGTGTTTAAAAGCATGTTTGTTCCCGCAAGCTTCAGGTCCTTTTCCTTCGCTATCTTCTCTGCTTCTTCTACCGAACTTACCTTCCAATCAGACAGGCTGACGTTTCCCTTCTCGTCCTCCAGCGCCACCCGAGCACGACAGCCCCCCCCGAAACGCGAATAGACTTCGACCCTGCTCCAGTAGCCGAACGCGACCAGAGGCGCTTCAGTAGCCTTGTTCAAAACTTCCACAGCTTCATCATAAATACGGATTCTTTGGCTCCATTTTGTTCCCTCTGGAAAGTCTTGATAGCTGGTGCCTACTTTAGTAAGAACCCCCATCTCAGAACTTGCCTTGGATATCTCTCTTTCCCTTGTTTGTGTAGCAGACATTTCCTCACGCTATTGCTTATGCCGAAACCCCTTAATTAACCTTGACTTGATAAGCGTTTCCCACACGGAAGTTCGTTATTTTGGCAAGGTCCCTCGACGACAGAACACTTTATTAATTCGTCCCTCCTACAAACTAAGCCTCTAGCCGGCCTCATTATTCCACAAAACCTGCATCTCTAAGAAGCTTTATAAACCACCACATTCACAAGATTATTCAGATAGCGTCCCCAGAGTTACCGGGCGCAAGCTCGGTAAAGCTGGGCTTCTACTTGCTGATTCTATGCCCACAGCCGCATTGTTTATCGATAACTCGAACTTCTATCATTCACTCAAGACATCTAGAAGGCTGCCTTTCGCGCCGGCGGACTACGGCAAGCTCTTCAGCGAGCTTGAGAAAATGGGCTTAGAACTGAAGCTCATTTGCCTCTACGACGCTATGAAAGACATAGCAATCGAGCCTCAGCAGTATTCGCTACAGCAGAGATTCCATCAAGGCATACGCGACCTAGTCGCAAAGTGGCCCATCAAAATTCGGACAAGGAAGTTGAAATACAGGCGCATAGACAAAAACAAAGACCTGCTGCCTGTCGAGAAGGGCATAGACATACTGCTTGTCATTGACGCAATAAAAACTGCCCTAAACAAAGAGGCCGAGAAGATAATTATACTGTCAGGAGATGCGGACTTCGTTCCTGCTGTGCGGTTTATTGAAGATGAACTCAAAACAGATACAATAAACCTCCACCTCTATCAAGGCAGTTCCACAGAGCTGAGGACTGCATGCAAGGAACACATACTCATTGACTTCGAAAACAGTGAAGTTGTCCTTAGAACAGGACGCTAGCATCTCTTCCTTATGCCAGCTCTATCGCCTTGCTTTGCAAGGCTCACGAGGGCTTAAACTCGCAACCTCGCAGTGAAAGGGTCGTTGAGGTGGTGATATTTCCCGCCCTGCGTAGTAAACATTTACTTTATTGAGAAAGGGCAACGTGGTCCCTGAACAGCAGCGCCATATCCGAAACGCTTATCTAAACGCCTGCGCAAAAGTTAGGTTGTCGGGTCGTGGTCGATGAAGCTCATAGAGTACAGGCAGCTCACAAACATACTCGCTTTCTTCCTGATCGTACAGCTTGCCGGAGTGCTGGTCGCTTTCGGGCTGATAACGCCGAGCGAGGTGCAGGCTACGAGCATGGGCACCGGCTTCTCTGGTGAGGTATTCCTGTACTTTGCGTATATCGTTGCCGGCGGTATTGCACTAGTGCTTCTTTTCCGCTCCAGGCACGGGCCGGTGCTGTTCAAGGGAATCGAGGCCATAGTGGTGGGCATAGCCTCGTTCTACCTGTTCCTGATAATTCTCTCGTTCGTCTTCCCTAACAGCGTGGCGCTTCCCGTAGGCATTGCGGCGTTGCTGGCGGTAGTGCTCATCTTATCGAAGAACAGATGGCAGTGGCTGAGGAACACAACCGCCATAATAGCAAGCATAGGCGTGGGCCTGGTGCTGGGCCTCTTCTTCACCTTCTTCGTCGCGCTCGTGCTCATGGCGCTCATCGCCGTATACGATTACGTTGCCGTCTTCGTGACAAAGCACATGCTCACGCTGGCAAAGGCAAGCATACAGGGCAATACGGCACTGATGGTTGGTAGCTACGATGTGGAGCTGGTTCCGCAAAGCTCGCTGAAGAAGAGCGAGGCCAAAAGGATGCTCGGCTTATTCAAGAACACGAAGAACAGCGAAGTGAGGAAGCTTATGAGGAGCGGCATCGTGCCTGTGCCCGCGCTCTCGGCCCTTGGCACTGGCGACCTTGCAATACCGCTTATGCTGGCTGTGAGCGCATACACCACGTACTTCAGCTTCTTCTTCAGCGTGGTGCTCACAGCATCGGCGAGCTTCGGCCTTATATTCGCCATGCATGTGTCGAAGCGCTACGACACTGCTCTGCCCGCAATACCCCCGCTCTTTGCCTTCGCGTGCGTCGGATTGGGCATAGAGCTGCTCACCAAAGGTTTGATAAACTGGCCGCTCTCTCTGCTGCTCTTCGCGGCCGCAGTCGCCATACTGGCACTAATGCTCGTCACAGTGATACGAAGGCACAACGCGGGGCAGAGCGCAAGGATAGGCTGATCACTCTTCCTTCTCCACCTTCACCCTGAACTTCTCCTTTACTAGCACCTGGCCCCTGCCCCTGCAGACATGGCACACTTTCTCGTGAATCACGCCAGCGCCGCCGCACCTGCTGCACGTGCTCGTTATCATGAAGAAAGAGGGAAAGCCGAAGGCTGAATTGGCGCTCTTCCTCCGCACCACTCCGGTGCCGTTGCACTCCGGGCATCGCGCGTCCTTGTAGCCGGGCTCGCCTCCCTTGCCGTTGCAGTTTGAGCAGCGCTTGTAGTACTGCACGGTAAAGCTTCTGTTCAGCCCCCTCTCGAGGTCTGCCAGCGGTATGTTGAGGCTGAGTTGTTGCTGCTGGTATGCGCTTGGGCGCTGCTGTTGCTGCCCGAACCCAAACATGTTCTGGAAGTTGCTCATGTCCGACATGTTCATGCCGAAGCTCCTCAGTATGCTCTCCATGTCGAAGTTGCGGAATATGTCGTCCTCGCTGAACCTCTGGCTGAACGCGCCGGGTCCCATCATGTCGTACTGCCTCCTCTTGGCAGGGTCGCCGAGCACCGCATATGCCTCGTTTATCTCGCGCATGCGTTCCGACGCCTTGGGATCCTTGTTTATGTCAGGATGGAACTGCAGCACCAGGCGCCTGTACGCGTCCTTTATCTGCACCTCGCTGGCATTTTTCGGTACCCCGAGCATGCTATAGTAGTCTGCCGACATGGTTAGCCAATCCCGCTCCCTGACTCAGCCCCTGAAGTTCGCGTCAGCGCTGTCTCCTGCATCTGTGGAGTCGCCGGGCCCGCTTGGCCCAAAGCCAGGTTCCGGACCCTGCCCTCCCTGCCCCTGCTGCCCGTTGCCGTAGACGCTTGAGCCTATCTCCTGCAGCACGCTCTTCAGGCTGTCGAGCTTCCCCTTTATCTCGGCGGCATCGTTCTTGTTGAGGGCGTCGCTGAGCTCGTTCTTGGCCTGCTCAACGCGCTCCGCAACCTCGCCCGGTATCTTGTCCTTGTTGTCTTTCAACGTCTTCTCGGTTGTGTAAACCATGGATTCGGCCTCATTCCTCACCTGGACGCGTTCCAGCTCCTCCTTGTCCTGCGACGCATACTCTTCTGCCTCTTTCACCTTCTTGTCTATGTCGCCCCTGCTCATCTTGTTTGGAGCCACGACCTGCATACTCTGCTCCTTGCCGGTCTTCTTGTCCTGCGCGTTGACGTGCAGTATACCGTTGGCATCGATATCGAAAGTCACTTCTATCTGTGGCACCCCCCTGGGCGCGGGCAGTATGCCAGTCAGGCTGAATTTGCCAAGGCTTACATTGTCCTTCGCCATGGGCCTCTCGCCCTGCAGTATTACTATGTCTACAGCGGGCTGGCTGTCCGAAGCTGTAGAGAAGGTCTGCGACTTCCTTATCGGCACCGTCGTGTTCCTCGGTATTAGCACCGTGGATACGCCCCCGAGCGTCTCTATGCCGAGCGAGAGCGGGGTAACGTCAAGCAGCACTATGTCCTTGACTTCGCCGGTGAGTACACCTGCCTGCACAGCCGCGCCGAACGCGACAGCTTCCATCGGGTCTACTCCGCGCTCTATCTTCTTGCCGTAGAGCTGTTCCACGTACCTCTGCACTATTGGCATGCGCGTGGGGCCCCCTATCAGTATTACCTTACCTATGTCGTTCGGCTGCAGTTTTGCGTCCTTGAGCGCCTGCTGCATTGGTATCCTGGTGCGCTCCACTATGGGCAATACGAGCTCCTCAAGCTTAGCACGTGTCAGCGGGTATACGAAGTTTACCGGCTTGCCGGAGACCGTGCCAAGAAACGGCAGGTTTATCTCGCTCGTAAGCGTTGTCGAGAGTTCTATCTTGGCCCTCTCCGCTGCCTCGCGCACCCTCTGCAGCGCCTGTATGTCCTTGTTTATGTCAAGGCTGTGTTTCTTCTTTATCTCATCCTTCAGGAAGTCTACAAGCGCGTTGTCCATGTCGGTGCCGCCAAGTTGCGTGTCGCCGCTGGTAGACCTGACCTCGAATACGCCGTTGCCGAACTCCATTATGGTAACGTCGAGCGTGCCGCCCCCGAAGTCGTAGACAAGTATCTTCTGCTCCTTGTTCGCCTTGTCAAGGCCGTACGCCAGGCTTGCGGCGGTAGGCTCGTTCACCAGCCTTACTACCTCAAGTCCCGCAATCTCGCCCGCGTCCTTTGTGGCCTGGCGCTGGTTGTCGTTGAAGTAAGCGGGCACCGTTATTACTGCCTTCTTCACCTCCTCGCCCAGGAATGCTTCAGCGTCCGCCTTTATCTTCTGCAGCAGTATTGCTGAGAGCTCCTGCGGAGTGTACTCCTTGCCGTAGAGCTTGTACTTGAAGCCGCTTCCCATCTTCCTTTTGAAAGCGGTCACAGTACCCTCTGGGTTTGCTACCGCCTGCCTCCTTGCTGGCTCGCCGACTATGCGCTGCCCGTCCTTTGTAAATGCCACGTAGCTCGGGAAAGACTTGCCGTAGAGCGAAGTGCCTTCTGCGCTTGGCACAAGAACCGGCCTGCCTCCCTGCAAT
Source organism: Microcaldota archaeon (assembly GCA_964548595.1). Lineage (GTDB taxonomy): Archaea > Micrarchaeota > Micrarchaeia > Micrarchaeales > CABMGC01 > JAJYVH01. The sequence continues at coordinate 29,511 of CAZJQO010000015.1, read as the reverse complement.
ATAGCAGCCGCACTGTTTGATGTGCCCAGATCCACGCCTAAAATTTTCTCGCTTGCCATTCCATCGGTCCTCTATAGCATAATCATTTTGAGCCCTGCTTCTCCTTCTCCGCGCTCTTAGAGACTATGACGGCGCTTGGCCTCAGCAGCGTGCCGTTGAAGGTATAGCCCTTCCTCACCACTTCCAGTATCGTGCCCTCCGGCTCTGCGCTCTCCCTGGTCATTATGACCTCGTGCTTGTAAGGATCATACCGGCCCTTCGCCTCTATCTCCTTCATGCCCGCGCCCTTCAGCGCGCCGAGTATGTTGGAGAAGACAAGCTCTATGCCCTTGATGTGCTCCGCTTCCTTGGCATCGGTGTTGAAGCTCGAGAGTGCCAGTTCGAACTCGTCGAGCGCGGGGAGCAGCGCCTTTGCAAGCTCCGCTTTGCCAATACCCCTTGCATTGTAGATGTCATCTCCGGAGCGCTTCTTGTAGTTGTCGAACTCTGCGGCCAGCCTAAGCAGGCGGTCCTTCAGCTCTTCGGCAGCCTCCTGCTTCCCGGCATCGGGCTGCTTGGCCTCATTCCTCTGCTCCTTCTCCTTCTTTTCCTCTTCCTCTGCCATACATCTCATTCTCTATAAGCTCGTCGAGCTTGCTCGCGAACTGCATCATCCTGTTGAACTCCATCAGCATCTCTGCCTGAAGCTCCTGTATCGTGCTCTCGAAGTCGCTGGCGCGCAGGAAGTACTCCCTGCCCTTCCTGACCACCAGCCCGGAGTCTATGAACTTGTTGAGATTGTATATGACTGTGCTGAGCGGCAGCCTGAGCGACTTGCTTATCTCCTTGCTGCTAGTTCCTGCGCCCTTCAGGCTGTTGCCCACTATCATCTGGAACATCTCTCGCTCCGGCCTGTCGCTCTTGCTCGAGAGGTCGAAGGTGTCGAAGAACCAGTCAGTAAGCGCCCGCGCGCTCTCGACGCTTGGCTTCGTCACTGTCTTTACTACTATCTTCTCTGCCTTGGGCACATTCTAACATATAGCTATAACTAATATAAAAATATTTGCTTTATTGCAACAAAATGTTAGAAATAATCAAACATACATAAAAGGAGGCCGCATGGCACAAACCAATACAAAATTATATTAAGGGCCCAAGAAAAGCAGTATAGCGAGAGTATGACAGCCGAAAGCACTAGAAGCTACGTTGAATTCAAACAAAACAAGATAATTATTCTGGACTACCTGGCTATGCCAAGTGAGGCCAAAATAATTGCACACCACTTTGGCGGCAGTGTACCCTCTATTTCAGAGTATTTTCGTGCACTGGAAAATCAGGAAGGATTCAGGGACGCTGCGCTCGGACTCGCTCTCACTGCTCGAGATAAGAGGGGTTTTGGTTTTAGCGGAAGGGGAGAAGTGCAAGGCTACGACGTGATAAAATGCAGAGGCGACTGGGAGCTGCTGCCCCCTGAACACAGAGTGGACGTGGATTCTTCTTGGGGAAACCAGGTGTCCATAGGCGTTTACGAAGATAGGCTGCAGATATATGTCGACTATAGTTTTTTGGAACCGCTGCGAAGCGTCCAAAGCGTCGCGGTGATAGGGCAAAGTGACGCAGAACAGGAAATCTCTAGGGTAGGTAGGATACGGGAGATTGAAAGCAACAGATCATGGAGGCGGATGGACGCCCGTGTTTATGATCGCATCCTCTTGCCCATCGAACGCACGTGGAATAAGGATGCGATGCCGAAAGAAGAAAGGGACAACGTTCTAGCCATAGAAAATAAGGAACTGCAAAAGGAATTTAAGCTCCTGAGACGCGATGAGGTGCTTGAATACATAGTTTCCTTGCTACCCTCAGCAGAGAGGCGCATAAAAAGGGCATACAACATCGATGTGAGCGATGAGACGCGCAAGATATTCAAAACAAAACTTGTCTTTAACCCGTATGTCACTGTACCAATGCCGCCAATGCAGCCTGTGCAAGTTACAATGGCTATTCCGCGAACTAGCGAGGATAGTTTGGCTGCGGCAGACAGAATACGAGACGCCATAATAGCCAGCCTGGAGAGGACATAGAGCTAAAGCGGATCAAAAGATAACGCCTGCTAGCACCGCTTGCTTTTAGCTTTCGTTATATTTGGCAGGCACACCGGCTCAGGTCACGTAATAAAGCCGCTCCCCAGTGTACGCGCTGCCGTTGTTCTGGTTGTAGAAGTAGTAGTCCGACGCCCATTTGGGAAATGCTGCGACTGCGTTGGGCTGGAGCACCAGGGTCCACGATGGGCAGTACTCCTGCGTGTTTATGAGATAGTTGAGGCCGTAGTAGCCTGGATCGTCTGGCACCAGCACGTAGGAGTTGGCTTGTATGCTTGAGCAGTTGAGGGACGCGTAGCTGTAGAACCTGCCCGGATTGTTGAAGTGCATGTAGATCAGCGCGTCTGCATAATCGCCTCCGAGGTAGTAGACAGGCACGGCACTGCTGGCGTTGTTCAGGTAATTCGCGATCTGCGCCTGGTCGTACACAGCGAAAAGGCTCTGCTGGTGCAGGCCTATCCCCATCACCACCCCATCGGCCAGCACCGCGGCTGCCAGCATTGCCAGCGCCAGTCTCGCTGCCCTGTTCTTCTTCAAAGAGCCGTAGAGCTTCGCTATCGCGATGCCCAGAGTTGCTGCAACCGGCACCGCTATGAACAGCAGATACCTCTCCTGCGCAAAGACGGGCAGGTAGCTGGGAGCTCCTAGTGTTATCTTGTTTATGCCGTATTCCATCAGCAAGAAGCCCAGCACAGCCCAGAGGATAAAGAAATACGATTTCCTCTCCTTCTTCACCACCAGATAGGCTGCGGCAGGCACGAGCGCGAAGAAGTAGAGGCCGGCGGAATTGATGACCAGCGGATTGGCGAAGATGATAGGATAATAGTAGAAGGTGTTTGTGTTGATGTCGCTCACCGGCGACTCGTACCACGCAATGCTTTCCTGTGCTGTGGTAAGCGGATTATGGAACATGATCGTGTCCATCAGCATCATGACGCCTACAGCCACTAGTATGCCAACAAGGAAAATGCAGAAGCTCCTTGAACTGCGCTTCTTCATGAGCACAAGCGCGATCCAGTAAACTAGCATCACTACTATAAAACCAAGCGCCGACGGCGTGGCGAGGAAAGCGATGAAGGCGAAGAAACCGGAGAGCAGGAACTGATTGTTGGAGTTTCTCTTCTCTCCGCGCACCAGGAAGTATGTGGAGAGTGCGAGAAACAGCATCAGCGCTACGTCGTCATCTACGGTAGTGGCATACTTCAAGACAAGCGGGAAGAACGCAAAGAGCAGAGCAACAAGGCCGGCCGTGCGCACGTCATCGAAGAGCTCGATGGAGATGTAAAACACCACCACTATGGTGAGCAGGTACGCGAGCGCAGCCCACAGCGAGCTTGCCAATGGCGTGACTCCGAAAAGTTCGTAGGAAAGCGCGATGGGCAGCACTTCCAGGTACCTGATGTTGAAGAACGAGGTGGTGACAAGATGGCTGCCGCACTGATTCGCTGTACAGAAAGCAAGCGCAGAGTATTCCCAGTCGTCGCCCTGCATGCTGGGCCCGTAAAAGTTTAAGGCCATGAAGGTAATTGCAAGGATCAGTATTACGGCTAACAATGCAACTCTTGGAAAGTTTTGCGACCTGGTAGTCTTGCGCCCAGCCATTTGACTCGATGCCCTCCGGAACGTGGACTCTGCGGGATTCGAACCCGCAACCTTCTGCATGCCATGCAGACGCGCTACCGTTGCGCTAAGAGCCCAACGATAAAGCTAGCTGCTTTATGTTTAAATGCCCTTCTGAAAGGCTAGACGGGGCTCACGAACAGTATATTGCCGCCGCGCAGCAGTATGGTGCCGAGCTTGGACTTCGAAGAACCGTCCTCGCCAAGCTCCTCTGCGTCGTCGAGCACCAGGTTCATGTGAGCGTCGAACGACGATACAGTGCCCCTTATCCCGTCGCCGCCCTTCAGCCTTATCATTACCTTCTTCCCGATGGTCTTGTTCAGCAGGTCAAAAGGCCTCTCTTGCATAAAACCACAACAAAACACAAGCAAAACGCGCGCTACTGCTTTTTCCTCTTGCTCCCCGCGATGTCTTTCTTTATCGCCAGCCTCACAGTGCCGGTGCCAAGGGGTATCTGCTTGCCCACGAGTATGTTCTCGGTGACGCCCCTCATGTAGTCGGATTGGCCGAACGCTGCCGCGTTAATCAGGTGCTTGACCGTTTCCTCGAACGCTGCCTTTGCCAAAACCGATTCCTTGCTGCCCACGATCCCGTGCCTGCCTATGCTCTTGATGGAGCCGCCTGCGGTCATGGCGTCGGCAACGAGCGTTAGGTGCCTGTCGCTGACTGTTATGTCCTGGTCCTTCAGCGTCTTGCTCACTTCTGACACTAGCACGTTCCTCGCTGCTTCCACGCCGAAGACCCTGTAAGCGGCGAAGGCGTCGTTGGTGTATATCCTGCCCGGGTCCACGCCCTCCACTTCGATCACCGCCTCTATGCCGCTGCCGGTAGACTCTATGTAGAACTCGCCTGTCTTCTGGTCCTGCATCACCATGGCCCTGCCGGCTCCCTCTATGCCGTTTATCAGCGTCTTCGTCGCCTTCACCGACATGCTCCTGACTTCCTTCAGGTTCTTCGTGTGCGCGTATATTATCACGTTGCCGTGCTCTCCCGCTTTTGCCTCTACCCCGAGCTGCTTGGCGAGCTTTGCAGCGACCTGCCCTGGCGTAAGCTCAGCGATCTGCAGCGCCTGCCGGTTGAGTATCACCAGTATCCTGCCCTTGGCGAAGTTCTCCACTATGCGCTTCATTATGCTCCTGAGCTCTATCTCGCTCATCTTCTTCGCTGTTTCCTCGGCCTTCGAGAAGCTCTTCGCATAGCTCTCCTTTAGCATTATGCGCATCAGTGGCACCGATGGCGCCTTCTTCGCGTCGAGCAATTCTATCAGCCTTGGAAGCCCCGAAGTGGTGATGGTGGCATACGAGGCTATGCCTGCGAAGTGGAAAGTCTGGAGCACCATCTGGGTTCCCGGCTCACCAAGCGACTGTGCGGCAACTACCCCTACCGGTTCTCCTGGCTGTACCTCCAAATCACTTCGTTTGTACTGCATGAAATCATTCCTCTGCCGCCAGCTTGGCCATCAACACCTTGGTGGGGTCTATTCCATCGCCGCCATAGATTGTTTGCACCAGGTTGTTGCCCACGTCCCTTACACTCTTGTCCTCAGCCACATAGTAATCCTGGAGCGCGTTTGCCAGGCGCCTCTGCAAATACCCGCTCCTCTGCGTCACCAGGCCCTTCTGCATTATGCTTGCCCTTCCTGCCGTGGCGTGCATCAGCAATTCTATCGGCATCATGCCGTCCACGAAGCCGCTTTCCACGAATCCGTGCGCCTCCGGACTGTTGTCGCCGGACCTGACGTGCGGTATCACGCGCCCGCTGTAGTAGCCGCGCTTCACCCTGCCTCCCTCTCGCGTAGTCTGCTGGCCCAGGAACATGCTCATCTGCTCCATGTTCAGTATGTTGGCCCTTGCGCCCGAGTTGGCCATGAGGAGCGTCACATTCTCCTTCGGCACGCGCTTGTTCAGCTCCTGTATCGCCTTGCTCCTGGAAAGGTCGAGCTCAACGGTTATCATCTGTTCGAGCGTCTGCCTCAGCGTAAGGCCCAGGAGCGGCTCCAGCTTCTTCGCCTTGTACTGGCTTATCAGCTCATCTACCCTCTTGTGAGTAGCGGCGAGCACCTCTTCCTTGCTCTTGGATATATCGGCCGTTCCTATGTATTCCTTGACACCAAGCGAGATACCCCTAATGGTTGCATAAGCATAGGAGAGCCTTGACGATTTGGCCATAAACTCTCGCAGGCCCGCGAACCCGTACTGCATCGTAAGCTCTGCAAACAGCCTGTTGCTGGCCCCGCCCCCATATACCTTCTTGTCAACAACTCCCTCCACCAGCTGGCCCTTCTTTATCACTATCTTCCTGTCCCCAGAGCCGTACTCCATGTTGAAGTCCTCGGGCAGCAGCATAGAGAATACAGCCTTGCCCGAGTATGTGCCGTCGCGCTCCTGCTTCGGAAGTCCCCTTATCTGCGCTGTGCTGAGCAAATAGCAAGCATCTTCCTTGCTCATCCTGGTGCTGTCCTGGGTGAGCATGAAGAGCGCCATTATGCTGTCCTCCCCGTTGGCCATTATCACTATCCCGTCCCTGGGCGAGAATATCTGGTACTGGGCCTCCATCAGATACTTGGCCTCCGCCTGCGATTCCAGCGTCTGCGGTATGTGCAGGTTCATCTCGTCCCCGTCGAAGTCTGCGTTGTACGGTATTGTCGCCGGGTACGTTATCCTGAACGTCTTGCCAGGCAGCACCTTGACCCTGTGGGCCATTATGCTTATCCTGTGCAGCGAAGGCTGCCTGTTGAACAGCGCAAGGTCGCCGTCCTGCAGCTGCCTCTCGAGCACGTAGCCAGGCCTGACCTCCTTTGCTATCTCCTCCTTGTTGGTGTCAAGGATTCGCTTGCGCTTGCCGTCCAGCGCTATCACGTTGATTACCATAGGGTACTCGTTGTTTGCGAGCAGCTTCTTCGCAGCCTCGAAGTTCCATTCGGTGACGTAGAAAGGCACCGTCATTACATCCGCCACTTCCCTCGGCACCCCCACCTCGTCTATGTCTATGGCAGGCTCGATGCTGATCACCGTCCTCGCAGAGTAGTTGACTCGCTTGCCGGAGAGGTTGTACCTGAAGCGGCCCTCCTTGCCCTTCAGCCTCTGCGCCAGCGTCTTGAGGGCCCGCCCGCTCCTGTGCCTCGCCGGCGGTATGCCCGAAGTCTCGTTGTTGAAATAGGTGGTTATATGGTACTGCAGCAGCTCCCAGAGGTCGTCGATTATTATCTGCGGCGCTCCTGCATTTATGTTCTGCTCCAGCCTCTGGTTTATCCTCATTATGTCCACGAGCTTGTGCGTCAGGTCGTCCTCGCTCCTCTCTCCTGTCTCAAGCGTTATGCTGGGCCTCGTAGTTACCGGGGGCACAAGAAGCGTGGTTAGTATGAAGCTTTCGGGCCTGCTCGTAGCAGGATCTATGCCAAGCACTGCGAGGTCGCCGTCGCTCACCTTCGCGAGCATGTCCTTAAGCTCGTCAGGCTTCAGCCTGCGTTCGCCCAGGTTGAAATATGTGGGCATGGAGAACCTTAGCTTCTCCTGCACCGTGCCGCAGTGTGGGCACTTCTTTACCCCCTTTACTTTCTTCAGCATCGCCTGCTCGGCGTGCTTCTCTGTGTCGCTCTGCTCCTGCGGCTGCTCGTCGCTGATCAGCTCCTCGCTGCTCTCCTTCTTGAATACGGTGAGCTGCTCGTCGTTCAGCAGTATCCTGTGGCACTTCTGGCACGTAGCCTGGAGCACCATGTATATTATCTTAGCGAATTCAGCGTGCACAACAGGCCTGACCATCTCCACGTGGCCGAAGTGGCCCGGGCAGACCTTCGCCCTGCCTCCGCAGGTCTTGCAGACCAGGCCCGGATCAACCACGCCGAGGCGCTGATCCAGAAGTCCGCCGTCTATGGGGTAGCCATCCTCGTTGTACGTATCCGGTACAGTCAGCTTGGCCACGCTCATGCGCTTTATCTGCTCCTCTGAGAACACGCCGAACTTTATCTGCTTTATTACTTCCGCTTGCAGCGTCATTCTTCCACCCTTATCCTCGGACTTATGTGCAGGCTCCTTATCTCGTCGAGCAGCAGCTTGAAAGCGTAGCTTATCTCGACCTCGACGAGCTTGGTGCTGCCGCAGAGCGGGCAGACGTTGGCGCGCTTGGCGAAGTCCCTGTAGCCTGTGCTGCCGCAGTCCTTGCATATCAGTATGGGCGCCTTGTCGCTCTGATCCAGCATTCGCTCCTTGACCGCCATGCTTGCGCCGTAGCCCACCAGCACGTCTCGCTCCATCTCTCCGAACCTCAGGCCGCCGAGCCTCGCCTTGCCCTCGGTAGGCTGGTGCGTCAGTATCTGCACAGTGCCCCTGCTCCTCACCTGCAGCTTGTTGCTCACCATGTGATGCAGCCTGTTGTAGTACAATATGCCAGTGAACAGCTTCGCGCCGAACGCCTTGCCCGTTATGCCGTCGTACATCGTCTCCTCTCCAGATTTGTCGAAGCCGTGCGCCTCAAGCATCTTCCCGTATTCCTCCACCCTGCTCCTGCCCCTCTGCGTGAACGGTGTTCCGTCCTGTCTCATACCCTTCAGCGCGCCGGCCTTGGCTCCGAAGGTCTCGAGCAGGTAGCCGAAGGTCATCCTGGTGGGTATCGCATGCGGGTTCAGCATGAGGTCAGGCTTGACGCCCTGCTCGGTGAACGGCATGTCCTCCTCAGGTACCACCAGCGCCACAACTCCTTTCTGCCCGTGCCTGCTCCCGAACTTGTCCCCGATCTCGGGCACCTTGGCGCTCCTCACCCTCACCTTCACTATCTTTGTGGCGCCAGGCGACTCGCTGAACACAACGTCATCCACCACGCCGCTCTCTCCGGGCTTCAGCGCCACTGAGTCGTCGCGCATCTTCGCCTCCAGGCCGCCCGTGCCTATGCTCTCCTCGAGGAACCTTGGAGGAGCCACTTTGCCTATAAGCACGTCACCCTCGCCTACCTTTGTCTCTGGCTCTATCACTCCGTCTTCGCTCAGCTTCGCGTACGCGTGCTCGCCCATGTAGCCCTCTGTTGTCGCGGGCGGTATCTTGAAAGCGTCCTTCTGGCCCCCGGGGTACCTTCTCTCCTCGTCACCGTATGTCTTGAAGGACATGCTTCTTGCAAGGCCCCTGTCAACCGCGCCCCTGTTCAACACGATAGCGTCCTGCATGTTGTAGCCGTAGTAAGTAGAAATAGCGACCACGAAGTTCTGGCCTGAAGCGTGCCTGCCCAGCTTCAGCGACTCGTAAGTTGCGGTTGACACTATCGGCGCCTGCGGATAGTAGAGCACGTACGCCCTTGACTCGTACCTCCTGTTGAAGTTGGTGGCGTACATGCCCTGCGCCTGCTTTATGTAGCTTGCTGACATGAGCTGCCTAGGAGCTGCGTTCGTCTCCGGGAACGGGCTGGTGCTAATAGTGAATCCGAAGACGGATGAAGGATCGGCTTCAAGGTGGGTGCTGTCAGGCGTTATCTTGCTCTCGTCCATGGCCACGAGCGCGTTCTCCTCCTCTTCGGCATCCAGGAACTCTGCCACGCCGTTCCTAACAAGGTAGTTGAAGTCTATCTCTTTCTTCTCCAGCTTCTCAAGAAGCTCCTTGGTGAGCCTGCTCTTCCCGCCCTCTACTATTATGTAAGGCTTCCTCACTCTGCCCCTGTCCGTGTTGACATGCACCTCGTTGAGCTTCTTTATGTAGGCGACGTTGACCTCGCCCGATATGAGGCCCTTCCTGCGGTATGACCTAACCTCGCTGATGTATGCCTGTGGGTCTGAGGCCACGCCTATGGACCTTCCGTTAAGCAGAACGTAGCACTTCTCACTTACCTGCACCTTTGCCATCTAATCCACCAATCCCTTTATCTCCTTCAGCTTCGACTCCACCTGCCCTTCCTCCGCGCCCACGCTTATCTTTGCCATCAGCGCCAGGTACTTGGTAAGGCCGACGTCAAGGCCCTCGGGCGTCTCTATCGCGCAGATCTTGCCCCACTGCGTGCCGTGCACGTCCCTGGCGTTGAAGTGAGGGTGCCTCTTCGCCAGCGGTGATTTTACCCTGCGCAGATTAGTGTACGTGCTTGTGAAATTGGTCCTGTCCAGCACCTGCGATATGCCGGTCTGGCCAGCCACCCATGTGCCGGTGCCCATGGCGTAGAGCATCTTCTCTGTCATAGTCTCCGGGCTTATGAGCGTCGCTATGCTGAGCTTCCTTCCTCTGGCGCTGGCGCGCTCTATCTGGTACTTTACATCCTTGACGAAGAACTTGAAGGCGTACGCGAAGAGCTCCTCCATAAGCTGCCCCGCGAACTTCACCCGCTTGTTTGCATAATGATCCTTGTCGTCTACGCTAGCCAGGTTGTTGGCTGTCATGCTCACCCTGCGCGCCATCTGGAGCAGGTACCTGCCCTTCTCCTTCCTCGAATCCGGCTTCATGCCAATGTGCGGCAGCAGATACGTATCGAGCTGCGTCTCCGCCTTCTTGATCTGGTATTCTTTTGCCTGGCCTGGCGCGGAGAACTTGCCGAGCTCGAGAAGAGCGTCGCTCGGCCCCATGTCCTTGGCCTCGCTTAGCTCCATGTTCAGCAGCATGTCGTTCTTGTAGACGAGCAGGTCGCCTGTCACTTCCAGCGCATCGCCCACAGATATGCCGAGAGCGCGCAGCAGGAGCACGAAGCCCACTGGCTTGTGCAGCGTAGGGAACTCGACGCTAAGCAGACCGTTCTGGTTCCTCACCACGGAAGTGGGGGCCCTGAAGCCAGTAGCCGTGGAGAACACTTTGCCCACCACCTCTGTCCCGCTGCGCTCCTTGCTCACTATTACTCTGTTCGGCGCGATGTCCTCAAGGCCTATCAGCACTCGCTCTGTGCCCTTTATTATGAAATAGCCGCCGGGATCATCAGCATCCTCTCCGTTCTCGATCAGCTGGTTCCTTGTCATCGTCCTGAAATGGCACAGACTGCTGCGCACCAGCACCGGCAGCTCGCCTATGAACACCTCTCCGTAGCTGGCCTCTTTCTCTATGCCCCTTATGACAGGCACGAACTCGAGGAACATAGGAGCCGAATAGGTGAGGTTCCTGAGCCTGGCCTCGTTGGGCAGTATGTAGCGCCTCGAGCTGTCTGCTTCTATCACCGACGGCTTGTCCAGCCTTATCCTGCCAAGCTTCAGCGCAAACCCTTCGACGCTGGGCTCTATCAGGCCCTGCTGGTCTATTATCTTCTGAAGGTCATTGGCCACGAACCTGTTGTAGCTCTCTACCTGGTGCTGCACCAGAGAATTCGACGCAAGAAACGACTCTAGCAATACATTCTTAGACACAATAATCACCTATTCCTCTACCACGTGCCTGTAGTACTTGTACTTCTTGCCGAAGTCGTTCCTGTCTATCTCTATTATGTCTCCCGACTTCGCGCCCAGCGCTACGGCCTGCGGGTCGGTGGTGAATATCTTCGGCAGATTTGCTGCAGTAAGGCCCATCTTCTTGAAGAGCGCGTTTGCCTCGCTGGCGCTCAGTACCTTGTGTGGTGGTACGAGCTCGTTGGAGGACCTATTCAAGAACACCACTTAACCTGAGAAAAGCTGGGCTAACTGGAAGGAGTACAGCATGCATTTATGTATGAAACATTTATTAAATGGTAGCTGGAAGCTGAACTTCCACTAAATAGGAGGTCCGGGGAGTTGGAAGTGGCATAATGCTTGTGCTGGGAATAGAAAGCAGCGCTCACACGTTCGGAGCAGGCGTAGTGGAGCAGGGCAGGGTGCTGTCCAACGAGAAACGCATGTACAGTATAACCACCAAGGGCATGATACCCGCAAGGGTGGCAGAGCTGCACTCGAAGAACGCGGCCGCAGTAATAAAGGCTGCACTAGAAAATGCAGGCATAAAGGCCCGTGACCTGGATGGCGTGGGCTACACCATGGGACCTGGCATGGGACCGTGCCTGCAGGTCGGCATGCTCTCTGCAAAGACAATCGCTAGCAGGCTCCACATACCAATAGCGCCAGTCAACCATGCGGTGGCTCATGTGGAGATAGCCAGGAAAGAAGCAGGGCTCAAAAAACCGATCGCACTCTACGTGAGCGGCGGCAACTCCCAGATACTAAGGCTGGAGGAGAAGCCCGGCAGGCACTACGCTGTGCTCGGCGAAACGTTTGACATAGGCATAGGCAACATGCTCGACGCGTTTGCAAGAAGCATAAGACTCAATCCGGCCTGGGGTTCTAGTGTGGCAAAGGAGGCGAAGCTGGGCAGATATGTTCCTATGCCCTACACTGTGAAGGGCATGGATTTCTCGTTCACAGGCCTTCTGACCTATGCATCCGGATTGGCAAAGGAGAAGAGCAGAAGGGATCTTTGCTACTCGATACAGGAAACGGCTTTTGCGATGCTCTGCGAAGCCACGGAGCGCGCTCTGCTGCTCACAAACAACAGTGAATTGTGCGTCTGCGGCGGAGTGGCGCAGAGCGAGAGGCTGAAGGAGATGCTGGGTACTATGTGCAAGGAACACAAGATAAGGTTCGGATACGCAGGAAACGAGTACAACGCAGACAACGGAGCAATGATAGCATACGTGGCTGAACGGCTGCTGGAGAAAGGAATAAGAGAAAACATCGCGGATTGCTACATCAAGCAACGCTACAGGATAGAGGCGGCGCTGGTGCCGTAGGTGTTTGCATAAAAGGCACCGCAAACAAGATCGGAGAAGGCGCTGAGGCGCAGATATTCGAGACAGGCATGTTTGGCAGCAGGGTGATAGCAAAGGCAAGGCAGCCCAAGGCCTACAGGATAAAGGAACTTGATGTTATGTTGAGGAGGAGCAGGACAAAGAAAGAGGCGCGGGCTATGCTAAGGGCCAGGGAAAACGGCGTAAACGCTCCGGCTCTGCTTGCGCTCGGTGAGTTCACCATATACATGGAGAAGATAGAAGGCACGCTGCTGAAAGACGCCGGGAAGGGAGGCGCGGCTTACGCGCGCATAGGCGCCGAACTCGCCAAGCTTCATGCTGCTGATATCGCGCACGGCGACTTCACCCCGGCAAACATACTTCTGAGGCGCGGAGACGTGTGCGTGATAGACTTCGGCCTCTCCGATATAACAAAGAGCATAGAAGAGAAGGCGATAGACCTGCTGCTGATGAAGCGTGCGATAAAGAGGAATGATTTCGAATCCATGCTGGAAGCGTATTCCAAGGCGTACCGGGACGCAAAGCAGGTGCTCGACAGGCTTGCGGGCATAGAGAGGCGCGGCAGGTACCAGATAAGGACGCTGGCATGACGCATTTGCCGGTGCAGAAGCCTAAATACACGTGACCCTGTCGCTCTCGCCTTTCCTGCTTTCCATGACCCGTTCCGTGACATCCTCCCACGAATGAATTCGTGGGCTTCCCAAGTTGCAAACAAGTTGATTGAATATGGAAGGAAAAGATGTTTATATGTGCGTTTCCAAAGAGGAATTGTATAGGGCGGGACACGTCCGAATCAACGCCTTCGGAGATTTCGTAAGACCACAATTCCATGTGGCGGATTTCATTGAACTAGGAACATACCAAGTTGCAAACAAGGTATTGATGTCATCAGCCCCCGAAGGCAAAGGGGCTTCTGCTTCTCGGCTCGCTCTCATCCCACGATTGAAATCGTGGGTTTTCCCGCTCGCCATCTTATAAGTAGTCAGTGCATTGCCTGCTCTATAAGAATTGATATTGGCAGGCGGTTATCGCAAAAGCCTCTCGAATCTTTTACTTATTTTGGGCAGTATCATGTAGCCCTCAGAGGCGTCGCCAAGCGCGGTGTAGTCATCCTGCAGGTACTTCAGGCCCACTATGGCGCAGGTTATGCCGTCGAGCTCGTCGTGCGTCATCTCCTTCTTCCTCGTGTCTCCCCCTATCCCGTATTTTATCAGCGCCTTCCTGAGCTTCTCCAAGCCCTGCTGCTTCCTGGGCATGCCCAGCACGTCCTGCGCGCTCCCGGGGAAGCTCTCTATCACTTCCAGCCCCTTCCGCTCGAGCTTCTTCTTCAGCGCGATGCCCCGGGCCGTGAGCATGCGCATGGGGCCAAGCGTTATCGGGAAGAAGCGTATGTGCATCTTCAACAAGGCCCTGTCGCAGGCTCTGAGGTGTGGAGGGCCGCGCTGTTCGAGGCTTTTGCGCCCTTTGGGCAGGCAGAGAGGCGCATCTATGCTTACCACATCAGGCTTTGAGTCTAGCGTGGACTTCATTATTTCGGAATCTGTATGGAGAGGCAGTGTCTTGCAGTCCATCCTCTCGGTCATGAAGCAAAAACCTGTGGTTCGTTTCTCGCTGCCTGCGAGATCCAGGCCCACTACGCGCACAAAAGCACCTCTAGAGCTCTCCTACCCTGCGCTTCTGTGCCCTCTTGAGTCTCTTCCTGCGCTTCTTCACCCACTTCCATCGCATCCTTCCCTTCTTCTTCCATTTCCTGGGTATACTTCCCAAACGAGCACCGATCCTAAGCAGCTATTTATTACTACTTATATTATAAAAGGTTAGTTTGCTGGTGCTGCGTTGCAAAAAAGCATACTGACATACATAACAATTTTCATCATAATTGTTATAGTTGCGGCTGCCCTTTACCAGCATTACACAAGCACTAGTGCCAGCACATCCTCGACTACACTAAACAGCACCTCCACCACAACGCTGGCAAGCCACGGAACCAGTACCGCAGAGCCTGTTAGCCTCAGCACCTCTACCATAAAGTACAGCAGCTGCATAAGCCCCAACGCCATCGAACCGATACCAGGCGGCAACTTCTCCAGCGGAACATACACATCATGGAACGCCACAGGCGCAGGCTTCGGCACAGTTCCTTTCAACCTCACCTATGCCAACGAGTACGGAGAGTACTACGCCGCGCCTTGGAGCGGCTACAGCGGAGGTTATGCTGCCACAACCTACAGCCGCGGACTCTCTGTGTCGCCGGGCAACCTCACATCATCCCAGTTCACTGTAACAGAGCCATACCTGGACTTCAAGCTCATATCGTCGCAGAGCTCGCTCCTTTACGTACAGGTGCTTAGCAACGGAGTACCGGTGATAACGACGCACTACAACACCTACGTCTCCCCAACAGGAGTGGCGAACGCGGCCAGCACGTTCGTCAACGCCAGCATACCGATAGCGAGCCTGCTCTGCAAGAACGTAAGCATAAAGGTGGTGGCCGGCATAACGGGCAGCTCCGCCAGCGGCAAGAACTACATAGCGGTAACGGGCTTCTACACAGGCAGCGAACCAGGCAATGACGTTACGCAGCCAGTGAACCAGACTATAAACTCCACATAGGGGGCGGGCGCTATTCCAGAACTACATTGGAAGACAGAGACGCCCAGCCTATTAATTATTCAAATTGGTTTCGCCCATCTTTGCTCTGATATCTCTGACTATCATACACTTCTCGCATAAAGAGAATAGCTAGTTTTCTTTCAAAGCAGCAGCTGTTATCTTTGGTTTCCTTGTATTCCAATCAAAATCGTAGCGTGCTATATTGAATGTCATTATTCCCATTAAGAACGCCTACCCACACGCTGTTGTGATGGGCTTAAAATCAGTTTCGCCCATCGGCCCAGACGATGCGCCACGAATTCTCGCCGTCGGGCACGAACTTGATTGGCCTTTTGTCGTTGTTAGCCTCGCTGACCTGCTTCTTGGCGAGCTTCCTTAGTAGTACATTGAGCACTACATCACCTACCTATAGATCATGTGGCTTACTGCAATGCTGACGCTTTTGCTGCCAGAGGCCATCTTCACCGAGCTGCCTATGCTGCCTAGTCCGTTCTCATCCTGCGACTGCGCAGTCACGATGAAACCGTACCTTCCGCTAGTTAGATGCACCTCCTTGACGCCTTCGCATTTGGTTATGCGCCTGGCTATTGCACCGCTGTCGGTCATACCTTTCGGCTCCAGCATCAGAAAACACATCGAAGAGCCACCTGTGCTCTTGCCCGCATATTGTTTTTTGTTTGCGGCCATACGCTCCACTCCGATAAGCGTTAATATATCAGGAAGAATTCTGTGAAAGGAGAAGGGTGGGATGGGAAAGAGACAGGGCAGGCATGCTCTGTTGTGGGTGGGATACATAATTAAAAGCAGAGGTGCTAAGCGCACCAAACCATACCCTGTTACCCTTTCCCATGCTATAGTATATGGCGTTAGGGATATTTATACTTATTGGATTAAAAGAACCACATAATACACACTTAGTTCATTATGATAGATACATGTTATGATTTAGAGATGTATATATGCCGGCATCGAGGAAGACGCAGGAATTCGTGAAGAGCGAACTGCCGTACAAGCTGCTAATGTACCTGTACAACGACTCGAGGGCGCCGTTGAAGAGATTGGGCAGACAGTTCAACATAAGCTACCACACAGTGGCAGAGACGTTGAAGAAACTGGAGGAGAAGTACGGGCTCACATACACGCTGGAATTAGACGAGCAGAGGCTTGGATTCAGCGAGGGTAGGATAATAACGGTAAAGTTTGAGAAAGTGCCAGAAATTGGTTACCTTAAAAACAGGCTTAAAAAAGATATTTTTGTACAAGATGCTTATCTTGCTACGGGTGATTTTGACCTCCTGCTATACATAGTCGGGCTAAACCCCAACGATTTCCAGGCATGGCAATTCAACATAAGGAAGGATCTCAGCGAATACGTGCCTCTCTTTAAGATATCAACACTTAATCTCAGCGCCACAGGCTTCTTTCCGTTGCGCAGAGAGCTGATACAGGAAAGCACAGCGATAAACAAGATGGAGAAAGAGGTGCTCTGCTTGCTCAATGAGAATTCCAGAATGAAACTTAAGGATCTCACAGCAAAAAGCAAAAGCACGCAGATGCGCGTAATATACGCAATGAAGGCACTACAAGAGAAAGGAATAATCAGGAAATTTTCTATGCTTACGCAGAATACGGATAAGAAATTGCTGCTTGCCTATAGCCTTCAGCTCTTCCCTATAAAACAGCACAGCGAGCTTTTGGCCAAATTTGTGCAGGAAATAATAAAAGAGGATTTGCACGAAGCTAGCAACGATTACTGTTTGGTTGCAGATACTAACGGTGGTTTTGATGCCTTCTATATCTGTTCGTTCAGAAACGGAGAAGAGATGATAAAAAGGGGACCGGAGCTGTTGGGCACGTTGTGGGCTCCTGAAAAGCCAAAAATAGAGAAGGCCATATTGAGCGGCGTTCTAGTCGGCCAATGGCCATTACATTTAGAAAGTTACGAACATTACAGAAGCGAACTTAACGCTGGCGAGGAAAATCGCTGACAAGGAAGATTAGAGAACGGCAAACTTCTTCAACAGATTCCTGCCTATGCGCATTTCCTTGTTATAGTCGTCTCTGAGCTTACTGCTGTTGCCTGCAAGTACCATCTTAGGACAGTTAGGATTTGACGCAACAAACACTACTTTATTGGTGCTCACATACATCCTTCCGAATGCCCCTATTTTTGTGCCCATTCTTTCACCTTACAAAAACAATAAATCTCTTAACTTAAAAAATATTACCATTATAGGCTCATACACAGGTATATGGCCAGCTACGCCCAGCGCCACCGGCCATTTGGCTTCCGCATGCCTGCGCCTGCCTGCGCACCTGTAGGAAACCAACGAATGACGATCTGTAATATATTAAAAGCAATTCGCATTATAATTTTGTAAATTACGTAACTTTTAATAGCTCAAAACACATGCAACAGGATTAAATACCTGACATTAGGTTTCCGGCCCTTTTGGATCCACTGCTGTGACCGAATCTCCAGCGGTTCCATCTGCCGTGGGCCTGCCGCCGCGCTTCTGCTGCCTGCCTGTGCGTGCCTGAGCGAAGAGCAGATCTATGTCCTCCTGCTCCTTCGCCTCCATCCAGCTCTTTATGTAAGTGGTCATGTTCTTGAAGGGCTTCGAGTACCTGTCGGTAAAGGCGTAAGCGCCACCCTCGTGCTTCAGCATACCAACAGCAACTCCGAAATCAAGGTAGCGCTTCCAGGTAGCTAGGGGCAGCGACTTGTCGCAGTCCTTCAGGCGGAGCGCCTGCTGTGTAGCCTGCTTCCCTTTTACAGCCAGCAGCGCCTTGGAGAACCTATAAGCCCTGGTCTCGTTGTCGAAGAATATTCTCGATACCTCTTTTACGTTGGGCATCTTCAGCTTCTCCTTGAGCGGAGCGTCTTCAAACTCCCAATATCTGATCGCCATGAATACCTGACGCATTATAGGATTTTAACCTTTTCCATAGATTTGGAGACAGCAGGCTACATTTCGCTCCTTCAGCGACAGGCCTGACCTTTAGTCGCTGGAGTATGCCAACACGTACCTTTTCCACTTGCGCAAATGGTGGATTTCCACACGCGTCGCTCGATCTTCTGAAACTTTGGGGCATCATGCCTCTTGATTCCGGCGCGCCACTTCTGCGCCACGTCATAGTATGCGGCAGAATGGACAAATCCCAGTCTGGAAGGGGCGTACGCTCATGCCCTAATACAGATCACAGAGCTCAAAGGCAGACTCTAGCAGCCCCTTGCGATTTCTCGGGCCTTCAGGCTTTCTTGACGTTCTTTGCGCGGGGGCCGCGTTCGCTCTCCTCGACGTCGTACTCCACTACATCTCCTGCAGCAAGTGCGGCTCCGCCATCAATCACAGAGACGTGCACATACACGTCCTTGCCGTCGTCTCCTGTGATGAATCCAAAACCGCGGGCAGCATTGAACATCTTTACTTTTCCTCTCATTCTATCACATCTTTCAATATCATTTTGGAACGCAGAGCTTAAAAGGGCTCGTTTTACCGACGCTTATCTGGCTGCCCACGTGGGTCTGCTCCAGCCGTGCGAACCGCCTCCGCGGCGGTAACCGCCCCGGCCCCTCTCGTTGTCGTAGTGCCCCTGTCTCTGCCCATGCCGGCGCGAATCGCCGTGCCTGTCCCTGCCTTCCCTGCCCGAACCTCCCCTATGCCTGAACATCCTGATGCCGGCATACGGCGCAATGTCAAGGTTGACCTGGTTCATCAGTATGTTGTTCTCATGCCCTATTTCGCTGATCAGATACCTCTCTTCGCGGCAGACTATGGTGAACGCCCTTCCGTTCGCGTCCATCCTGGCGGTCCTGCCGACCCTGTGCACGTAAACAACCGGATCGTTGGGCACGTCGAAGTTGATTATGTCTGAAATGCCAGCTATATCTATGCCCCTGGCCGCGATGTTGGTTGCCACAAGGAACCTGCCTTTGGCGCTGAACTCACTGAGAGCGCGCTCCCTGCTGGACTGCGTCAGGCCGCCGTGTATCAGCGTGGCACCGATACCCTGCCCGGTCAGCGTCTCGTAGACCATGCTTGCAGCGCGCTGCGTCTGCACGAATATTATAGCCTTCCTGGGCGCGAACTTGTTTATGTAAGCAAGCAGGGTGGCGAACTTCATCTCGCGTTCCGAGTCTGCGTAGAAGTGCTGTATCTGCGTTACCACAGGCTCCTCCTCGCTGCCTATGCTTATGTGCGTGGGCTCGTTCATGTGCTTTCTTGCTACGCTTATTATCCTTTGAGGCATGGTGGCGGAGAAGAGCAGTGTCTGCCTTGTCCTTGGCGTCTTTGACAGTATCTGCTCTATCTGGTCTATGAAGCCCATGTCGAACATCGTATCGGCCTCGTCAAGCACCACGAATCTTATGTCGCCAAGCATGAGCGCCCTCCTCTTGAAGAGGTCTATTATCCTGCCTGGAGTGCCAACTACCAGCGCCGGATTCCTGGCCAGATTCTGCATCTGGACGTTTATCGACGCCCCTCCGTAGACCACAGCCACTTCTTTCTCGTTTCCAAGCCTCATCTTAGCCGCTATTCTGTGTATCTGCAGCGCCAGCTCCCTTGTAGGCACTATGATCAGAGCCGCGGGTGTCTTTGTTTCCACGTTGCGCTGCATTATGGGCACAAGGAACGCGAAGGTCTTGCCTGTGCCTGTCTTCGCCCTTACTATAAGGTCCTTGCCCTGCATCGCCACAGGTATAACATGCTCCTGCACCTCAGTCGCTGTTGTGAAGCCCATCCTTCGCAGCGTCTCCACTACCTCAGGCTTCAGATTCATCTCTGAAAATTGCTTCATTCTGACACTTTCTTAAAACACAAAAGGAGTAGCGTACTGAGGCTGCTGGCCAGGCGCCTTGTTCAAGACGCACACACTTTCCTTTTAGTCATCATACTGCTAAAACAGATACGACGCGTATGCCCTTGGCACGAAGTCCTATATAACACTTTGCAGAGGCGCTGGCTCTATGAACCTCTGCGGGCTTCAGCCCGCAGCGCCTCTTGGGTAAGCGCCGTTGCCTGATCTTTCCAGAGACCCACTACAACACCTACTGTTTCGGCATGAACTTTGACATCTGCTTTCTCAGGTTCCTGTCATTCTGCATCTTGGCGTAAAGGCGCTTCATCTTGTTGAAGTCACTCACCATAGACTTCACCTCCTTCTCGCTGCAGCCGCTTCCCTTTGCTATCCTCCTTATCCTGCTCGCGCTGCTCAACAATCCGCCCGTGCTTGTCCTCTCCTCGGGCGTCATCGAGTCTATAATCGCCTTGTACTTGCCAAGCTTTGCCTCGCTCTGCTCAAAAGTCTCCTTGGGCACGTCGCTCATACCCATCATACTCATCACGTTCTTTAACGGGCCCATCTTGTTCAGCGCTTTGAGCTGCGCGTAGAAGGTGCTGTAGTTCAGCTCCTCGCTCGCCATCTGCTCAGGCTTCACCTCCGCCTCCTTTATCGCCTTCTGGACGTTCTCCACCAGCGATTCAAGATCCGGTATGCCCAGCAGCCTGCCCACGAACTTCTTCGCATCGTAGAGCTCCAGTGCGTTGAGCTTCTCGCCAGTGCCGGTGAACTCTATGCCCACCTTCGCCTCGCTTACAGCGCTCAATGCGCCGCCGCCCTTGCCAGAGCCGTCCAACTTTGTTATTACCACGCCGGTGAGCTTCACAGCCTCGTTGAACTCCCTGGCCTGCCTGCCCGCCACCTGGCCTGTGTCGGCATTTATCACAAGCAGCTTCTCATCCGGCTTGAATTCATCGACTATTGCCTTAAGCTCATTGATCAGCCCGTTGTCAAGCGCATTCCTGCCGCTGGTGTCGCAGATCAGCACCTTCTTATCCTTGAGCGCTGAAACAGCCTGCTTCACTATCTCCCTAACGTCACGTTCGTGGTTGATGCCGAAGAAGCCCACGCCTGCCTGCTTTGCCAGTGTCTCAAGCTGCTCATAGGCCGCGGGCCTTGAGACGTCGCATGCTATCAGCGCGCTGCTCAGCCCCCTTTCCTGGTAGAACTTGGCCAGTTTGGCTGATGTTGTGGTCTTGCCGGAGCCGTAGAGGCCAAGCAGTAGCACGCGTTTGGGCTTCAGAACTGGCTCGAAGCCAGCACCCATCAGCCCTATCAGCTCCTCGTAGAGCATGTTCGTTATGTAGTCCCTGGCAGTGACGCCCTGCGGCAGCTTCTCGCTCAGCGCAGCGTGCTCCAGCTTCTGCGTAAGCCCGAGCACCAGCTCCACGTTCACATCCGCAGATATGAGGGCTCGCTGGAGCTCCTTGTTGAATTCCCTTATCGCCTTGGCGTCTATTATGGTGGCTCCGCTAAGCCTTGCAACAGCCCTGCGCAGCCCTTCGCCCAGGTCCATTCGACCGACTCGATATTATTAAAGATTGCAGATATATAAAGCGTCAAGGGGCTCGTAGCTCAGCCTGGTTAGAGCGGCGGTCTTATAAGCCGTAGGTCAGGAGTTCAAATCTCCTCGGGCCCATCTCTTGGCACAGCGCCTGCGCGCTTCTCAGGCATAGGGCAATTTTATGAATAAGCCTCCGATCGTGGAGAAAGTAGCAGCGGACAGGATGCGAAGACTGCTCGGCATGGCGGAGGAGCGTGCAAAGGAACTAACAGATATGTCAAAAAAGCTCGAAAAGCGCTACGTCATGATAGCGAGGCGAATAAGCACGCACTACAAGGTGCGCATCCCTGATGGGCTGAAGCACAGGATATGCAAAAAGTGCGGCAGCTTCATGGTGCCCGGAGTGAACTGCAAAGTCAGGCTCTCGAGCTCGCACGGCTACCTTGTCTACATCTGCGACTGCGGCGCAGAGACTCATTCTTTCTACAAGCCCGCCGCTAGGCTTCAGCGGGCTGCGCAAGCATAGCCGAAACCAGCTCCGCAATGTCTTCGTTGCCCGTTGCTGTTATTATGTTGCCATCCCTGACCACGCGCTCGTCCACAGGCTTGCCCCTGTATAGCGAGACCAGCTTCTTCGTTTCCGCGTCTGAATCGGCTATCTTTACATCCTTGATTATGTTGGCCCTTGCCACCACCTTGATGCCGTTGCCTATGCCTATCACCACCTTGTTCGCATCCTTGAAGAGCTTGATTAGGTCAAGCAGCGGCCTGTGGTCGAACATCTTGAGCGAGTCCACGCCAGAGCCATCGGCTACCAGCACGGCGTCGAAATCCAGCGGGTTGAGCGCGTCAATCTCCAGCTCCGGCTTCGCCACAGCCCCGTGGGAGCCGGTGCACTGCTTCAGCGTGGTGCTCACCAGCTTCGCCTCCACATCCTTCTTGCTGAAAAAGAGCCCGAGCTGCGATACTGTCTCATCCCTGAAATCCCTGGGCGCCAGTATTATAGCAACCTTCATGGTATCGAAACTAGTTATCTGTCAAAAAAGATAAAAGTTGCTATTGCTGCCCATACTGCCGGTTACTGCTCCTGATGCGCCTTGCAAGCAGAAGCACTACCACTATAGCTATTGCAAACACCAGCGCCACCACAGCCAGGTCTGGCAGCGATACAAATACGAAAGCGACTCCGCTGCCGCCACTTGCTGACCTTTGCATAGTCTGGCCAAGGTAACTGAGCGTCACGTTGGCATACCCGTACGCCACATCCGGTATCGTTATGGTGCCTGATGCCCCGGTGTATGCTGTTTCGCTGCTGCCGTTCTCAAAGCTTATTGTGGCAAGCGCGTTCACAGGCACCATACTCAGTATGCCTGTCGCCTTTATGTCGATGTTGTAAACTGGCAGCGGCAGACTTATCTGCGGCGTAGAATTCTGAGTTATGTTCTGCGTGGCCGCAAGTAGCTGGCCCCTGTAGTAGACGCCGGTAAGCCTGGATACCGAATTGGCGTTCAGGAAGGTGGTGGCGTTTACTGTGCTGCCGTCTATTATCACATATGATATCGGTATGCTGTTGCCGTACGCGTCTCTGCCTGACAACTGCACCCCGTACTGCCAGTCTGCTGTTATGTTTATCGGAGCAGTGACCTCCTGCACTCCGGTGTAATTGGCGTTGCCGTTGCTCCAGCCCGAGAACCTGAACGTCTTGCCTTCTTTTATGAAGGTGGTGTTGATTATGCCGTATGCTGCTGTTGTGCCGTTCTGGTACCAGCCTGTGCCGCTGGCTGTTCCATACTGCGAAGATACGTTTACGAAGTACTCCACTTCCCAACTCGCTGTCTCTGTTATGTTAGACGACATGAGCAGTGGTTCGGTAGGTGACGTGCCCGTGTAGGAGCCCGCGCCCTTGCCTGTCCAGCCCTTGAATATTGCAATCGCACCCGGTCCTATGCTCACCCTGCCCGGTGCTGAAATAGACGTCGATGCGTATGCGAGGTACTCGTTGCTGCTGGCTATGCCACCGTATGGCGAGACTATACGAAGCCTGTAGCCCAGGCTCCAGAGCTGCGTGTTGTTGTTTGATGTCGGCAGGCCGGAACCTACCTCGAAATAGTTAACCCTGCTGTCTACCTCCTTGACTCCGTAAGGATTCGGGAGCCTGGTCTCGCTCCCTACGCCGTACGATACTGTGCCGTACGCGCTCTGCGCCGGCAGGAACTCGTCATCCTTGTAAGCCGACAGATTGGCAAAAATCACAGGCACCATGTATGCGCTGTTCGTGCTCGTGTTCGCCATCTCCCCCATAGCGCTCGGGGTGTAGGGTCCGGATGTGCTGGTCCCGAGGTTGGCGCTGCCGACTACCGTGCCGTTGACCTCAAAGTACCAGGTATTGCCCTGCGAATAGAAGGAATAGGTGTTGAATGCGCCGTCAGGGCCTGCGGAGCCGTCAGGGCCCACGGAGCCGTAGAACGAATTGTTCCTGTCTGCAGGGAAATACTCGAAGAACCATTCCGCATCCCCGGCCTTGACGAACTGGCTGCTGCTGCAGCCGGATTGCGTGCAGTCGCTTGGCACATTCCCAGTCTCGTTGTATATACTGTAGCCGATCTGCAGGAATGCGCCGTTAGGCAGGTCCTCGCCTACCCAGAAGGCCACAGAGCCCGAAGTGATGCTCTGCGGCAGCACCGTCTCTATCTGCACGCTTGCGCCGCTGTTGCCACTGGCAGAGAGCGAGGAGGCGGTCGCGCCGCTCTGGAACCAATACTGCGCGTGGGCAGGATAGGCTGCAAGCAGGAAAACCAGCAGCATGGTAGAGAAACAGACCCTATACCCTCTCATACTCAAGCCCTACCTCGTTCAGCTTCTTAATTGTTTCCGCCTTTGTCATTGCGTTCAGGCTCTTCCAGTCCACAACAGCTGCCTCTGGCTTCACCTGGCTCCTTTCCATCGCCTGCGCTATCATGCCGAGGTTGCTGGTGCCGTCCTCGTTCCATATCGCATGCTTGGGCATTATGTGCGAGAAGGCGTAGCCAAATTCAAGAGCCTGTTTGGTGAACTTGCTCGGGTAATGGGTTCCGCCTATCCCTATCACCACCTTTTTGTAATCAACTGGCCCGTCAGCGAAGAGAACGGCAGCCTCATACGCAGCGTCTGCCACACGATCTACAGCCTGCTCGTTGCCCGTTATCTGCGCGTTGCCACCGAGCTCCGCGAAGAGGCATGGTGTCTTCAGCAGGGGACCGTGATGCGTAGCCTCGTATGTCTTCTCCGCATCTGAGTCTTTGCTTGCGAGCCCGCGCAGTGCCTGAAGCATGAGCAGCGGAGACGCTGTAGTGAGCTCTCCTGGCCTGCCTCCGAACTTTGCCCTATTGCCCCAATTGCCAAGGGAATGCGTGGTGAAAGATGCCACTCCTGCCTCACTCACGTGCTTGCTAAGGAAAATTATGGCATCGCAGCCAAGCGAGTCAGGAACGCTGCTGTCCAGCAGGGGCCCGTCTAGCTCATATACGCCCAGTTTGTCTCCCTTATACTTCATGCTGCCCGGGCCCGCTTCCTCCAGGCCATTCGACTGCACCATGTGCCTCGCCATGCGCACAGCGGTATCGTCCCGA
This sequence comes from Microcaldota archaeon, assembly GCA_964548595.1. Lineage (GTDB taxonomy): Archaea > Micrarchaeota > Micrarchaeia > Micrarchaeales > CABMGC01 > JAJYVH01. The sequence continues at coordinate 4,579 of CAZJQO010000015.1, read as the reverse complement.
CTGGAGTAGACTATGCCAATCATTACATCGCCTCAGCAGTATTTTATCCTCAAGCTTAATACATTTTCAGGCATCGAAAACATAGGAGGCGGGCAACGACAGACGAGCAAACTATATATTAATACCTTTCGACAATAGTGTAACAAGGGGGTTAGATGTTCGAACTTAAGCTTGACAACGCGAAGTACTGGAGGGACTGTGTAGAGGCTATCGTGAGCCTGGTTGACGAGGGCATATTCACAGTCAGCAAAGACGGCATAGGACTCCACGCCATGGACCCGAGCGGCATAAGTATGATCTCGTTCTTCATGCCGAGCAAGGCCTTTTCCAAGTACGATGTGGACAAGCAAGCCGATCTAGGTCTCAACGTGGACAACCTGAGCAAGATAATGTCAAGGACGAGGGACAATGAAGCGCTTGTGATGAAGGAGAACGACGGCAGGCTCCTGATGGAATTCATAGGCGAGAAGAGCAGGCGCAGGTATAGGCTCCATCTGATAGACATGAGGAAGAAGGAGGACAAGGAGCCAAAGGTTGAGTTCGACGCCAGCATAGAGCTTGACGGCGAGCACCTCAAGAACGTGCTCAAAGACGCTTCCATATTCTCTTCATACATAGTGTTCAAGGCAGCAAAGGACCAGTTCGCCATAAACGCGAAAGGCGACTCGAGCGACCTGGAAGAGACCAACGAAGTTGATGGCGTCTCTGTTAAGAAGCTTGACGTGTCCAAGGACGCATCGGCCACATTCAACCTCGAATTCCTGGAGAACATGGTGCGCTCGAATCCGGTAGGCAACGCGCTTACGCTCTCGCTCAAGTCGGACCAGCCCCTCAGGATATCCTACAAGATAGGAGAGGCCACGGTAACGTATTACCTGGCTCCGTATGTGGAAGAGTGAACCGCTGGCAGTAATTTTTATAAGCTTGAATTTGCACGTTAGCTTGCTTTTTGCGTGGTGATGACCTGCACAGCAGATGGAAGAGGCACGTACGGAATAGGATACTGCCTGTTTTCTTCGTAGCGCTGTCTGTCTCGCTCCTTGTGATAGTGTTCGGAGCGGTAAGGTTCGAGCTCAGCTACGGCATAGGCTCGTCGGCGGTGCTCTTCGCCTCGGTCGCTGCAAGCGCGTTCATACTCTTCATCATGCCTCTGTCGACTATGGCCAACCCGCTCAAGTTCATCAAGAGCTACATAATAGCCGGCGTCGTTGGCGCGGCCAGCTACTACCTGCTCGCGTTCCTTCCGGAATATTTGGTCGTGGGCACAGTAATCTTCGTCGTTTCCGCTTTACTGATAGCCACCAGGAGCGAGCACGCTCCTGCTTTGGGCATAGCCTTCACTTTTGTGCTCTTCAGGATAGACGCGCTTGGAATACTGGTAGTGATAATAGCGGCTGCGATGCTGCTGGTGCTGCGTGCGCTAGCAGACAGGTTGCGCGTCGAGGAGGTGGAGGGGAAGGAGGAACGGGCTGAAGCAAGGCATAGGCGCAAGCGCTGATGCACCTTAGTGACATCCTCCCACGCCTAAAGACAGTGGGCTTCCCGGCATTCGACATTGTGGATACTCCTTGCCGGTATGTTCCTGCTTCGGCAACGCTGCTTGCAATCCCCGCTGGACTGCAGAGGCTGTATCTCCACAGGCGTCACTTCGGGCGTGTCCCGCCCTAGCTCTGTTGAGTATGTTCATTGCGGCGTTTACGTCCCTGTCGTCGTGGTAGCCGCAGCATGGGTTTTGGGCGGTGTGCGGGTGGGTTGCGTGCGGGAGAGGAAGTATTGCTTTATCTTTACTATGTTGCGTAACATACTACTTTGTTCAAACAAAATCCATGTTGATATGAGGCTTGTAACACGGTAAATGCTAAAATATGCACATAATTCAGGCTTAAATTTAATTGTTGATTGACTATAATACGTACTTAATTAGTTTGTTTTTAAGGACTTTCACAGACGTTTTTCGCAAGGAAAGTAAAATAGACTTTTCCTTTGATTTTCATGTTGAGCAGAGAGGAAAAACATGATTGGACCTAAGATTACCTTAGTAAAAGTAGATGACGCGCAAGATCTGGGTACAGTGCTAAAGATCAACGCAGCATCTAAAAGCAAGATGTATGGCGGTTTTAGGGATGAGAAAGACGTGCATGATTTTTCCAAGATAGGCAATATTTTTCTCATAAAGGCGGGTGAAGATGCTGTAGGAACTGTCTCTTTTAGGTTGGATGAAGAAAATAGCAACACCACTCTTATTCGTAGTCTGGCAATATTGCAAGAACATCAGAAAAAAGGAATCGGAACAGAGACTATGCATTTACTGCTCGACATGATAAAAGACCTAGGCTTCGAGAAAGCCAGACTGACAGTGCATCCTGAGAACAAGCATGCGCTTAACCTCTATAATAAACTAGATTTTGAGAAAGTTGGTAGCATAGAGAATTATCACGGAACTGGAGAACCGCGGTTGGTTTTGGAAAAAAGCTTAATTGAGAATAAAGATAAAAGGTTCAGGTAGCCGTGTTGAATGAATCCTAATCCTTGACGTTGTCTTTTTGTTGACGCAAGCCACATGGACTCCACACTAGGCAAAACACTGCCTAACCATAAAATGTTGGTTTTGTTGGTTCTATTTTTTTGAATTCCACAAGAAGCCTGTACTGACGTGAGTACACATTATCAAACCTTCTATAACACAGCTTTCCAACTATCAGGTCCGTAATCACCAAGCTTCTGGCGATGCTTCCTTGGAACTCCTTTTCCATGTTGGCAGTTAGTCTGTCGAGGTAGCCCTCTTCAAAGACTGGCAGAAATGAGATTGTTCCCTGAACTGGTGCGCCTATATTTCCGGAAAGACAGTACTTGTTTGATATTTTGTCGTACTCAATTCGATCCATAACATACTTGTATCTTTTTTCGTCAAAGATACTATAGTCTATGATTGAGAACAAAATTATGCCTACATATTTAATCGGCAGGTTCGTCAGGGATACAGTTGGTCTCGTTATTATCCCTCTTTCCTTCAATGATTGGTAAGCATATCTCGACGTTCCCCTACTCAGGTCGTGTTTTTGGTCTATCGAGGCAAAATTGCCGTTTGCATTGTTGTTCAGCTCCCTCAAAACCAGGAACTCCCTCTGTTTGAGCTGATGTCTCTCAGGGCGAGGCGTTTCTTTGGTCCTCTGCCATACCTTTTCCTTTACTATCTTCTCTATGAACTGGTCTCTTAGCGGTATGAAAGAGTAGTTCTGTGCAAAATTTGTGAACACCCATGACGCCCTGTACTTCTTTAGCGGCTCTCTCTGTCTCAACTTCAGAAGGTTATCGTACGCTTTGAGCGGCGACTGGTCTACAACGAGCATCGCGACATCATAGTCACCCTTAGTCATCGCTGCAAACTGTATGTTGTACTCGTCTTTAATTGCCTCTTCAATCTCTTCTCTTGTTGGCTTCTTATCCTCGAACTTTATCAGGATGAGGTACCTCAGGTATCCAAGCTTCTCTACATCTATCTCGAGCAGATATTCCATACGGAGCATTGTCTCCAGAGACTTCAGCCTGGAATATGCGGTCTGCTCGTTTAACCCGGCGAGTTCCGCCAACCTCGGCACCGGAATCCTCGAGTTCATGCTGAGCGCCATCAGGATATTGAGGTCCGGCTCCTTGAGCGCAAGCTCCTTCTTTGTAGGCACTGCCTCCTCCGGCTCGGCCTTCTCATGCCATGTTATCTCCCCACCACGCGATACTATCAACGCCTCTGCTTTTGCCAGCTGGTCCTTGTAGGAGCTTATTCTCCTTACGAATGTCCCGTCTGCGAGTACCCTACCCATATACTCGTATAACGTCTTGCTCTTTTTCGTATCGGGCTGCCACTCGTAGGTCTGCTTGTATACATAGTAGCTCTCTCTTATCTTCTTCAGGTAGAGGTGCTTCTGTTGTTTTGTTAGCCTCCTGAATGCCTCCCCCACTTTCTCAGGCGTTCCCACCATGCTATGTATAATGATTCTCCATATATATAAATTTATGTTACAAAATTCAATGTAACACAGTGCAGCCTATAACCAGATGATAAAATATCATTACATCTTGCCTTTAGCCATACCAAAAGCTATTTCCCATTAGCTTGTTTTTAAATAAAGAGAAGTGCATAATACTCTTCAACGGGTTGGGATGGGAGAGAATGGGAGACGCTGACAAGAATCTATTTGTGACACCCCTCTACTGGAGCGTTTGCTCTAACTTGCCTCCGGTCTCAGCCCGCTCATGCTGCTGGCAGGCGAGCCGTGGAACCTTTGGAGGACATGCTATTCCTCCAACACCCACCGCCACGGCTTCGCAATTCAAGGCTACCATGTGGCCGCAGATATATCGAGGGCAGGATAATCGACATAGGTTACACCAAGGCGAGGCTGCAGCGCCTGTTCAGCGTCCTCAGCGACACTGACTACGAAGGCGCCTGCAGAGGCCTCCGACGGGTGCGGAGGAGATATTGAAGAAGTATATGAGAAAGGTGAATTAGGATGGGGAAACAAAATACGGGTGTATTGGAAAGCCTGAAAGCAAAGATTAGTGGCAAAGCCAAGACAGAGAA
>CAZJQO010000014.1:0-10074 GCA_964548595.1 Microcaldota archaeon | reverse complement strand
ATACAAATGCTAATGGAATCGCAGTCGCTTTCCTGAATCAGCAGGGCAACAACGGCCAGGCACTGGTGAAGGCAACAGCTTTCAACGGCAATTCCTTACTTACAGGAAACCTTGTTGGTTGGTGGCCTATGGGATTCGGGCAGGGCAGCACGGCGTACGATCTTAGCGGAAACGGAAACTCAGGATCGATGGCCGGAGGCGTGGGCTGGTCGAATCCGACTTTTCTCGCTAACTTCAACGGGCAGAACAGCTACGTGCAGATACCGAACAACGCGAACCTGCAGCTCAGCACCCTGACGATAACCGGCTGGGTAAACTACGCAGGCCCGGAGTACGCCGGATACTGGAACTGGCTTGTTGCAAAACAGAATGCATGGGGCGTTGGTGTGTGCGGCACGTCGTTGGCTGTTTGCTTCTACAACTGGGCTACAGGAACAAACTATCTCTCGAATACTCTGCTGATGCCTCACAGGTGGTACTTTATGGCCGCTTCTATAGGTGGGGGCACAGAGACGGTATATATTAATGGACTTCCCGTATACAGCAATTCACTATCTGTTAGCTCTCAGGGTAACGGTGCCCAAATCGGCTATGGGAACGGAGGCAGCCAGTTCATGAACGGCACGGCTACTAACATTCAGATATACAACGCGCAGCTGAGCGAGGCGCAGATATACCAGCTGTACCAAAGCGGAGTGTCTGCGGCTCCGCTGCCCTCTAACGTGGTAAGCTGGTGGCCCCTCAGCGGCAACGCCAACGACTACAGCGGCAGCGGGAACAACGGCACCATATACGGCAACCTCGCTTTCGAGCAGTCTCCTACAGTATCTAACTCCAATGGTAACGCAACGAGCTTGCTTGCAGGCAGCTTCAATGGGGCGAGCAGCTACGTCTATGGCAAGCTAGGCGCATATTATGGGTCCAATAGTCCATTAACAGCATCGGCGTGGGCGTACATCAATTCCAGCACTAACGGGCCGGTAGCCGGAATTACCAACGCGCCTCCGGGAGGTGGCTGGAACATGCCGTTCCTTAGCGTATTGGGAATGACAACCTATGGCTATATATGGGGCTTGAGTACGCTTAGCTATACCGTGCCGGCGCCAGGTTGGTATTTACTCACCATTGTTTATAACCCGGCGGGAAGCGGTCTGGAAACTTTCTACGTGAACGGAGTGAATGTTGGGAGCGGCACAGGCCAATACTCTCCATCTGGAACGGTAGACTACTGGACAACATACATACCAGGCGCCAAACCCAGTGGTGTAAATGATTACCTGTCCGGCAAGATAGCAAATGTGCAGTTCTACGGCACAAACCTTACTTCAACGCAGGTGCAGCGACTCTACCAGGAGGGCATAGCCGGAATGCCGCTTCAGGCCAACCTGACCGAATGGTGGCCGCTCAATGGCAACGCGAACGACTACTCTGGAAATGGCAACAACGGAGTGGTTCAGGGGCCACTCCTGTTTCCTGCCGTAGCCGAGCTGTTCGCAAAGGTAGTGAATCAGGCAGGCTATGCCATCTCTAATACACTAGTGGGATTTACAACTACGCTAGGCAGTTTCGTGGGAAGCAACGCATTCACCACCAACTATACAAATGCTAATGGAATCGCAGTCGCTTTCCTGAACCAGCAGGGCAACAACGGCCAGGCACTGGTGAAGGCAACAGCTTTCAACGGAAACACAGCGTTGACGGCAAACCTAGTGGGCTGGTGGCCGCTGAACGAGGGGCAGGGCAACACCACTTTTGACGCAAGCGGAAACGGCAATTCCGGCTCTATGAAAGGCTATGCTTCGTGGAGCAATCCTAACTACGTGGCGAGCCTTGACGGCTCAACAGCAGCAATCAACGTTGGAAGCAACAGCCTGCTCTCTCCAGCTTCATTCACAATAGCCGGCTGGATAAAGCTTAACACAAACGCACAATGGATGATGATAGACCGCGGGGCAGCAGGCAGCGCGGGCACGTACTACATCTACGGCGACCACGTTTCGAGCGGCTCTGGAAACGGGCCGGACTGCACTATATTCGGACCAACAGGTACAAGATACGACACGTTCTTCGGCTCGTTGAACACTGGCACATGGTACTTCCTGGCATGCGTCTTCAATGCAGGCACAAGCACTGTGCAGACATTTGTCAACGGCGTTCTTACAGCCTCGACCGCAGGAGCTGCACTGGGCACAAGTACGAGCCCAGTGCTGATAGGCAACTACACAGGCCATTACGCCTACACCAACGGCCAGATATCTAACCTGCAGGTGTACAACACAGCGCTGAGCGCGAGCCAGATACTTCAGCTTTATCAAGGAGGTATTGCATCTGCACCAGTTACCTCTGCCAACGTGGTGGGCTGGTGGCCACTGAGCGGCAACGCCAATGACTACAGCGGAAACGGGTCCAACGGCACCATATACGGCAACCTCGCTTTCGAGCAGTCTCCTACAGTATCAGACTTCAATGGTAACGCAACGAGTTTGCTTGCAGGCAGCTTCAACGGAGCCAGCAGTCAGATAGTAGAGAGCACTCCTGCAATGACTCTTGGACCAAACTATGGCATATCATTTTGGATATACCCGACTTCGTTTGCTAACAGTCCTGAATCGATACAGCAATCTGGAGGGGTTATACAGGATGGGCCTCCGTACAGTACGACAGGCCAGCTTAAGGTAGGAATGTACATAGGTGGTGTGTATTATACCTATTACACACCTACATCTATAGAGATTCCGCTCAACGCATGGTCTAACGTGGCGTTTACACTAAATACACTTGTGGCAGGCGGGAATGTGCTTACAATCTGTGCAAACGCAGTCTGCAGCTCGACAACGGTGGCGGCAGGAGCCATAGACACAACAAGCAATCCTATTCATATTGGAAGCTATTCTGGAGTAGGCGATTGGTTAAACGGCAATCTCGCTAACTTCCAAATATACAGCAACCCACTCACCACCAATCAGATAACGCAAATTTACCAAGAGGGTATTGCAGGGTTACCGATACAAAACAATTTACTTGCATGGTGGCCGCTCAATGGCAACGCCAACGACTACAGCGGAATGGGCAACAACGGCACCTCTACGAGCGTCACTTACCCGTTCTTCTCAGGCGCATACAGCGCACCTGGCCTGTCCTCCATTTCTACTACAGCGACAGAGTGGCAGGCGCTCGGGCTCGCCGTGCCATAGGATCACACTCCGCTTATGCTTGAGAAGATGCCGCCTATAAGCGTGGAGACGATGAGGAACACCGCCAGCCCGACAATCAGGAAGACGGGCAGGTAGCGTATGCCCTTGTATATGGAGCCTGTCGAGATCGCCGAGACTATGAAGGCTGCGAAGGCGGTTATCATGACCACGGCTGCGAGCGCGAAGTCACGATAATCTGAAATAGTGATCTTGGGCGGGCTCGGCCTGAGGAACGAGACGCCTGCCGTGGGCAGTCCGCCGGGGTTCTGCGCGAGTATGCCGGCCCAGACCGTGTTCGTCACCGCTATCATCTGCGAAGTGAGCGCGTAGAGCACCGGTGCGCCTATCAGCGCCGCGAACGCTATGAATATGGTGTACATGAAGAGCTGGCCGCTTACCTCTTTCTGCACCATCTGCTGGCTCCTTATGTCCTTTGCTATCTGGTTCAAGAGATCGGTCATGCCGCCTCCGTACTGCAGCCCTTCAGTCATCATGCGTATTGTGTGCTGCAGCTGCGCGCTCCTGTACCTGGTGCCGAGGTTGGCCATCGCGCGCTGCAGCGTTATGCCTCCGTAGAGCTCCCTGCCTATCACTTTCACGTCATCGCTGAAGAAGCCGAACTCAGGCCTGGCAGCGACCAGCAGAGACTTGTCTATCGCTATTCCGCTCCTCACGTTGGCGGCGGTGAGCTGCAGGTAGTCGGGCAGCACCGACTCCACGAAACTCTTCCTCTGCTCTATCCTCATCTCCAGCACCGCGTAGACAGCGACCTCCAGGATTGCGGCCGACGCCATTCCTGCTATTGCAGAAATCAGCGGGCCCAGGCTTGTCAGCAGCACAAGCGCAAACGAGACCACAGCAAGCAGCGCTATGCCGCCTAGAATCATTATCCTGAGCAGCCTGCTTATGCCCATCTTCCAGCCGGCGAGCTGCAGCTCCCTCGCGAGCATCTCGCTTATGTTCCTGGATACAAGCCTCTCGAACTCTATCTTCATAGCGTCACATCGCAAAGGTTGGCCTCGAGCTGCGCATTATGTTCAGGAATATCACCTGCAAAAAGAATATGCCGACCAGGGCGAATATAAGCGTGTTCTCGTCTACAGTGAATATGTTGATGAAAGTGGTGAGTATTGCAAGCACAGCTATCCCCATGCTCGGGAATATGACTCCGAAGAGCATGTAGAACATGGCGAGAGCGTTGAGCCTCTGGCCGTAGCGCCTGAGCTCTATTACACGCTCCTGCATGACCTCATCGACCACTCCCTGGAGCGCACCCACTATGTCAGCGCCGGCCCTCAGGCTTACTGTGGTCTGGAGCGCCATTCTCTTGAACGTCCTGGACTTGCTCCTCTCGCTCACCTCGTCTACGGCCTGCTCTATCGGGGCGCCGAGCTGCACCAGCTCCACGACCTTTGCGAACTCAAGGCTCGCTGCGCCGTAGCCGGTGCTCACCGCAGTTATCGCGTTGAAGAGCGGCATGCCGGAGCGCATGCTTATCACCATGTCCCTGACCGCGAAGAGTATGTCCTTCTCTATCTCGTTGCCCACTATGACGCTCCTGTCCAGCGGATACCTTATGAACCTGTTGAACAGCGCCATGTAGCACGCGAAGCCCAGCGCGAGGGCGAGCACAAGCGCGGCTGCTGGCGCTACCCCAAACTCCAGCATTACAGCCCCAAGGGCGATCGCCACAACAGCGCTCACCACCATCGCGTATGTGAACATTTTCCTTACGAAGGTGTACGGTGTCTCTTTTATTCCCTGGGCCCTCAGTGCAGCATCAAGGTCCTTGTGCTTCGCCGCGTTGCTCATAAAGTATATCTGCAGCCGTGTTGGCTTTGCGCCAGGAGCCTGCACCGCGCCTTGGGGTTTCGGCCGCCTTGCGAAAGCGGGCATCTTTATCCCGGGCCTCGGCTTCGGGGCAGCGGGAGTGGCTACCTGCGCATATTGCGCCCGAGGAGCCTGGGGCGGCGAAGAACGTTGCACCTGCTCCCCAGGCGCAGGTTGAGCTGCTGCCTGCGTGTTTGGCGCAGGTGCGCGCTGCGCTTGCTGCTGCGCTGGCGCCGGTGTCTGCGGCGCAGCCGCGCGTGGCGTTTGCGCCTGCCGGGCAGGAGCCTGAGCCTGACCGTACACCGGCTTGGATCTTATCTTGAAGAACAGGAATTTCTTAGGCTTGGTAAATCCTGTTATCTGGCCCATGCCCCGCGCGTCAACCGCGGCTGCTTTTTCTTTTTTCCAGGGCCAGCTCACTGCCATAACACCACTCACAATCACGCTGCTGCAAGCCTCTCTTCTATTGCCTTGGCCTTCTGATCCCTTATTGCGAGCAGCTCGCCCTGCTCGTCTCTTGCGTTCGCGGCGCTGATCCTCGCTGCGGGCCCGCTGAGCCAGTGCAGCTCCTCCTTTATTATCGCTATCTGGTCTTCGCTGAAGACGCCCTCATCCAGCCCTTCCTGTATCTTGCCGAGGTCGGACACCTGGTCCTGCAGCGAGAGCCTTGGCATTATCAGCCTCTTCTCCTCAGCTTTCTCTTCCCTCTCCTCCGCCTCCTCTTTCCTCTCCGCCATAATGCCCCCGAACTCGGAGCCGATTTTGCCAGCGGCCTCCCTCAGTCTTGATGCGGCCCTGACCCTTTCCGCCTGCAGTTCGGGCTTGGCTGCAGGTGGCGCTGGCGCAGGCTCGCGCTGCTTTGCCTCCGTCGCCTGCTCCGCATATGCCTCTTTCAGGAGCGACCTGCTCACCTCTGAGTAGCTGAGCCGCTCCACCTTCAGTTCCTCTGCCAACACCTCGGCAACGTCAACGGATTCGGAAACGCTCTGGCTCGACCTGTCTATATCGTCAGCCAGTTTGGCGGCACTCTCGTAATCTAGTCCTTCGGGCATTTTACACCTTCTCTATGAGCTCCCTGGAGTAGGGCTGGTTGTCGTGAACGATCTTCAGTATCTTCTCCGGGTCCCTGTGGTACTGAGAGACCACGAAGCCGGAATCCTCCACGCTCACAACCTTGTTCTTCACCAGCCACCCCACTATCTCTGTCTTCTCCTTCAGGTTGTCGTCCATCTCCTCCTTGGTGTAGCCGCCGTAGAGCGCTATCGTCTCGCCGAGCCTGCCGAAGGCCGATATCTGCGAAAAGACGTCATTCCTGGCGTCCCACCTGTACGCGATGCTGGCATCGCCGCTGTTCAGCACTTCCGCCAACTCCAGCACGCGCCTTATGCCAAGCCTCCTGTGCCTGAAGAGCGCCACCACGCCCCCGAAAGCGTTCATCATTATCTTCGGCACGTTTATGGGCGGGTTGGTCATTCGCACTATTGTGTCGTGCGCGTTGTCCGCGTGCACAGTGCCGTAAACAGCATGGCCTGTGTGTATGGCCTCGAAGAGCGTCTCCGCGTCCTTGGCTGTCCTCACCTCTCCAACCAGCATGACGTCGGGCCTCTGCCTGAGCGCGTTTATCATCAGGTCGTAGAGCGTGACCTCGCCTTTGCCCTCGGGGTTGGGCTGCCTTGTAAGCATCGGTATCCACTGCAGGAAGTTTGGGAGCGTCAGTTCCCGGGTCTCCTCCACCGAGACTATGCGCCTGTTCGGCGGCAGGAATATGCTCATCGCGTTAAGGAAGCTCGTCTTTCCGCTTGCGGTGCCGCCCGATATTAGCAGGCTCACCTCGTTCTCTATCGCCATCCATGTAAGAGCGGCTATCTCGCTGGAGAGCGTGCCGTTCGCCACCATGGCAGGCATGGCCCACGGGTTCTTGCCAAACTTCCTTATAGTTATTGTGTTGCCCTTCTGCGATATCGGATACAGTGTCGCGTTCACCCTAGACCCGTCAGGCAGCTCAGCATCCATAAGCGGCGTGAGGTTGCTTATCTGCCTGCCTATGCGCCTGCCGATCTGCTCCGAGAAATCATATATTATGTTTTCGTCGTGAAGCATCAGGTTGGTCTTGCACCAGCCTATGGTTGCGTGGTATACCCAGATGGGCTCCTTCGAAGTGTTGACAGCGACTTCCTCGAGGTTCTCATCGGCAAGGGGCGCTTCCAGGTCACCAAGGCCCAGCATGAAATTGATTATGTAGGCTATCAGCACCTTCTTCGTGTCAGGCGAAGAGCCTGGAAGGTACCTGTCTATGACAAGGTTGGAAGCGTCAACGTATTTCTGGGTCAGCTCGTCGCTGTACTCCTTATCCTCAATCCTTGTCGGGTCTATGGGCACCATGGAGAGAAGCTCCTGCCTGAGCGAGAGCAGGAGCAGCTTCGTAGCGTCGCCAAGGCCGGGCACCGTAATCTCGTACAGCGGCACGAAGTCGTTTGCTTCGTATATCCTTATGCCGACCCTGAGACCGTGCGCATCGAGCTCGTAAGACGCGTATTCCTTGCCCTGGTTGGCTTGCTCCGCTACCATCAGCTCACTTTGCAACATCGTTTATCTTATCACCGACGGCTTCGGCGTCGCCGGCCAGCTTGTGCGCCATCTTCGATGTCTTTGAGGCGCGCGCTTCAGCCTCTGCCACCTGCGTGCTCTTCTCGCCCACCTGCGACGCCCCCAGCGACGATATTGCGCGCAGCTGCGCCGAGAGCTGGTCAAGCTCCTTCTGCAGCTCGTCCTTCTCCCTGGAAATTGATTCTATGCTGTTCTTTATGCCGTTGAGCTTGTCGCTCAAATCTGAGTAGCCGCCGAAGTGCGCCTTCATCTCGTCAAGCTGCTTCTTGGCGTCCGAAGCCTGCTTGCCTGCAGCCTCGTAGGCCTTCCTGACGTCGTTCGCCGACTTGGCCATGTCGTCCATGACCCTGCTTCGCTCGCGCGCTGCCTGCTTCTTCATCGCCTCCGCCTCGCGCTTGTGCAGTTCCAGGGCCTGCTCGTACTCCCTGCCTGCCCTCTCCTCCTGGTCCAGCATGCTCCTGAGCGCCTTCTGCTCCTCCCGTATGCCGGAAGAGAACTCATCGAACTCCTGCTTCTTCTGCTTTAGCATCGAGCCAGAGCTTGCGTCCAGGGCCTTCAGCCTGCCCTCGTAATCGGCAAGCTTCAGCTTGAGGTCGTCGATCAGCTGCTTAGAAGCACCAGAGCCGCTTCCGGAAGCACCTGCGGCATCTGCTTTCTGCTGCAGCACCTGCAGCTGCTTGTCCATCTGCCCGGCCAGCCTGTCCATGTAATCCTTCTCCCCGGCCAGCTTCCTGTATGCTGAATCAACCTGGGCCACGAGCCTGTCTATCTGGTCTATCGTCTCCTTTATCTGGCCCGCCTTGGACCTGAAAGCGCCCTCCGCGCCGCCAACATACCTCTTGAACTCGTCGAGCTTGGAGTTTATCTGGTTGACAAGCTCTACCTGCGCAGCCAGGTCGCTCTCCACTATGCTCTTCTTCATCTCCGCTGTCTTCGAGGCAGATTCGACTGCTTCCCTGCCTATGAGCAGCGGAGCCATGTACATCTTGCCCAGCTTGTAGCTTATCTTTATTATCTGCGCCTTCTCTAGCACATCGGCCCACTTCTCCACTATAGGCTCGCCTACATTGAGCGCTATCGCCAGAGCGCTGGAATCAGTCTCTCCATGCTCATGGACATACTTTACCAGGTCGTCGATGCTTGTGGTTATGGGCTGCTCCGCCATACTAGGATATCAATACTCAAAGGATTTATATCTGCTCTCTCCGCGCCCGATGTTTTCTACGTGTGTGCTGCGCCACTTGCGCGCTGGCGGGTCAGAGGCTGGAAACAAGGAAGTCTGCCATCTCTATTCCGACAGCCGCCTCGGGTAATATCACTCGCTTAGCCCCGGCGCGCTCCATCTTAGGTATGTCGTCAAGCCTCCTTATCCTGGCCAGCACCGGAGGCTCGTTCTCGTTGCGCCTCGCCTCTATCGCCACGAACGTGTTCCTGATGTCATCCTCGTAAAGAGCACAGAGCGCGAAGGCGCTCCCCACCCGCGCCCGCTCGAGCGTCTCCTGCAGCGTAGGGTCGCCCTGCATTGCAAGGAAGCCGTGCCTCGCTGCGCGCCTCACCTCGTACCTGTTGGCATCTATGAACACAACATTCATCTTCGCAGCGACAAGCCTGCGCGCCAGTGAAAGGCCTATCTGATTCACAGGCGTTATTATCACGTGCCTCGACACTCCTCTTATCCTGCGCTGCATCAGCGAGTAGCGTATGTCTATCCCCACCAGTATCTGGTAGAAGACTGTGGCGAAGACTATGGTGAACGCTATGTTGGCCGCACCAGCCAGCGCCAGCGACGCAAGCATCATCGGGTTTGCAACGTCTATCATGCTCGCTACAGGAGGGAATGTGGCGCCTACCACGTTTGCAAGCGTGAAGACGAAAGCCGCAAGCGGGCTGTAGTGTGCAAGCATTGCGAGAGCCGTTGATACTGCAAGGATAGACAGCACCGCTACCGCTGCGAAGATGTGCATCGCCCTTAGCCTAAGCATTTTGACCACCGACCTTCAGCAGGTACTCGGCCAGCTCCATGCCGGCGAGGTGCTCAGGTACAACTATCACGTCTATGCCCATGCCGTATACCTGCTTCCTTACGTCCTCGTAGCCGAGCTTGACAAGCACCTTCACCTTCGCGTTCAGCTTCTTCGCCGTTATGGAGCCCACCACGTTGCGCGCATCGCTGTCGGACAGGAATGCTATCGCAGAGGCCCTGCGTATCCCTGCTTTTTCGAGCACGCCTGCGTCTGTGAAGTCGCCAAGTATGCCAGTTATCTTCTCATCGCTGAAGAGCTTCTCCCTGCTCTTGTCAGGCTCCACCACGAAGCATTTTACGTTAGAGGCGTTAAGCTTCTGCATGAGCGCAGAGGCTATTGCGCCATAGCCGCAGATTATCACGTGGTTGCGCATGAAGCCAGCGCGCATCCCGTTCAGCATGTCCTCGAGATTGGCGTAG
>CAZJQO010000013.1:0-15570 GCA_964548595.1 Microcaldota archaeon | reverse complement strand
ATGCCTTTTGGGATAAGAAGACTAAGCGGGCAAAGAAGATAAGCGTCTACGTGGGCAAGATAACTGAGGATGGCGCTTTCATGAAAACGGGTCGCAGGCATGTGAAACATATAAGGGCAAAGGATGAGCAAGCAACTGACGCAGTATCGTCAGTCGTAGGAGACACGGTTTCGTTTTTTGGTAGCATGGCAGGGGTGAAAAATTCCTCGCTAAAATATGAGAAGACGCTGCTGACAGCGCTCAGCATGAACGGCAGAATCTCCCTGCCTGTTCTCAGCAGGATGCTGGGGCTCAGCGTAAACGCAACAGACTGGCAGGTTAAAAGCCTTGAGAGAAGGTATGGGATAAGATATGTGCCTGAGGTAGATGTCAGGAAGTTCGGATACATGCAGTTCTTCGTCACAGTAAAGTTTCACGATGCAATTCCTCCTTTAAAGAAGTTGAAGAGCGTTATGACCGCAGAGTCGAGGGTGCAGCTCGCCATGCTGACAAAGGGCGATTTCGACCTTATGATATACGTGCTTGCGAAAAACGTAGAGGAGGCGAGCCTGCTCCTCATAAGCCTGAGGAAAAAGCTGAGCACGTACGAATCCACGTGGGACACTATACCTGTATATGAGGACTACGGCTTCATCCCTCTCAGGACCGAGTTCATAGACGCGCTGAAGGCCGATAGCGGTCTTCTCGAGCGCGAGTACGCGGTCATGAAGGAGCTGACCAACGACGCCAGCGTCGATTTCTCCTATATAGACCAAAAGTACGGTTTTGAC
This sequence comes from Microcaldota archaeon, assembly GCA_964548595.1. Taxonomy (GTDB): domain Archaea; phylum Micrarchaeota; class Micrarchaeia; order Micrarchaeales; family CABMGC01; genus JAJYVH01. The sequence continues at coordinate 14,800 of CAZJQO010000013.1, read as the reverse complement.
CACGGCAGGGCGAGCTACTCGTACTACAAACTGAGAAACGATGGGAAGATAAGGAGAATAACGATAACCATGCAGAGGCTGCCGCTGAGGTACATAGGTGTGATATTAAAGAACATAATCCACAGAGCCAAGTTCGACAGCAACAGGGCAGCCTTCCTGTCGCACATAATCAAGGACACCGCAACTCCGGTAAACAAGTATCTCGCGTTCTACGACACCGCAAAGCCAGATGGGACAGTGGGTTTCTTGCCTGTTTTCGACCAAGAGGAACTAAGCAGAACCGCAGAGGAATTGCAGGGGCTTCAGCTCGGGATGAAGCTCACCACACTGGTAGTCTCGAACGTCCTTCTGGGCGACTTCTGCTACAGGCGTTTCGACAATGTGCACTCTGTTCCACAGCACATTCTGGAAGAGGAGTTCAAAGCGGACAAAGCCTGCAGGGTGGATTACGATGAAACAAACAGAGGAAAAGCTGTGCCTAAGAAACTAGATATAAGAGGCGCACTGGTGACCGAGGAACGCGCCGCAACGCTAACCTAAACGTGGCCTATCATTCTCGCCAGCGCCTTGCTGGTCTTAAAGCCCTTGGAAAAATCGTCCCTAAACTTGGCAGTCCGACCCGCAATGTTGACTCTCGGGCAACCATTCCCGCTGAAGACGAGAACCGTCCTGCCCCCGCTTGAATACAGCTTAGTAGAGCCTATCCTGCTTCCCATTCTCCACTACCAAGAACCTCTTGGAAACCTAAGCTTAAAAACCTTGCCATGCCGCCCGTTACCCATGTTTACAGCACCATCGCCCTGCACCTCCCGAGCGCCATCTTGCCTATGCCTTCCAAGAGCCCCACCAGCATACCGCCCCAAACCCAAAACCTGTGTGAAATCAGAAGGATATCCGCCAAAAACAAAGGAAACAATCACACTCTCCTCCTAATCTCTATGTTCGATAACTATCGAACGAAATCAGGTAAAATCGAACCTATAATTTGCCAAAATCAGGTGAAATCGCTCCTATAATACCTACCCTGTTTGCCGACGGGGAGGCCGAGATTTGAACTCGGGTCTTCAGGACCCAAACCTGAAAGCCTGCCAGGCTAGCCTACCTCCCCCTGCTTACAAATCTAAATCTCAACTATATTAAGCTCTCCTCCCCTCGCGACAAACTCCCTGTTGTCCTTCTTCTTTTCACCCAGAACCACGAGCCTGTACCTGTTCCCGTTTATGGTTCCTTGCATTCTTGCGCTGCCCTCCTCGTCAGTGACGTCCTGGTGCACCAATTCACCTACGTAGTAGAGCCTAAGCCCAGCTCCGGGCCTCGCCTTCCCTTCCCTGTCTATTACTTTCACTACCATGGTGCCTGTGCCGTACTCTTCGCTCACGTGCTCTTTGCTCGCACGTTCGCTGCTGCCCGCATTTTCAGGCTCTGGTATCCTGATGAATACCGAGCCCGCGTGCTCGCGTTCGCCTCTCTTGTCTGTTATGTAGTCCAGCGCGCAGACCCGCTGCTGCAGGCGTTTCAGCTTCTCCACGAGCGCGTCCTTGTCGTCCTCGCCGAAAGCAAGGTCGTTTGCTGCCAGCTTCGCCACATCCGCGCTCTGCCTGAAATACAGCTTGGTCTGGAGCATGCGCCTCACCTCCTGCGCTATGTCTGTAGGGCTGTGGGCAACGAGCACCAGGCCCACGCCCCTCTTCCTGAAGTCCTGTATCCTCTGCAGCAGGTCAGTGGTAGCTGCGGAGCCGTCCCTGGCCTCGAAGACAAGCTGCGCCTCCTCTATGCACGCTAGCAGGCGCAGCTCCCTGTAGCCCAGTGTGTCGAGCTCCTCGGCCACGCTGTAGATCTGGTTGAGTATCAGCGCGTAGAGGAAGGGCTTCATCTTGCTGCTGACCTTTGAGAGATCGAAGACCACTCCTTCCTTAAGCAGTTCCTTCATGTCAACACCCTCCCTCTTTGAGAATTCGGGCCTGTTCAGAATCGCCCTGAGGTTTGCGAGAGCAGACCTTACGTTCTCCCCGTGCTTCGTGTACCTGGCTCCGGCCCCCGTCTTCTTTCCGTGCTGCTCTAGCACAGCCTCCTCTACGCGGTCATAGACGTCGAGCGGGTCAGGATCCCGCAGCTTCTCGTAGGCCCTGCGGAAAGCAGGCAGGAGGCACTTCTCGAGCGAGGAGGTGTACGGCCCCGCTTCCGAAGCAGACGCGAGCAGCATCGCTAGGCTCTCATAGAAGCTCTCTATGCCTATCTGGCTGTCGCACTTGAAGAAGTTGAAGCACGTCCTTCTGTCGTACAGCGTCACCACCCGCATGCCTGTCTCATTCCCGAAGGCATTCCACTCGTCGGTAGGCGAGAGTATTGCAATGCCTGCACCTTTTATCCGCGAGACCTGCCTGGCAATGTGCATAGCGGCCATGCTCTTTCCTGTGCCCGGCACGCCTGTTATCAGCGTGCCCAGGTTCAGCGCGCTTGCGCTCGTGCCTGCAATTTCATCAGTGGCAGAAGCAGACGCACTCATGTAGTTGCCCAGCGCCACCTCGCCGGCGATAGGCGCCTGCGCGCTTATAGTGACGTTGCCCCTTACCGTGTTGGGCAGGCAGAACATGCGGGCGGCGAGCATGCTGTCGCAGGGGAAGGCGTCGAGCTTCTCGGCCTGCTCCCATATGCTTTCAATGCTGCCTGCCTCCCTGCGCCTCTTCTCAAGCACCAGCAGCTTGGAGCTTATGTACGCCTCCGGCGCCTCCTTATCGCCGAGCACGAACAGCAGCGCCTTGTATGCTGTGCCGCTCGTGAGCGAGATGCTCTTCAGCGCCGCAAGCGAAGACAGCAGCACGTCCTTCTCATCAGAACCGCGGTAGCTGTCCATGTGCCTCGAGGCGCTTTCCGAAGATGCGTCCGCCCTGCTGCTCCTGCTTTCAGTTATTGCCGTTTCCATGCCGCTGAGCGCCTCCTCTATGCTTCTCCTTGCCCTTTCCGCATCACCGCGTCTCATAGGCACGAAAGAAGCTATTATGCAAGCGTCGGCTCCGCCGAGCATGCTGTATATTCCGTCGAGCCTGTTCCTTTCCCCCACAGGCACGGCGACGATGCAGAGCGCGCCATCGTAATTCACCCGCGGCGGCTGCACGTCGTCGAGCTCCAGGCCGGGCAGCGCAGCCCTCAGGTGTCCGGCGCCAGATTCGGTAACCAGGAAGAGTTCCTTGCTCGCAAGGCTGTGGCAGAGCATGAACCGCCCGCCGAGCATCGCGTCCACGAGCCTCTCGTTCTCCATGCCCGTGGGCATGCCGGTTATCCTCTCTATGCGCAGCTGCATGAAATATTGTTTACCTTAATATATATAATTATACCTGTGTATACGCAGTGCCGCTGGCTCAGTCGACCAGCTTCAGTATCTTGCCCCTCTCCTTCAGGTTCTCCACCACAAGATCGGCGCCAGCTTCTGAGAGGCTCTCCTTGGCAAAAGGACCTAGCGCAACCCCCACGCATTTTATGCCGCTGCTCTTCGCGGCGGTCACGAATGAAGGCGATGCGCACACCAATATGCTGTCCCCTCCTTTGCCGAACCCCGCCCCTGCCTTTACCAGCGCCATGCCGACTATGCCCTCGGCGTCCCTGGCCTCGTTTCCGAAAGCGCCGAAGCTAAAGTACTCGCTCAAGCCAGCTTTGTCCAGCCTGAACCTGGCTATCTTCTCTATCTCGCCCGTGGCTATGCCGATGACAACGCCCCTATACCTAAGCTCCTTGAGCAATTCAGCCGCACCCTCGACGACGAGCTGCTTCTCGTGCCCGGCTACGTTGTAGTATGTGTAGAAGAGGTCTTCCATGAGCCTGGCCAGCTTCTCGTCCGCCTCTTCTTTCCGCATTCCGTTGGCCATAAGCGCGGCCTCTGCCATTTCCTGCGCTGTCATGCCAAGGTAATCTTCCATGCTGAAATCCACGCTGACCCCGTAGATGTTCCTTATGGATTCAGCCACGTACTCTGATACGTCCATTGTGTCCTTTGTCAGCAGGTCCTTCACCTCAAACAGTGCAAGCTGGGTCATATTATCAACCAAACATAGTGGATGCGGTTAACATATTAATCTTAAATGTTTATTTGTTTTGCTGGTGCTGCCCATGGACTTCTATTCTGCTGAAGATGGCGCCAAACTGGTCAAGGGAGCGCGCAACGCCATAGAGCTTTACTTAAGCTCCAGGGAGTTCAGGAAAGAGTCGATAGAGCGCACGCTGCATGACTTTACGCAGAAACACGGTGTCTTCGTTACGCTCTATCACTATCCCACCATGTCGCTGCGCGGTTGCATAGGCTTTTCTGAGCCCATGGGCGAGCTGAAGAGCCTGCTTGTCGAGGCTGCTGTGGCAGCCGCAGCCGATGATCCCAGGTTCGTGCCTGTCTCGCACCTCGAGCTGGAGCATCTGCTTGTTGAAGTGAGCGTGCTCTCCAAGCCGGAGCCGCTCAGGGGCAGCCCCGAAGCCGTGAAGAGACAGATAAGGGTAGGCCGCGACGGCCTGATAGTAGATTACGGGTACAACAAGGGCCTTCTGCTTCCGATAGTTGCAGTGGAGGAGCGGTGGAGCGTGCCAAAGTTCCTTGATGAAGTGTGCGTGAAGGCCGGCCTGCCCGAGCATGCTTGGCGCTCAAGCGGAGCGCAGCTCTACAGGTTCTCGACCCAGGTCTTCAGGGAGCGCGAGCCAAACGGCGCTGCACAGGAAATAAGGCTTGAAGCAACATGAGGCTCATACTGCTGGTCGACATGGATTATTTCTACGTAGCCTGCGAGGAGCTGCGCAGGCCTGAGATAAAGGAGAAGCCGGCCGTGGTAGGCTCCGACCCTAAGCAGGGTGAGGGGCGCGGGGTCGTGATGACCGCCAACTACGCCGCAAGGAAGTTCGGGCTCAGGAGCGGCATGCCTATCTCCATGGCGTACCGCATAAAGAAGGATGCTATTTACATACCGGAGGACTTCGAGTACTACGAGGCTATGTCCAAGAAGGTCATGGACCTGATAAAGCGCTTTGCCGACAAGTTTGAGCAGGTGAGCATAGACGAGGCGTTCATAGACGTGTCTAAGAGGGTGAAGAACTACGATGAAGCTTTGGCGCTGGCTGCGAAGCTGAAACTGGAGATGAAGGAAAAGGTTGGCTTGCCCTGCTCTATAGGCATAAGCACGAACAAGCTTGTGGCCAAGATGGCCAGCGAGACCGCAAAGCCCAACGGGATAAGGGTGGTGAAGGAAGATGATGCTGCAGAGTTCCTGTCGAAAAAGCCGGTGGGCGACCTCTATGGAGTGGGCAGGAAGATGGGCAAGGTGCTAGAGGATTTCGGCTACAGGACGATAGGCGACCTGGCGAAGGCGAATCCAGTGGTGCTGGTGGAGAGGTTCAGGTCCTATGGCGCGGAGCTGTACAACTACGCCAACGGGAGGGATGACAGCGAGGTACAGGAGAATTGGGAAGTGAAGTCTATAGGCAGGGAGCGTACCTTCGCAAGGGACACCGGCGACAGGGGCGAAATCGCCAGGGCGATGAGCGAGATGTCGAAAGAAGTGGGAGAAGAACTGAAGAAGCAGGGCTTCGCTTTCAAGGTCGTCACTATCAAGCTCCGTTATTCGGATTTTGAGGAGAGCCTCAAGAGCAGGAGCCTGGCGTACAGGTCTGTAGACCCTGAAGAGATTTTCCAGGTGGCCATGCAGCTCTTCGACAGGTATGCGGAAAGAGGGGAGGAGCTAAGGAAAGTGGGCGTGCGCGTATCCAACCTTGCAAATTACAAGGGGCAGAAGAGCATCATCGAGTATGGCGCTTAGCCGCTGGCCCCTACTTTCTTTGCCCATGCCTCCACAGCAACCAGCAATTCCTGCATCTTTTGCTTTGTGTGCTCATCAGTAAGCGAACCCGAAGCATCGAACTTCTTGTCGACGTTGGGTATGATCATCTCCGGCTTGTTCAGCATGTAAGAGTCCAGGTAGATGAAGACCTGGCGCAGGTGGTAATAAGCTCTGGAGCCTCCCAGCGGACCCGGTGAGTTGCTGATCAGCGCCACCGGCTTGCCCTCGAACGGATTGTCTCCGTACGGCCGCGAAGCGGCATCTATCGCATTCTTCAGTACTCCAGGAACAGAGTAGTTGTACTCGGGCGTTACCACCAGCACTGCGTCAGATTGCCTTATTTTCTCCTTGAACTCGCTAAGTTTAGCGTTCGGCTCATTCTCCCTGTCCTGGTTGTACAGCTGTATGCCTTCGAGATTAAACGTTTCGAGCTCCACGCCATCCGGCGCGAGTCGCAGGGCCGCGTTCAGCACCATCTTGCTGTACGACCCATTCCTCAGACTGCCAGCGAATCCCAGTATCTTGAATTTCTCCATCATGATTGCTCCCTGTCCTCCAATTCAGAGAGGTATGTGCGCACTTCGAGTGCGGCCTTAACCCCGCTGCCCGAAGCCGTGGCAGCCTGCCTGTATCTCCTGTCTGCAACGTCGCCCGCAATGAAAACACCTTCTATGTCTGTCAGCACCTCGTTCCTCGTTACTATGTATCCTCCTTCATCCAGCTTCAAAAAGTCCTTGAAAGCAAGGGAGTTTGGCACGTGGCCTATGGCTATGAAGACGCCGTCGGCGCTGAGCTGGGTTGTTTCTCCGGTGGCAAGGTTCCTCACATTTACTCCTGACACGTTCTTCTCCCCTGTTATCTCCTCCACGACGCTGTTCCACAGTATCTTTATCTTCGGGTTGGACCTGACCCTGTCCTGCATCACTTTGCTGGCCCTGAACGAGTCGCGCCTGTGCACCACCGTGACCTCCTGGCACAGTTGCGCCAGGAAAAGCGAGTCTTCCATCGCTGTATCTCCACCGCCTACCACTATGACGCGTTTGCCCTTGAAGAGCGGCCCGTCGCACGTGCCGCAGTAAGAGACACCCCTGCCCGAGAACCTCTTCTCGGACTCTATGCCGAGCTGCTTGGCGTTTGCCCCTGTTGCAATTATGACTGAATGCGCCTCGTAAACGTCTTCTTCCGCATAGACCTTCAGCGGCTTTGCGCCAAAATCTACCTTAGTCACGTCCTTGTCTACTATCCTAGCGCCGAACTTCTCCGCCTGCTTCCTGAGCATCTCCACGTAAGCAGGGCCCATTACACCATCAGGGAATCCGGGTATGTTCTCCACAAGCGTGGTAAGCTCCAGCTGCCCGCCCGCGATGTAGCCCCCTATTACGAGAGGCTCAAAGCCCTCCCTGGCGGTGTATATAGCTGCAGAAAGGCCGGCGGGTCCGGATCCTAGTATGATCACTTTCTCTACCATTCTATCACAATCACGATTCTGGTCCGCACTTACTGAGGTAGCTGCTGTAGCTGTGTATGTATTTGTTCAACGCATTTATTAGTTCTTTTATGCCCGGGCTTACCATGTAAGTCCTGCCCCTGCCTTTTACTTTCACATCAACGAACCTGCAATCGAGCAGGCTCTTGAGGTGGTGAGACGTGCAGCTCTGTTCCATGCCCAGTCTCTCAGAGAGTTCGTTGACCTGCATCGGCCTCTGGGTCAGCGTCCTCAGTATCCTGAGCCTGTTCTCGTTGCCCAAGGCGGCGAAGAACATGTCCTGCGGGGTCCTGTTCGTCTCCGCACTCTTCCGTACTTTCACTAACCTAATATTTTTCATATGAATGTCTCTTCAAGATATGAATAATTCATCATATATATTTATATATGTTCACGTTCATAAATGTATCGGATAAAATGGCAGGAAAATACGCCTTCGCGTGCAGGGACATAGGAATGAGCTGCGACTTCAAGGTAGATGCGGCAAACATGGATGCGCTGATGCCAAAGATAGCGGAGCACGCCAAGAGGGCGCACGGCATGGACAAAATAGACGACGCCACGATGGCGAAGGTAAGGGCAGCTATAAAGGAGGAATAGCTGCACAAGCCGGGCGTTGTTCTGTTGTAGTTCTGCGTGGTAGCTATGGCTATAGTGAATGATGAGACTAAGCGTGACCTGAAGGGCATCTTCTCGAAGCAGCTGGGCGGCAACGTCAAGATATGGCTGTTCACGAGCAAGAACAGGGAGGCATGCCAGTACTGCGACGCGGTAGAGGAGATAGCCGACGCGCTCGCAGGCGTAGATGCAAGGATAAGTGTTTTCAAGTACCGCATTGAGGAATCTAGCAATGAAGCGAAGGCGCTGGGCATAGAGAACGTGCCCGCCATGCTCATACACGGCGCAAAGGCGCACGGCATATACTACTACGGCATACCCGCCGGCTACGAGTTCGAGTCACTGGTGCAGGACATAATAGACGTTTCCAATGAAGCGAGCAGGCTTCCGGAACGGGTGAAGGAGGAGGCAAAGAGGATAAACAAGAAGGTGGATATAAAGGTCTTCGTCACGCCTACGTGCCCGTACTGCCCAAGGGCGGTTAGGATCGCGCACCAGCTGGCTCTCGAGAACAGCAGGATAAGCGCAAGCATGATAGAAGCAGCAGAGTTTGAGGAGCTTTCGGCTAAGTACGGTGTGATGGCTGTGCCCAAGGTGGTGATAAACGGCACAGTTTCGTTCGAGGGTGCGCTGCCAGAGGAGCAGTTCATCTCGTACATACACAAGGCGCTCGCCTAGCCTTTCCTGTAAGCTTTAAGCATTTCAGTGACGACGATGCCAATGCCAACTTCGTCCCCCGCGCGCATACGGATCACATAGGCGGACTCGGGAAGAACAAGAAGGCCCCTGCGAGCGAAATAACGAAGGACATAGTGGAAAGCAGGAGCAAGACGAGCATCGAGATAGTGGATGAGCCGGAGTGCGTTGAGCTGCTCAGCGCGGGCCGCATGCTCGGTTCCAGGCAGCTGTCCGTGCAGAACTATCCCTACTGCTATTCGGTGCAGCAGCTCAGACTTCCTATATCTTTGTAGAATGCCTGCGCCGCAATCTTAATCGATTCCGAGAGCGTTGGGAAGACGTGCACTGTGTCTATGATGTCGTCTATGGTGAGCCCGTGCTTGACCGCAAGCACGCCTTCGTGTATCAGGTCTGCGGCATGCGGTGCGAGTATGTGCACGCCGAGTATGACCTTGCTCTTGCTGTCTATCAGTATTTTGATGACTCCTTTTGTGTTGCCCATTATCGACGCCTTCGGCACTAGGTCGAACGCCACCGGATTGCACGCGCACTTTATACCGCTCCTAAGCACATCTTCCTCAACCCCGCCGACCATCGCGGCCTCCGGGTCTGTGAAAACAGCGCTCGGCACTTCATTCAGGTTTATCTCCTTCTCAGCATTCTGAAATATGTTTACCGTAGCGATGCTGCCTTCTTTCGCAGCCAGCGTCTCGAGCATGGGCTGGCCCGTGACGTCCCCTGCTGCGTATACGCCATCTGCGCTTGTCATCATCCTCTTGTTCACGCTGACAAAGCCCTTCTCATCCAGGTCCACTCCCGCATTCTTCAGGTTTAGCTCTCCTATGTTCGGCGCTCTGCCTGTGGCGAACAGCAGCTGCTCAGCCTCAAGCTCCGTGGCCTCCCCGCCCACGCTGGCGGAAACGTGTTTGACTCCGCTGCTTTCGCCAATTTCCTCCAGGTTTGCATTTGTGATTATCCTTATCCCTTCCTCCTCGAGATACCTTCGAAGATGGATGCTTATCTCAGGCTCCCAGTTCGGCAGTATGCGATCGCTTCGCTGCAGCACAGTCACCTTCGTGCCGAACCTTGCGAACATCTGCGCAAACTCAAGGCCGAGGGCCCGTCCGCCAACAACGATGAGCGATTGGGGCAGCTCCCTGAGCCCTAGGGCCTCTTCATTGGTCATGTATTTTACCTCCTCAACTCCCTTTACCTTCGGAATCTGCGCTCGAGCGCCGGTGGCAATGAGCACGTGCTTCGCGTGCAGTTCCTTATTCCCGCTCTTTATCGTAGCCCTGTCCACGAACGAGCCGTACCCCTCTATGTATGTCACGTTTTCCAAGCCGTCCAATACGCTCTTGTACTTATCTTTCCTGAACTTCTCCACAAGTCTGTCTTTCTCTTCCACCGCCTCCCTGTACCTGACGCTTCCGACACTTGCGGCTATGCCGGCAAAGCTGCTTTGGCGCACCTCGTGGAGGAAGGAAGCAACCGTTATCATTCTTTTGCTGGGCACGCATCCAACGTTGACGCATGTGCCTCCCAGCACCGCTCCCTCGGTCGCGTTCTTCCCCACCATCGCGGTCTTTATTCCCAGGTCGTTTGCCTTTATCGCGGCTGCAAAGGCCGCGGAGCCCTGTCCCAATATCACGTAGTCGTACTCTTCCATAATTCCACTCTCAAATATCAAAGCGCGCCGATCTCGGCCTCAAGGCTGTCCATGGTTGCGCCAGGCGAACCGGAGATGTAAACTATAGTGCCGTTCCTCGCTATGAGGTAGTAAATGTCAGGATAGCCCCTGCTGTCATACGCCTGCATCATGCCGTAGCTTGAATAGCCTATGGTTATCGAAGCATTCGCGTACGCGCCCGGAGCATATTCGCTTACGAAACTGTTCATGCCGGGCCCGGAATAGCCAAGGTTGTTATAGGTCTCCACCTCGATTACTGTAACGTTCTTCTCTTCGAAGAATTTCATGTTAGCGTCTAGCGCCTCATTTCCCTGCGCACAGGTGCCGCACCACGTGCTTACGAACCACAGAAGCATGGTCTTCCCGCTATACCGCGACAGGCTTTCGGTGCTGCCGTTCAGGAGCGTGAATGTGGCGTTCGGGGCCTCAGCACCAAGAACCGCCCCGCCCAGAGCCTCTCCGCCATTACCCTGACCGTTGATTTCATGCAACGCAATCAACACGCCAGCCAACACAATGGCTACCAAAGCAATCACCGCAATATGTTTATTCAGCATCACGTCACTTCACCCCCTTAATCCTGCATTCAACGCACACGTCCCTCGAAACAAGATATAGGCTGAGCAGCAGCAAGGCGATGGAAAGCAGCGTAAATGGCACTTCCGCAGCAGAAAAGAAGCCTTCTATCCCTCCGCCGCCCGATATTATGAAGGGCGCGGAGGCGCCCAAGACGGCCAGCAGCGAAGGTATGGCGGCGCCGCAACATAGGCTGAAAGAGGCGGAGAGCATCACCGCAAGCGCCGGCAGGCCTGCCCGCTTGCCATATTTCCGGTAGTTGCTCAGCGAGTAGGCCGTCAGGGTCAGCACCAACGACAGCAATACGCTTATCGCTGCTGAAACAAGCACGACGAAGATTGGGTACAGGTTGCCGAATAGCAGGATTCCAAAGGCAAAGTAAGAGAGAAGGTAGGCGTATGCAGCGAATAGCGCGACAGACAGCAAGATGAAGGACGCTAGGTATCTTCTTTTCCCAAGCGTCAGCTTTGCTGCAGCCGTTACTGCGTGCGTGTACGTCACCCTATGACCCTGTGTCATATATGCTCACCCTCTTTGCCTCAGATACGGTGTCGCATCTGCCTATCCTCTCTCCGAATATTTTGACATGCTCGTCTGCAGCTTCCAGTATGGGCAGAATTGTTTCCTTGTTTAGCGAGTATACCACGTGCCTGCCTTCTTTCGAGAACTTTACGAGCCCGCAGGTAGCAAGGCATCTCAGTTCGTGCGAAACCCTCGGCTGTTCCAGTCCCGTTTTTTCGCATATGCTGCTTACCGACCTGTCTCCGTCCACCAGAGACAGCGCGATCCTCAGCCTGGTCTCGCCGGCCAGCACCTTAAACAGCAACGAGGAGAAAGGAATCTCTTGTGCCTTCATATGTCTATTTCAACATATATGTTTAAATAAGCGCCTCTGCAGCTAGGTCCATCCGGAGCGCAGCCGCAAAAAAGGTTTAAGTATTTAATAGCCGAGTCTTAGCTAGGCGACTCGGGTGGCTCTGTCTTTTCGCGGTTACAGGATAGCGCTGGATTCCAGGGATAGCGACGCTAACGTGAGCTTCGTCTCGCACGCGCACTCGGATCATACTGGCGGAATCTCAAAAAATAAGAAGCTGATCGCAAGCACTATAACAAAGGAGCTGATAGAGGCCAGGTACGGGCTGCATACTGAGTTATCCCAGTTGCCGGAAGGCATAGGGCTGCTAAACGCAGGCCACGTGCTGGGTTCGAAGCAGCTGTATGTAGACGATCGTGAGCACGGCTACTCGCTGCTTTACAGCGGCGACTACCAGATGGTTGAATCTGCAGCTGCAGAGCGGATAGAACTCAGGCAGGCGGATGTGCTTATACTGGATTCCACGTACCCCTACCCTTGGCTGAGGTTCTGCGAGCGCGAAGAAACGGTCAGGGCCATACAGCACTACGCGGAGATGAAGATGGGCAAGGGCCATGTGGTTTTCGGAGCCTATGCCGTGGGCAAGGCCCAGGAGATAATAAAGATACTCAATGAGGCAGGCATAACTCCTGCAGTCGACGCGAAAGTAGCAAGCGTGAGCGATGTCTACAACAGGCACGGCCTGCGTCTGGAGTATTCGGTCGCGGAGAATCTCGGGAAGGAGCCTGTGCTTGTGGTAGAGAGTTCAAAGCTAGGCGAGTTCAAAGACACTATTGCTTCGCAGAGTGCCAAGCGCGTATTCACCGCAGTCGCATCCGGCTGGGCGAAGATGTTCAGGTTCGGCACAGACGTGCAGTTCCCGCTCAGCGACCATGCAGACTTCCAGCAGGCGCTTGCATACATAAACGCATGCGATCCCGAAGTAGTTTTAACGTGCGGGAACTCGGCAACTTTTTTTGCAAAGAAACTGGCCGTGCTGGGCTATGACGCCAGGCCTCTTGCGAAGCTCTCGCAGTTCAGCCAGTCGAGCCTGCTTGCCTGCAGCCTTGAGAGCAGGTAGATGCGCTTTGTATACAATTGTTTGTATTTGTTTGTTGCCAATAATCAGGTATGGTCAGTGGCGTTGCGGGCGCAAGAGTTTCGAAGCAGGAGCGCGAGAAGCTGGAGAAGGGGGAGCTGATATATCTTGCGTGCGATTCAAAACAAGCGGAGACAGCACGCGGGCTTGGGATAAGCGTGGCTGAATGCTAGCGCAGTCTGTAAACCAAATCATACAGAACGCTAAAGAAGCTTAACTGGCAGATATCTGCTGCTGGCGGCGAAGTTGGAAGCATGGCTGGAGAAGGGGAAGTAAGCAAGACGTACAAGTACATAGTGGTGCTGCTGGGCATAGTCTCGCTGCTCATGGCCGCTGCCAGCGTATACACCATGGAGGTGGTGGGCCTTAACTACGGTGCCGGCCTAGCGATAGTGGGCCTCGCAAACGAGGGGCTGGTAAATTCAACAGCAGCAAACATATCTGTCATATCCAGCGAAATTGGCTCATTGCACAGCGCAGTTGATGAGGTATATGTGCTGGCGCTCATCTCATTCGCGCTGCTAGGCGTCTCGTTTGTACTGTATACCGGCAGGGCAGCGAGGCACGCTGCGTTCACCAGGAGGTACACACTACTGCACACAGTGCTTACGCTCGTTTATGCCAGCCTGCTCTACCTCGTGCTCTCCAACATCAGCATAAGCTACACAAGCGCGTATTTCCTCACGCTCTTCGCTGCGATCGCTGTTGCTATAGGCATAGACGCATACCTGGAAGTCAGCATACACGTAAACTATGCAACCGGCAGGGTGCGCAACAGGAGCAGCCTGCGCATCGAGCCAGATGCGCCCTACAGCAACCTGCTCAACCTGCGCGACACTGTTTTTTCAAAGCTGGCCGGAAACGTGAGGATAGTGGACAAGCACTTCAACTCGAGCGCCCTCTCCAACCTCTACAGGCTGCTGGAAGCGAACATGCAGGGCATAAAGAGCATCGAGGTGCTCACTTCCAGCGAGATGTTAGACGCCAAGTTCAACGACAACTACACCGACTTGAAGAACGAGCTGAGCAACTCGGGCATAGCCCTTGACTTCCTGCTGATGAGCAGCGAGAACGCTGTTGCTCAGCACGAGCGCTTCATCTTCGACGACACGAAGGCGTACAAGATACCGCCGCTCAACATAATAAACAAAAAGAGCGAGCACATAGTGCCGCTCAGCGTCACGGAGGCGAGACGGAGGTTTGGCGCGCTCTCAAAGGATGCGATGAAATACGAGAACTACGTAACGAAGCAGGCGCGCGGTCCAGGTTAGTGGCTTATTTGATCTTATTCGTATACTACGTCGTGATGGGCGTAATCTTCCAATGTCACAATTTTCCTTGCTTCATCTATTGAGTAAACAAGGACGAAGCTTCCTATGTGAACTCTCCTTTGATTTTGTTTAGGAGCTTGAAGTGGTTTGTAGGCATACGGACTGTGAAGGATTTGTTCGATTTTCTTGCTTATGATTTCAAGTTGATGTTTGTCTTTCTTAGCGAGTTTCCTGAACACCTTATCAAGGTGTTCTCGCTGCTCCAGCACATATGCGGAACTCATTCTACCGACTGGGTTTAGTGTAGATCATAATGCTGCATGAAACCGGCAGCATCACCCAGTTTTATGCTTTTTTCCTTCCCTATCTTCTTCAGTCTCTTAAGATAGGAAAGTCTCACAGGTTCAAATATCAGTTCCTCGTATTCCTCGGCCATTTTGTTTATGGCTTGAGACTTGTCTCTCAAGCCGTGAGTCGCCTTCACTATCATAAGCATTTTGTTGGTCCTGCTGCTTATGTCTATAATCGCCTTTACCATATTAACATCATATTAGTGGTATATTAACATATATTAATTGTTGTGTTGAATGAATCCTAACCCTTAACGTCGCAGTTATTTATTGGTGCCTGTCATTTAGTCATTATTTGGGTGACCACATGACAAGGCGACCAAAGTCATTTGGAAAGAGAACCTATAAAGATAATAGGGATTGGAA
>CAZJQO010000012.1:0-15260 GCA_964548595.1 Microcaldota archaeon | reverse complement strand
ATTGTAAGCTCTCGCTTGTCGAAGCTGATATTGCTTACGTGCAACTTAGTAGCTTCGCCTACTCGAAGGCCAAGAAACGCCTGATATTTGAACAACAGCCTGAACTTTTCGGACTTTACATTTCTGAGGAAATGTTGCAACTCAAGTTCAGTGAAGGCCTTGTTTATCGAGCCGTATTTCGGCTCTTTCGGCATCTTGAAGCGTCTTTTGTAGACTTTGTGCAAGGTGGCCTTAAGCTCTTCGAGCTTTGCCTGCGGCAGGCTGTCTGCCAATGTTTCCAACTGGCTTGAAACTGAACTGAAATCGAACCCCGACTTTGTCTTTAGGCTTGGCTTGCTAAGGGCTTGACTACTGTAAACGAACCCGGCGCTTCGGCGTAAGCAGAAGACGCCTTGGCCGGGATTCGAACCCGGGTCACAAGCGAACTGCCACACGGATGTGTGATGACAGGCTCGTATGCTAGACCACTACACTACCAAGGCACAGTTATGGTTTATACTCTCCATCTTAAAATATTTCCCGCAGGCCGGAGTTGAACCAGCAACCTATCGGTGACTGCTTCCGTAGAAGCCACAAACTACAGCCGATCGCTCTGCCATTGAGCTACTGCGGGGGCATTTATGATATCAGTTACGCATATTAATAGCTATTCGGTTTAGTTATTCTGTATGGCGACGGCTGGCATTGCCAGCCTGCTTCTGGGTGAGTTGGCTTTGGCGAAGAAACAATCTGGTGCAGTAAGTCTGGGGCGCAGGCTAACCCCCTTATCGCTATACGCTTTCAAGGACTACTTAAAGCAACTAGTGATCAACCGCAACTTCCACGACTCACTTGCCACCGCCTTCGCATTCATCAGCATAGGGATAGCGTTCCCGTTCTACCCGCTGCCCATATTCATCGCGCTGCTTGCAGCTGTATTCGTGTTCACGTTGCTGCTGCCGCTGCTGGGCCTGATGGCCCTCCTGCTTCTTGCGCTTCCCATGTTCATCTACCAGGCGCCGCTGCTCGCGTGGATCGCAACGCTGGCAATAAGCGTCTCGCTGATACTCGGCTACAAGAACTACAGAGCCATAGCATACGGGGTGGCGCTGGCGGTATTGCCCCTCTCATACCTAGGCGCATACCTGGAACTGCCTGCTCTGGTCTTCGCTGTGCTTGTGCTTGGCTTCAAGAGGAGCGCGACGATAGGCGCTGTGGCAATAGCGATACTGGTAATAGTGTCTAACCTGGCCAACCTGCCTGTTTCCGGGCCCTTTGTATACGCTTCCCTGCAGGGTCACGCCCTGATAAGCAGCCAACCATACATCAACGATTTGGCCTCGACCAGCCCAGCAGCAACACTTGGCAATTTCGCAAGCGCATGGTCTGCTGCCTTCGGCAAGCTTGTAAGCAGTGAGGTGGCTACCAACCTCTTCGGCGCCTTCTACGATGCAATACTGGCCCTCGCGTTCAAGGTGCAGTACACTGTGCTGCAGATACTGGTCTGGCTTTTCGTGGCGTTCACAATGAGCAGCTACGCTGTAAGGAGCAGGTCTGCCTACAAGGGCACGCGCGCAAGCCTTTTTGGCGCGATTCTCGTGGTATCATACCTGCTAGTATCTATCCTGAGCAAGTCAAGCATAGACTATGTAGTGGTGCTGAGCTTTGCAGCCACTCCTGTCTTTCTCTTTGTGCTCGAAGCCTCTGACGTTGACGTGGTGCAGGCGCTGGATGTGATGAAGCAGGACATATTGGGCAAGTTCGGCGTAGCGTTCGAGGACCTTACGAAGGGCACTTCCGAGACGCTTGACGACGTGGTCAACTACGAGGGCACGAAGCGCGAGCTCAAGGACGCGATATTGGCTCCGATAGAGCACAGGGAGATAGCCGGTGCCTATAACGTGAGCCCAGCGAAGGGGCTGCTGCTCTTCGGTCCGCCTGGCACCGGCAAGACGCTGATAATGCGCGCCCTTGCCAACGACATACGTGCCGCTTTCTACTACGTTGCCACATCCTCGCTCATATCCCCGTACCCTGGCGAAAGCGCCAGCGCGCTTTCCAAGATATTCGCAACCGCAAGGAAGCACACTCCGTGCGTGCTGTTCTTCGATGAGATAGACAGCATAGCCGCGAAGAGGGAGATGCAGGGGAGCCAGAGCGGAAGGGAGCTGATAACCACGCTGCTGAGCGAGATGGACGGCTTCAAGACGATAAGCGACGTGGTCATAGTTGGAGCAACCAACACGCCGCAGTTCCTGGATCCCGCGCTTATGCGGCCTGGCAGATTCGACAAGGTGCTTTACATGCAGCTGCCGGACCAGAACGCGCGCGCAAAAATCTTCAATTATTACCTTAGTAAGCTGCCTATAAGCACCGACATGGACTACGCAAAACTTGCAAGCATAACGAGCAGGTTCTCACCCGCAGACATAAAGAACGTCTGCGAGAATGTGAGCAGGGAAGTGGGAGAAAAGGCGATAGCGAAGCGCGAGGTGCTGGCCATCAAGCTGGTGGACGTAGTGCGCGTCATAAAGGGCACCAAACCCTCCACCTCCCTGGCGCAGTTGGAGGACTACAACACCTTCAAGATAGACTACGAAAGGCGCCTGCATCCGGAGACGCAGGTGGAGGAAGGCAAGAAGGTGATGCTAGACGACGTGATAGGCCTGGAAGAGGCCAAGAAGGCGCTCCACGAGGCGGTCGAGGTACCGATACTGCATCCATCGCTGCTCAAGAAGTATGACATAGGCAACATAAAAGGCATACTGCTCTTCGGGCCGCCTGGCACAGGCAAGACGATGCTCATACAGGCTGTAGCGAACGAACTCGGAGGAGTAAAGGTCTTCTCCATTTCGGGTTACGACATAGCCAAATACGGCCAGGACAGGGCCAGCTCCACGGTCAAGTCCATCTTCGACAGGGCCAAGGAGAGTGCACCGGCAATGGTCTTCATAGACGAGATAGACGCTCTGATTCCGGCGCGCGACACGGCTTCGCAGTACGGCCTGCAGCTCACAGGCGAACTGCTCGAGGAATTCGACAGGCTCAGGGATACGGCTGATGTAGTTGTCGTAGCTGCAACCAACAGGCCCGACGTGCTTGATCCCGCAATGCTAAGGCCCGGCAGGTTCGACAGGCTCGTGTATGCGCCCCCGCCCGACGGGGCGAGCAGGAAGGTGCTCTTCCAGCAGTACCTGGAGAAAGCGCCCCTGGCAAGCGACATCGATTTCGGCAAGCTTGCAGACGCAACAGATGGTTATACGGGCGCCGACATATCGAACATCTGCAGGCAGGTGAAGCTCAACGCGCTGGAGGCGAGCCTGGAAGCAGGAAAGGAAATAGAGATAAAGGCAGGCGATATACAGGCACTGATACAGAAGGCGAGACCGTCAGCACCAAGCGCAGTGCTTGGCAGGTACCTGACGTTCTACAGCAGGTACGGGAAACGCTAGTGCTCATTTCCCTGCCGCAAACAGGTAAGACGACGCACCGTTTGCGAGATGTATAAGCAGCTGGGGGTATACGCCGAAGAGCACGGTAATCACGAGGCACGCGCCCACCACAAACACGGTCTGAGCATCGGCCCTTATCTTGTAGCCCCCCACCTTGGTTGTATACGTGGAAGTGAGCACCCTGGCGTAGTAGAAGACAGATATGACGCTGTTCACGATTCCCAGTACCGCAAGTATTGTCAGTCCGCCGTTCACTGCGCTGAGGAATATGAGAAACTTGCCCACGAAGCCGGTGGTGAACGGGAGCCCCACCATAGAGAGCATGAAGATGCTCAGCGCTATTGCCATGAACCTGTTGTCCTTGTACAGGCCCAGCGTGCCGTCTACGTCGCCCCTCCCCCTGCTCTCGAGCCACGCCACTATGCTCATCGCTCCTATGAAAAGGAAGACGTGCGCGAATATCTGCACCAAACTCCCGCTTATTCCGGCCTCTGTAGCGACGGCTATGCCTACCAATATGTAGCCGGCTTGGGATATCGAAGAGTAAGCGAGCATGCGCTTCAGGTTATTCTGGAGCAGGGCCGCGAGGTTGCCGTAGAACATGGTTGCCACGGCAAGCACGGCAACAACTATGAAATCCGCCCTGGAGAGTATGAAGATGAGGATGAGCACCTGGATAAGGGCTGCGAAGCCCACCTTCTTGTTCAGGCCGCCAAGCATCGCTGCTGCGTAGGCGCCAGCTCCCTGGTACACGTCTGGCAGCAACACGTTGAACGGGAATATGGATGCCTCAAAGCCCAGAGACGCGATGAAGAGCACGAAGGCGAAGCCGACCAGCGCCCCTGCGCCCGCGGCAGACAGGCTGAGCGCGCCGGAGGCGCCGTAGACCATAACAACCGCAAGGGAAAGGACAGCCACCGAGACTGCGGCCATTATGAAAAGTTTCACTGTAGCTTCCATGGCATCGCGCCTGGACAGCAGCACTATGAAGACGCTGGGCAGACTCATCAGTTCGAGGCCTACGAATACGGTTATGAGCGAATTGGCGAAAGCAACGAGGTACATGCCCGATAGCGCAAACGAAGCAAGCACAGCGAAGTTAGCGTAGTCGCCAGATCTTGCGTAAGCGAGCGCGTTGACAAGCAGCATGCCAGCGGTGAACAGCATTGCGAAGAAGAGTGAGAACGGGTTGAACGAGAGCAGGTTGAAGTATGCGTAGCTTCCGCCGGCAAGCAGGAGTGCGAGCGTAAGCGCAAGTATTATGGCAAGCAGAGCGGTGGTGAACCAGAACGCCGCCTTCTTCCTAGCGGTGAGCCTGAGCAGTATCTCTCCTAACACAAGCACTGCAACGAAGGCTATGAAAGCATAATTCAGCAGCACTAGATCACCACAACAAATATCGCGAGCAGAGCTATTCCGGCTGCGAAGAGCAGCACGTAGACATTTATGCTGCCCGAAGCGAGCCTTCTCGTCCTGTTACCCGTAAGCACCGCTGCGTGGCCTATGGAGTCGTAGAACGTTACGAGCCTGTCGTCGAAGTATGCGAAGGCCGATGCTACCGTCTCTATGAACGCGGCTACGTGCGCGTAGAGTGCGTTTGTGGCTAAGGCCACTTCTGCGCGCCTCTCCGGAGCTGCAGCGACGAACTTCGCCGCAGACCTCTTCGCTGGCACCCTTCTCCTGTAGAAAAGGAAGGCGCCGATGGCGCCTGCAAGCACGACAGCCGTTTCTATTACGGCCGTAAGCAGTCCGCTGTAGCCCAGTATGCTTATTCCCCGGATTCCGAACATGCCGGGGAAGAGGAAGAAGGCTGCGCTGGCCGCAAGCGTAGAGCCGGCGAGCACCGCCATGGAGTAGGTCATGCTCCTCGGCACTGAAAGGAAGCCGGTGGCCACGCCTGCCGTGGCTGGCTTGCCGCTCTGCAGCGTGTACCACCTGAATATGTAGAAGCTGGTTGCCAGGCTTGCCACGCTTATGAGCGCATACGCGACGATGTTGGCTGTGAATGACGAGGCTATGCCTATGCTCGCGAAGAAGCCGTCGAAGGGTATGAAGCCCGCAAGCGAGAGCACTCCGAACAGTACCGTGTATTTGACCAGCCTGTTGTAGCCGAGCCCTGTTATCTTGTCCATGTCTTCGGTGCCGTTGGTTTTTTCCGAGGTTCCGGCTCCGAAGAAGAGCAGCGACTTGTAGAAGCTCTGCGCGAAGAAGAAGTATACCGCCGCGAAGACCGCGCCTACCGACGCCGCAAGCAGTATCAGGCCCAGTTCCTCTATAGTGGAATATGCCAGCACGCGCTTCATGTGATGCTCCCTCAGCGCGCCTGCTATCGCCACCGCTATTGTTATCGAAGCTATGACGAGCAGGACCGGCAGCATGTTTGCGGCCGCGAATAGAGGAAGCAGCACCAGCACCACAAATACTCCTGCCTTGACCATAGTGGTGCTATGCAGGTAAGCGGAAACCGGCGTCGGGCCAGCCATGGCGTCGGTGAGCCATTCCTGCATTGGGAATTGCGCAGATTTTGTTATCACCGCGATGAGCAGGAGCACCATTGCTGCGATCTGCAGCTTGCTGCTTATGCCGGCTGCCAGTATCGAGGAGAATGCAAGTGTGCCGTAGGCATTCAGGAACAGGACAATGGCAGCAAGCATTGCAATGTCGCTTATCAGCACTATGGTTACCGCCTTCCTGGCCGAAGCGACAGCCTTCTCCCTGTCGTACCAGAAGCCCATCAGCAGGTAGCTGGTCAGGCTCAGGAACTCCCAGCCTATGAACAGGAGTATGAAGCCGCCAGACATCGCGAACGCAAGCATCGCTATCTCGAAGCCGAGCATCTCAATGTAGAACCTTTTCTGCTCGCTCGGCAGGTCCATAAAGCCGAACGAGTATGCGAACACGATGCCGCCTATCGTTAGCACGAGGAACATGAGCATGTAGCTCAGTGCCGTCACGCTGGTCGTTATCTCTATCGCTGTGCTGCCTACCGAGAACCACGTGAACGAGCTTGTGCCGAAGCCAGTCTGCAGGAGCAGCGCCAGGCCAGCGATGGAGCCAATCGGCGCGTAGTACTTTACCCTTGAGCTGTCCTTGTCAAGCGCAACTGCTGCAAGAGCGACGAGCAAAGGCGCCAAAATGAACAATGGGTTCAAGCTACCACTTCAGCCTCGTGAGCCTGCCCACGTCGAACTGCGAGCCGTGCGCCTTCATGTACACGTAAAGCGTCACAAGCGCCATCACTTCCGCGGTTGCCACCGCCCATATCGCTATAAGCATAGGCACGGCAGACGGCCCTGGGCCGCTGCCGTAGGTTACGAAGTAAACGAGCAGTATAGTGCTTGCTATGAATATGAGCTCTACAGCAAGCACTATGGAGACGAAGTGGCGCTCGGCTATTATTCCTGCAAGCGCCACAGCAATGAGCGCCACAATCCCGAAGAGTATGTAATCTATCATCAGTTCACCAGCTTGGAGAACTTCTTTATGACAAGCACGCTCGCCATCGCAACCGCGAAGAGCAGGAAGAGCGTAGCGAGTATTATTCCGTAGTATTGCGGCAACGCGGCCCCGGCAAGGGCAACGAAGCTGGCGCCGCTCTGCGCCTGTGCGGGCAGCGCATAGATCACAGCTATGAACACCGCAGCTATCAGAACGAAAGAGGCCGTGAAAACCGCTGTGCCCTTCAAGCTTACCCTCTTCTCCTCAGCTGCGACGGCCACCATGAGGTATGTCGACAGTCCGCCCACGAATATAAGAAGCTGCAGCAGCGCGACTAGTGGTTGGCCAAGGTACAGGAAGATGAGCGCGCTCACGGCAGCCACAACCGCAAGTGCTATGACAGCGTGCAAGAGTCTGCGCTGCACGAAGACGAGTGTGCCGGCTACCACAAGCGGGGCAGCAAGCAGGACAGACAGTATGTCTAGGGCCATCAGCTATCCCTGCAACTCCTCGGGCCTCTTGATGAAGCTGCGCTTGTCATAAGCCTCAAGTTCGTAGTCCTTCGTAAGGGTGAGGCACCTGGTGGGGCATACTTCTTCGCAGAGAGCGCAGAAGAGGCAGCGTTCCAAGCCTATCTGCGGCATGTTCTTCGGGCCCCTGCCCGTCAGCACCTCGACCATAGTTATTGTGTTGTTCGGGCAGATGCGCTCGCAGGCTGCGCAGCTTATGCACGTCTCCATATCAAGCCTGAACAGATAGCGCTCCCTGTCGTCCAATGACTCGCGCTCTTCAGGGAACTCAACAGTGAACCGCTTTCCACCCAGCTCCTTCACGCTTTCCAAGATAGGTTTCAGCATCGGATCACATGATGAACAATACGTATGTAAGTATTAAATTAGCGAACGCGAGTGGCAGCAAAACCAGCCAGCCGAAGCGCAGCAGCCTGTCCATGCGCATCCTTACCATAGTTGCCCGCACTATCATGATGAAGAAGGCCACTATGAACACCTTTATGAGAAGCCAGACCACTGGCGGCAGCAAAGGCCCGCTCCATCCGCCGAGGAAAAGAAGCACTATGAGCATGCTGCCCAGCAGCATACGGCTGTAGTCGAGGAACAGCGCAAGCACATAGTATGGCGGGCTCACGTCGGTGAGCCAGCCTGCTATAAGCTCCGAGTCGGCCTCTCGCATGTCGAACGGCGGCCTCTCGAGCTCTGCGAGCATCGCTATGAAGAATATCACGAAGCCTATGGGCATGAACAAAATGTACCAGTACTGCGACTGCCCTGCTACAATGCTTGTGAGGCTGTAGCCGCTGGCAAGCGCAGCTACAGCAGCAACAACAAGTATGAGCGGTATCTCGTAGCTTAGCAGCATGATTACAGAGCGCTCGGCGCTTATTGAGGAGAACTTGTTGCCGCTTGCAAATCCGTTCACGAATATCATGAGCGGCATGAAAGAGACGAGCACAAGCACTACAAGCAGTACCAGGCCGGAGCTTGAGCCCGCAAGAGTGGGCGCGAAAGGAAGCAGAAGCACAAGGAAAAGGGTCAGCGCAAGCAGCAGCGGCACAGTGGAAAGGAAGAGCGCCTTGTCGGAGTTTGCAGGAGCAACATGCTGCTTCGAAAGCAGCTTGAGTATGTCTGCCATGTTCTGCAGTATGCCGTACTTGCCCGCGTAAGTGGGCCCGTGCCTCTTCTGTATCTTTGCCACCACCTTACGCTCAAGCCAGCCGAAAACGTAGTCGAACAGTATTATGATTATCGCTATGATTATGGCGTACTCGATTACGCCAAGCACTTCGCTCAGTGTTATTCCCGCTCCTGCTACGAGCGAGAGGAGCGCAATCGTGAACAGGCTACTTATCGGCATCTCCCATCACTATGTCGAGGCTTCCCAGTATTGCAAAGACGTCTGCCATCCTGCAGTCCTTTGCTATGTGGTTGAGCGCAGCTAGGTTGATGAAAGTGGGCGACCGTATCGCCAGCCTGTAGGGCCTCTGCGGGTCAGCGATCAGGTACATTATGCCCTCGCCCCTCGGTGTCTCGCGCGCCGCACTTACGTCCCTGTTCTTCGCTCCCGGAGTTATGAGCCTTATAGGCATGCCCAGGGCGTCGCCGTCAGGCATCCCCGAAACTGCTTCGCGCACCAGCCTTATGCTCTCCTTCATTTCCAGCATCCTTACCTTGTACCTGGCAAAGCAATCGCCGCCGCTCTTCATCTGTATCCTGAAGTTCAGCTTGTCGTACACGTAATAGCTGTTGTTCTTCCTTGTGTCGTACTCGATTCCCGAAGCGCGGAGCACAGGTCCCGTGACTCCAAGCGCTACGGCGTCGTCCCTGCTGAGCACGCCTACTTTCTGCGTCCTTTCCCTGAATACCTCGTTCTTCTCCAGGAAAGCCTCGTACTTCTTGACTCGCTTCTCCAGGTAATCCAGCGTCTCATCTATGCCATCACTGAAGCCGGGTGGAAGGTCCTGCACCAGGCCGCCGATGCGCATGTTCACGTAGAACATCCTTGCCCCGGACGCCTGCTCGAGCAGGCGCAGCACAATGTCCCTGTCTTTCATGCACCACATGAAAAGGGTGAAGAACTGGCCAAGATCGTTGGCAGCAGTGCCGAGCCAGAGCAAATGGCTTGCAATCCTCTGCAACTCCAACAAGACAACGCGCAGCCACTGCGCTCTTTCCTTAACATCCACTCCCATTGCCTTCTCAACAGCAGCAACGTAGAGCTCATCGAGCGACATCGGCGCTGCATAGTCGAGCTTCTCCATGTAGGCGGGGCTCTGCATGTACATCCTGTTCTCAACAAGCTTCTCCACTCCCCTGTGCAGGAAGCCGATGTGCGGCTCCACGTTGAGCACGGTGTCGCCGTCTATGTCAGCGACCAGGCGCAGCACTCCGTGCGTGCTCGGGTGCACTGGCCCTATGTTTATTCTGGTGCTCATTGCATCTTCTCGTACGGCTGGCTCCACGCGAAGTTCTTGCGCAGCGGCGCTGCTGTGCCATTCCACTTCTCAAGCAGCAGGCGTTCCGCATTCCTGCCCCTGATTGTTATTGCGAACATCTCCTGCATCTCGCGCTCGTACCAGTCTGCCGCCTTGTAGACGTGCATCACGCTGGGCACCCAGGCGTCTGATGGATCGAGCTCAAGCTCCAGCGTCTCCTCCTTTGCCTCGTCGATGTTCCTTACCATGTAGCGCACATTGAGCGTCTTGACGTAGTCTATGGAGTATATCTTGACAAGATAGGTGTAGCCCTGCGAGTAAAGCTGTTCAAGCATCTGCGCAAGCTCCTTCCTCTCAATCTTCAACCTTACCACCTATCTTCTCCTGCAGCTTAATGAAAGCAGCGTAGAGGTTCTCCGGTTTAGGAGGGCAGCCTACCGCGTAGACGTCTACTGGCAGCACCTGGTCTATTCCCTGTATTATGTTGTAGCTCTCCCACCACGGGCCGCCGGATGTTGCACACTCGCCGAACGCTATAATGTATCTCGGCTTCATCATCTGTTCGTAGAGGCGCTTTATCTCCGGAGCCATTGATTTAGTGACCCAACCGGCCACTATCATCACGTCTGCCTGCCTCGGCGTGCCCCTGAAGAAGAGGTAACCGCGCCTCTCGGCGTCTATACGTGCAGAGCCGAAGTTCATCATCTCCATTGCGCAGCACGAAAGCCCGAACTGCAATGGCCAAAGACTCCTTATCCTTGCCCAGTCAACCATGCCTTTTGAGATTGCCTTGGTAGCCTCTGAAAGCTTGGCGAAGAGCACGTTTGGCTTGGCCTCGTACTTCTCCAACGATTCGGCCACGAGCTTGCTCATCTCCCGCTCAGCATTCGGGAACCTCTCTTTGTCGTAAGGTGCTTCATTAGCCATCATACCGCCCTCCTGCTCAAGCCGATGAGCAGCAGCTCAAGTGCTATGCCCACAGCTACAAAAAGCATGACATATGCTCCGCTCGCAAGCTGCTCCGGCCTAGGAAACACGGACCATACTATCACGATGGCCGCTATTATCTCGAAGGCGAGGAACATTACAAGGTAGTGCAGGTAGTCGCGCATCATGCCTGTGCTCTCGCCCACGGTCTCCTCGGCGCTCTCGTATGGCTTGCCCATGACCTTGTTGCCCCTGCCGCTCTTCCTTATGAACTTCGAGAACGCAAGCAGCAAGAGGGGTATGAGCAGCGCTATTATGGCAAAAACTAGGAGCTGCAGGTACTGGTACACCATGCATCTACTTATTAATAAAAAATGTTAATAAGTGTCGTTTCCAGAGGTGGTATGGCTTGCAGCTAACAAACGCAGCAAAGGAGATACTTCGAGCTGGCAGCACGAAGATAAGGGTCAGGAGAAGCGGCATGTACCAGCAGATCACGTTCACTGTAAAGACGGCGAAGCTCGGCAACATAGAATATAGCGAGCTATTTACAGGCAGGCTGATAGAAATGCCCGACATGATAAGGATAGCGGAGGAAACTGGCTTGCCGGTGGAATGTCCGTCGGGCAGGGTCTTTCCCAAGGGCACAGGCGCCGCAGATTTTGCCAGGCTATGATTTTGTGCCTATCATGGGCGTATCTCTTGATCCAGGGCGTTCCTCTTTTCTTCAGTTAGTGCCAAATAGTATCCTTCCTTGAATTGTGTTTGGCCTAATGACTCCGCATTTTTGGAACTAAATATCAGCATTCCTGCAACATGCCCCAGATCAAAACTACTAACAATCATTTCCGGATGTTTCAAACCCCACCCGCGCATCAAGCTGAATCCATCATTTTGTCTCAAAAATGCTGTATTCAGAAGAGTATCCGCACCGGCAATTTCTTTTCCCCTCGTTTGTGCAGCCTTTTCTGCTTCTTCTAATGAATCTACGTATATCGGCGCCCCGTTCTCGTCAGCAAGCAGTGCAAGTTTTCCATGATTTTCCTTTACTACAACCCCCGCAGGTCCTCGATAGATTAACGACCCGACCGTGACTCCGTCAGCTTGGAATAGTTGTTATCCACTTTCGCCGCTAGAGGTCTGGCTATGCCGTCTGCCAATGTTTTGTTTAGATTAACTGCCGCACTGTACTCCGTATCGATCCGCTGGGCGAATGTGGTGTTTTTTGGGAAATCAGTTACCCCGTAAAGTTTGGTAAGCGCGTCTGCCCAGATTTTGATTTTTTGGCAACGGTATCCATTATCTCCTCACTCTGGCATCTTGCCAAGCCGCCTTAATTAACTTCGTGTTATTTTTGTTTATACAAAAGGATTACACTATTTATGACGTCTTTCCGCTGCAGGGCGGCCAAGTTTAGATTCTTCCGTGCTTGCATGCAGCACAGATCCCTGTTTTCGGGTCAAGGTCCTTGTCGCAGGTAAGCATGCCGCAGAGTTTGCAGCTCCTCATTGCAGGCTTGCCGCAGATGTGGCATACACCGTAGATTTTCATATCATCAATCGATATCGATAGTCTCGCGCAGCAGGTCCCTGGCCCTTGTCAGCGACATTGGTCTGCTGCCCTTTCTCTTCGCGTATTTGCACTGGTACCTTATGTAGGGCTCGTTTATCTTCGTGTTTGGATTGATCTGCTTGCATTTCGCGATATAGTCTGTTATTATATTAACCGCCTGCTCCTCATCAAGGCCACGCACGTTCACAAGATACGGTGCGAATATAAGATTGACCGCCCTGTGCCTCACGTCAGCTATTGGCGTTGCGAGAAGCTTCTCTATCCATGCGTATGTGCCCTTGCCCGTGCCCTTGAGTTCGCTGCTGGGCTCGTAGTGCTTCAGCGCCCTCGCCATCTCCACTACCTGCCTTGGCAGCTTCAGCCTCTCTATCGGCAGCCTGCTCCTGATCTCGCGCTCTATCGCGCTCTCCAGCAGCAGTAGCAGCTCGGCCCTGTTCAGGCGCACAATACCGTTGGCAAGCTTCTGGTTCACCAGCTTCATGCTCTCGTCCTTCTTGGGCACAGACACGTACTTCTCCACACCAAGCGAGTAGGCGCCGCTGCTTATCGAAGCACCGAGGCCCAGTTCCCGCGCAATTGCGAGTATGTTGTCATTTGTATCGAGCTCCAGCGCCTCCCTGGCCGCCCTAGCCTCTGCCTCGGCGAACCTGGCAATGGCATACTCGCTGCCTGTAGCGCTGACAAGCATCCTGGCATAGACGTAGCCTGCCACGTACTCGCGCTTCACAGAACTCAGCCCTTTCACGTGCATGCCTGGCGCAGAACCGTTTTTCAGCTCGTTCTCGAGCCTGGAGAAGCCTGCCTGGAGCTGCCTTGCGTCTATTCCCTTCTCCCCCAGTCCAGCAATGACATCCCTGGCCTCGCTTGAGAACGGGTATTTGTAAGCGAAATCCAGCTTTGCCTCGCTGCTTAGCTGCATGATATTACTTCCTAAACCCTATTTTATAAGGCTGCATCAGCGCCTGCGACTGCTGGCATACCGTTCCTCCTTTTCCTCAGCCTCCTCAATGCGCAGCATGTCCGCAACTCCGCGCAGCGCAAGAAGCATTGCCGCTGCTACTATCACCACAAGTATGCCAATCGCGTCTATCCTGAAGAGCACAAAGGCGAAGGCTATGCCCAAAGCAGGAGCGTGCTCGCTCCTGGTAGCTATTAGCAAAGCGGAAACTACGAAGATGACTATGCCTGCTTCCAGGTATTCCGGGAGGAAGGCAAGCACGTAGTAGCTGGCCGCGCCAATGACTCCGGCTATCATGTAGCTCTTCACGAACTTGAGTGGATTGGCTGCCTTTGCCAGCGGAGTTATGAAAAGTATGAATGCGCTGGCAGCCACCGAGGCGAAGAGCACCGCAGATGAGCCGGCGCCGTAGCGGAGTTCGAAGCTAACCGCTTCGAACATTATCACAAGCAGAGCGACCGCCAGTGCTACGAAGAAAGCAGGGGCAATCCTGTTCCTTACGTGCCTCTCCCATGTCCTGCGCAAGTCATCACCGCCCAAAATACAAGCTAAAGTGTAAATTTAAGTTTATAGACCTTCCTCTCGTTGCGGCTTTGCCAATAAAGTCGCCTTTTAGGTCTGCTAATTTAGTGATTTATACTTTACGAGCAGATGGTTTTGTTGAATATTATACATATATTTATTAAGAAGGAAAATACACTCTTATTTGTGATGGGATGACGGGACCTGTGACTGAACGAGATAGAGCCGACAGAGAAATTCTTGCTAAGATAGATGTTGTGCTGAAGGATATTAAGAAATATGATCCGAATGGCATTATGGACGAGCGCGAGAGAATCGGCTATATAATGTTGGATCTACAAAGTTTCGGTCCTCATCCTTTCTATAAGAATACTCTTTTAAGAGACGTGACAATAGGCTATAGCACTAGCCGAAACGTAGACGTGGTGCAATGGAATAAGGATGGACTTGAGTTTTGGAGACAACAAGAGGGTTGCTTCAGCTGCTTTGAAGTTACAGGCAGGCAAAAGTTCAGTTGGGCGCAGTTGAAAGCGCTTTCAGAGACAAACGAGGATGTAATAGCAGGCAGTTTTGTAATCAAACAGGTTGAGGTAGCAAAAATCTTGAAGCTCGAAAAAACAGAATATACCGGACCAGAAAATGCAAAGATTGTGTACGATATTTTAAAAGCAGAGCTACGAGACTAGGGCCGCTCGCTGCTCACTCTTCTACGTACGGAGCCAGGTAATATGTTACCGTTGCCTCTCCTATCTTGTAGGATATCCTGAGAGGCTGGTCCGACTTCAGAGAGAGCGTCAGTGCGTTGCCCACAGGGTTGGAGCGCACCATGTTCTCCAGGAATTCGAGGTTGAAGGTAGCAGAAGCATCTTTGGACACGTCAATCTTCTTCACCGCAACCCCGTCTACCTCGTTAGTCTCCTCGAGGTCGCTGGAATCGCCTTTGGCGTTTATGGCAAACTGGTCCTTGGCAGCCTTGAACACGATGTACGATGAGAAGATAGAGGCGTCCTTGAGCACGTTCTTGAGGTGCTCCCCGTCGAGCTCTATGTTGGCGTCGAACTCCACCTTCGGCTCCTTGTCCTCCTTCTTCCTCATGTCTATCAGATGGAGCCTATACCTGCGCCTGCTCTTCTCGCCTATGAATTCCATGAGCAGCTTGCCGTCGTTCTCCTTCATCATCAGCGCCTCGTTGTCCCTGGTTCTTGACATTATCTTGCTCAGGTTGTCCACGTTGAGGCCGAGGTCGGAGGACTTGTCCACATCGTACTTGGAAAATGCCTTGCTTGGCATGAAGAACGAGATCATGCTTATTCCGCTCGGGTCCATGGCGTGCAGTCCTATGCCCTCCTTGCTTACCGTGAATATGCCCTCGTCAACCAGGCTCACAATAGCCTCTACACAGTCCCTCCAATATTTCGCGTTGTCAAGCTTAAGCTCGAACATCTAAGCCCCCTTGTTACAC
>CAZJQO010000011.1:0-26209 GCA_964548595.1 Microcaldota archaeon | reverse complement strand
GTTGAATGTCGAGGGTTTTATCGCAACCTGCTTGGTCTTCTGATATTCGTCCCTAACCTTTTCAAGAAGCTTGTTGTAGAGAAGCCCTGCGATTTCTATCTGTTCGTCAATCTCCTTCTGGCGTTTGGAATCAGGATACAGCCTGTAGCGATAGGCTCTTGCCGTTTCCATGTCTCCTGTTGGCATAGAAAAATTATTATGCATGGTGTGGTTATATGCGGCCGTATTCATCTTCCTTTTGCCCTCGCTCCCATCCCACCCATAAATGGTGTGGGATTTCCCGCTCCGAAGAGTTAAACCTGGGCATGCGCGCGCAACTCAACCACTCTGTTCGCCTCATACCATGCCAATGACGAGTCTGCCAAGACGCGTTGTTTGCACTGGGTAATCTCTCCATCAGTTCGAGCTCCAAAAGCACCCTGGCGTTCAGTTTGAGGGTTGAAAGAGGACATTTTCTCTGTTCAACTGGCAGTTCGTTGCAGCACGGTTGTGTCGGGCAGCCATCACTCTCACTATATAGAACAGGTTATGGATTTCAGACATATGTGCATTGCTGGCCGGCAGGCCGGCCGCCCTCGCGCGAAGGCTCACACGTTGCTGTCAACCCACTTCTTGAACTCTGTCTTTGGTATTGCGCCTACTGACATCGCCTTCACCTCTCCACCCTCGAAAAGAAGCGTCGTCGGTATGCTCATTATTCCGTATTCCTGAGCTATGCTCGCGTTCTGGTCGGTATTGAGCTTTACGAACTTCACCTTGCCGTCGTAATCCTTGGAAACCTCCTCTATCACAGGCGTGAACATCCTGCACGGTCCGCACCACTCGGCCCAGAAGTCCACAATCACAGGTACCGTCGACTTAAGCACCTCGCTCTCGAAACTTTCGCTTGTTACGCTTGCTACCACAAGAATCACGAACCGTATTTGTGGCTCTATAAATATATATGTCTTCTCAGCTAGATACAGGCAGTGATGAGCCCATTATCTGATTACGAGATGACGTAGATCTTGAGTGCTGAATGGGGCGCGTGAATGGCTAGCATACCTACGGAGAGCATCAAGAAGATAGTGAGAAAGGAGTTCGGGCTGCAGATAACAGACGACGCTGCGCTTGCGCTAGCGAAGATGCTGGAGAGCAAGGCGAAACGCATCTCCAGGTTTGCTGTGGCAAACGCAAAGAAGAGGAAGAGGGACAAGATAACGAAGGACGACATACAGGAATACGTGCTCAGGGTGGGGCGGGATGATAGTTGAGGCGCGCATGAGCGGGGACAGGCG
Organism: Microcaldota archaeon; assembly: GCA_964548595.1. Taxonomy (GTDB): domain Archaea; phylum Micrarchaeota; class Micrarchaeia; order Micrarchaeales; family CABMGC01; genus JAJYVH01. The sequence goes on along the minus strand of CAZJQO010000011.1, from coordinate 24,932 downwards.
CATACGCACAGACGCATATGAAACTGAACAGGGCAGCATCTTCTGCCTCGCTGAGCCTACGCAGAAGGGAACGCTGATAACAGAGTTTGCGATGACGGGAGAGGTTCTGGACCAGGTGCTCTCCGACACCAAGGAGGCGGAGCAGGCGCTCGCGAAGCACCTGACAGGAAACGCGACGCTGCACGTGACAGAAGCGCCCGATTACAGTGCTATAAGCGTGAATGCGGCATGCAGCGAGTGCGGCCTGACACGCATAGGGCGCGAATTTGACGCCCGCGCTCCAGAAAGCATAGGCGAGATACCTGTTGTGCCTATTTTCGTCTGCGGTTCGTGCGGCGCAAGGTACTACCAGCTGGGCGACACATACCTCAGACGCATCGTGGCAAGGAAAACAGAACTCTTCGACAAGGCGGAACTTGCGGAGATGGAGAAGAACGAGGGCACTTTCGTCGGCGTTCTGCAGGAGAACATAATAAGAATTTTCGCTTCCAAGAAGGTAAAGAGGCTTAGGCTTGGGGCGAACAAATGACTGTTAAAATATCATCGCTGTACGGAAAGAAGATAATGTCAAATACGGGCAGGTGGCTCGGCGAAGTGGGCGAAGTGGTGGTGGACCTGGAGCAGGGCAGCGTTTCGCACCTGCTGCTCGGCAAGATAAACGCCGCTGAGCCAGGGGAAGTTATCAAGGGCCTGTTCAAGAACAGCGTCGAGTACAAGAGGGTCAGGGAAGTAGGCAAGGCGATACTTCTGAAGAACTAGCGGCTGCTAGCTCGTGGACACTTCCTTTGCCAACGTCGATCTCTTTTTCGAGAGCACCCTGTAGCCGCAGTAGGGGCACCTGATGAAGTTCTTCTCCAGCTCCTTTACCTCTTTCCTGCAGTGCAGACAAATGTATGGCATAGCATCACTTCTTGTCGCCCTTCGTCTTATACTTGAGCCATTTCACGAATTCGTTGTGCATCTCTGATATGCTCGTATCTATAATCTTTATGTTCATCGTTGACCTGTACTCGCTGGACTCGAACGTTATGAGCGGTGTGTACTTTTCCATTCTTGTATAGTGCACCTCGAGCCAGTGTATCCTGCCCTTCAGGTATTCCTTTATGACCTCGTCGGTCATCGGAACCGATGAGAAGCTGAAGAGTATGCCGCTGCACCAGTAGAGGGGCATGTTGCCCGAGGGCGTTATCCTTTCTAGAAGGAGGTCGTCCCTGCTCACCTCAACAACTTCGTGCACGACCAGTTCCTGCGCCGGAGCGAATATTATCCTGGTCATTTGCTCGCCTTGCCTGGCTGCCCCATCAGGCGCTCCAGCGTCTTGCCGGGCTCTGTCTTCAGCGTGTAGGCGCCGCCGGCGAATATTGCCCCGCAGTGCCTGCACTTCCACATGCCTGTTCCTATCCTCTTAACCGCTTCCTTGCCGCAGACGTCACAGAGGTAGAGCGTCTTTTTCTGCTCCGCTATCACCCTGTACCTTTTCCTCAGGCTTGCCCCGTACCTTGTGCTCCAGTTTGCCATATCATTCACCCAGCGCCTTAGCTATAGCGCTCCTGAGCTCCTTCGATTTCTCGAACGCCACCTGCTCCATCTCCTCCAGCTCCTTGAACGATACCGAGCCGCTAAGCCCCTTCTGCATCGCGCGCACCACCTGCGTGTCGTTTGCTATTGTAAGCCTCGCGTCCATTATGCTCTCCTCGTTCGCGTTGGGATCAAGCAGCAGCCTCTTCTTCACCTTGGCAAAGAGGCACGAAGTCACTATGCCCTTGGTCTTCAGCTTGCCAAGGGAGCCTGTCCTTATTATCTCCTCCCCCTCGATCCTGGGCATGCGCGCGCTAAGCAGCGCGGTTGTTGCTGCGAGCGTAGAGGCGTCGAAGAGATTGCCGTCGTAGTTGAGCACGTATATGTCGGTATAGACGCTCCATACCTTGTCCTTCTCTATGAAGAGAGCGTCAAGGTCCACTACTTCGGCAGCACGTATGCCCCTGTCAACAACCCTGGCAAGCTCTATGGCCTCAGGGCTGGGCGGCCCCATCTCGTAATCCGGATCCGCAAGAGGCAGAAGCTCTGCAGAAGTGGCGAGGGCGCCCTGGTTGGGCTTGTCCTGCATGGGCGTGCCTATATCAAGCTTCACTCCGGCAAGCACCTTGGTGGAGCCTATGTCTACCTGCGCCGAGCCCTCTGCGTGGGGTATGACCCCTGGCGCTATCTTTATCTCCCTGTAGTCGTACTGGCCACGTTCCTGCTCCCTGGTGCCCTTGCCGAGCAGCTCAAGCACATATTCCCTGTTTGGTTCTTTCACAATGCTCACCTATACTTTGCCTCTAGCGCCTCGCGCTGCACCCTTGTTATTGTCTTGCCTGCTTTGCGCGCCATCTCAAGGCCTTCGGAAACCTGCTCCTTTGTAAGCGAACCGTCCATCTGCAGCAGAAGCATTTCGCCGCTCCTGGGCGCTATTGCAACAGGCATGTCTGCGTCGGAGTAGTTGTCCTCTAGCTTGTCTATGTCCAGAACCATGTGCTCGCCCACCCTGCCCACCGATACGGCATAGGGTATGTCGCGCACAGGTATGCCGCTGCTGGCCAGCGCTACGGCAGCGGCAGTTATGCCAGCCGCCCTTGTGCCGCCGTCGCTCTGAAGCACCTCCACGAATATGTCTATCTCGCAGCCCGGGAAATGGTCGAGCAGTATCACGTTCTGAAACACCTCCTTTGTCACCTTAGATATCTCTATCGCGCGCCTGTTTGGCCCGCTCCTGCTGTGCTCCTCCAGCGATGAGAACGGCGCCATCTGGTACCTGCACTTTATTATCGCCCTGTCAGGATCGGAGATGTGCTTTGGCTGCGCCTCCTTCGGGCCGTACACGGCTGCGAGCACCTTGTTGTTGCCCCACTCAAGGTATGCCGAGCCTTCGGCGTTCTTAAGTATGCCTGCCTCTATCTTCAGCGGCCTGAGCTCGTCGAAACCGCGTTTGTCAAGCCTCTTCCCGTCAACTATCAGTTCCGGTTTTTCTGCCATATCAAGCACCGTTTGCGCCACTTGCGCCACTTGCGCTGTTTGCGTTAAGCATTTCCTTTATGCGCTCCGTGAGCCCGCTCACGTGCGCCTCGTCCTGTATTTTCGCTATTGCCTTCTGCGCGAGCTGTATGTTGCCGCCCTTCAGCCATACGAGGCCGTTGAGCCCCACAAGCATCGTGCTCTTTGTCATGTCCTGGAGCTGCGTCAGCATGGTGTTGGCTCTGCCCAGTACCCTGGGCACCTTCGAAGGCCTTACCTCAACCAGCTTGCCGCCCATCAGCCTCCTTGGCCTGTCGAGTATGAGTATTATCTGGTCAGACTCGCGCTTCACCTCCCTCACGAAGGCGCTCACAATATCCCCTATCTCAAGCACCTCCTGCCTCTCGCCGCGGTCCTGCCTCATGTCCCTGAACCTCGGCCTCGGAGGCGGCAGCACAAGCCCCTTGAACGGCGACTCGAGATCTATCGTGTAGACCCTGTTCTTCGCGTTCTCCACTATGCCTATTACATAGTCGCCCTCCCTCGGGTACCACACGCTCTCCAGCGGTATGAACGTGCCCTTCTCCTCATCAAGCATACCTATCACAGTCGCATACGTCTTGCCATCCTCTACCAGCGCGTTCTCTATGCGCATCGGCGTGTCTGAAATTTTGTCTCCTGGCAGTATTGTCCTCATACTATACACTTGTTATATTAGCAACAGCAGAACCCTTCGTTGCTCCGTTGAGCTTGTCGAAGAACTCACTCTGCAGCCCGGCGGGAAATTCCAGATTGGCTTGGAGTGATCCGTCCTGGAGGTAGCGCTCCGCTTTTAGCCCGTACTGCTTGAGCAGGTTGTAGCACCTGTTCGCGTACTGCACCGGTATCGTGACCTCCATCCTTACTACTGAAAACTTCAGCGGCAGCTGCGCGCTCAGCTTCTTCACTATGGCGTCTACCTGCTCCGTAGCCGGCTTGAACGGGTCTATGTTTACCCTGGCCTCTTTCATCGCGTTCTCTATTCGCGCTGGGGGATGCGGCGCGTTCGTCCTTGGATCTATCGCGTTGGTGGCTATTATGTTTATTATCTGTTTCCTCTTCTCATCAAGCATCTTGCTGCGCTGCTCAGTAGTTAGCGGCACGTTGCCGTTCTTCAGTATCATGCCCGCTATCTTGCCAAGGTCCTCTGTGTTGAACACTTTCTTCAGCTTGTCCTGGCTCTGCCTGTCTCCCTTGTTTGCATCCTTGAATACGTCCTCGACTTCCAGCGCGGAGAGCGGATCCTGGAGCTTGCCCGTTATGTACGCATAGGCCTTGTCCGAATCCACGAGGATTTCGAAGGTTTCTCCCTGTGCGGTATACTTGGCAATCACTGTCTTAGACATAAACTCTCACAAATCAGAAATATTTCGACGTCTCTTGCTCCGAAAGCACCGTGAACTCGCTGCCAGCTTCTATGTAGCCTATGTCCACACGGTCGTTGGTCAGCTTGCCCTCATTTATCTTGTTCAATATCTTGACACCGAGCTTTATCGCTTCGTCGGTGCTCATCATGTCCTTGTACTCCTTGTTAAGTATGTCGGTGGCTATCTTCTTTCCAGCGCCTATCGCATCGGCCTTGTAGCCCAGCAGCGAAGCTGCGGGATCTACTTCGAAGAGCTTGCTGCCCGTGTCTATGCCGCCAAGGAGCAGCGAAACACCGTATGGCCTCACGCCCCCATAGAAAGTAGCCTGCAGCATGTACGATGACAGCTCCTTTGCTATCGACTCCACGGACTTGACCTCATTGTACACGAGCCTGTGGCTCTGCGCTGCCGACCTGGCCTCTTCCACGAGATGCAGGCCGTCTGCTATTATGCCGCTGTAGGCTGCGCCTATGTGTGAATCTATCCTGAACACTTTCTGCAGGCTCGTAGGCACAACCAGCGGCTCGTCAACGTTCTTGTGAGCTACGAATGCGACCCCTTCCTTCGTAATCATGCCGACCACAGCCGCGCCCCTTGTCACAGCCGACTTGGCGTACTCCACCTGGAAAAGCCTGCCGTCGGGGTTGAACATTACACCCCTATCATACGCTTGTATGTTTGGATACACAATTCCACCGATAAATAGTATTCTTCTCTCTGAAACGTAAAAGCAATCTAGTTATTGGCGGTTTGTTATTAAATAGGTTTGCTTTTGACGGCATGGTTGGAAAAGGTAGGCACGTAATGCGCTTTCCAACCAGGCAGTATTATATTTTCTTAAGACAGACTTATGTTTGCAGATTCGATGCCGGATGAGAAAGAAGTAGCAACCGCAAAGATAGGCAACGCCACAGTCAACGTTGTACACCCATCGATACTAAACGTGGTGAAACAGCGGGAGCACGTGAAGCGGGCACTCGCTGGTGTGAAGCACAGGATAGGCGTTTACAGCGCAAAGGGCGGCGTCGGCAAGACCACAATAGCCGTAAACCTTGCCTTTGTGCTGAAGGAGATGGGCTACAGGGTGGGCCTGCTAGACGCTGACATAGACTGCCCGAACCTGCATCTGTTCTTGGGCATAAAGGAGGCTGGCGAGCCCGAGTATCCACTCAAGCCAATACTGAAGGACGGGGTAAAGGTCATATCAACAGCTATGTTCGTTGACGAAGCGAAGAAGCCAATAATATGGCGCGGGCCCATGGTGGCCAAGATGATCAGCGAGTTCCTGGAAGCCACCGAGTGGGGAGAGCTGGATTACCTGATACTGGACTGCAGCCCGGGAACCAGCGACTCGAACCTCTCGATAATGCAGCTGCTTGATATGGACGGCTTCATAATAGTGACGACGCCGCAGCAGATCGCTGCCATAAACGCCGTAAGGTCGGGACTCATGGCCAAGAGGTTGGGGGTCGCGATACTGGGCGTGGTGGAGAACATGTCAAGCGGCACTCCCACGGGCGCGAAGACGGTTGCGGACGCGCTGCACTGCGGTGTGCTGGGCACCGTGAAAGCGAACAGCAAATTCGACGAATACAGCGACCAAGGAGTCGCCGCAGTGTCGGGAAACAGCGAGATAAAAGAAGAGTTTATAAGCATAGCAAAGAGATTGGTTAGCGGGGGACCGTGATGGACGAAAAGTTTGCATCTCTTTTCAAGGAATCCAAGATATTCGCTAACCGGGAAGTCCTCTCCCCGCACTACCTGCCGCAGAACCTGCTCTACAGGGACAGGCAGATAGAGAGCATAGTAAAGGCGCTGGCGCCGTCGCTGAAGGGAGAGCGCGGCAGGAACATATTCATCTACGGAAAGACCGGAACGGGCAAGACCTCGTGCATGAGGCACGTCATCGAGGAGGTGAAGACGCTGCCTGTGGCAAAGGTCAAGATCTCATACATAAACTGCAGGATCTACAGCTCAAGGTATAGGGTGCTGAGCAAGATAATAAGCGACCACCTGCCTTTCCTCGCGAAGCGCGGCTACGGGCTCGTGGAGATATACGAGAAGATAATAAACTGGATAGAAGAGGACGGCAAGGTGCTCGTTGCTGTGCTCGATGAGATAGACATGGTCAAGGATCTCGACGACCTCGTTTACACGCTCACAAGGGCCAACAGCGACATACGCTCCGGAGGCATAACCATAGTGGGCATAAGCAACAGGATAGACTTCAAGGAGCTGCTTGACCCTAGAAGCCTGTCTACGCTCTACGAACACGAGCTCGTCTTCCCTCCGTACAATTCGACAGAGCTTGCGGCCATAGTCAAGGACAGGGCGGCCAACGGCTTCAGGCATGGCGTGGTGGGCGAGGACGTGCTCAACCTGGTCGCAGCCATGGCCGCGAAGGAGAGCGGGGATGCGAGGCTTGCGCTGAAGATACTCTCAAGGGCCGGGGAGCTGGCCGAGGAGGAGGGCAAGAGCAAGATGAGCGAGCAGGAAGTGATGAAGGCGGAGAAGGACGCAGAGGAGGAAATAGCGTATGAAGTTATAGCGACGCTTCCTGAGCACCAGAAGCTCGTCCTTTACGCGATTTCTCTGCTCTCGCTGCAGGGCAGCAGGTACAAGAAACTGGTTGACGGCGACGACACGTATATTTTCAGCGGGGAGGTGTACAACAAATACACAGGCATAGCAAACTCGCTGAGCAAGGAGCCGAAGAGCAGCAGGTGGTACAGGAAGTACATCTCTGATTTGGAGATGCAGGGGCTCATAGACACATACGAGTCGGGCAAGGGGATAAGGGGGCACACGAAACTGATAAAGCTCGCTTACGCAGCTGACAAGATAAAGGAAACGATAGAGAAGAGCCTGTTTGCAGAGAGCGAGGCGAAGGGCACAGGCGGCGAAGAGAAGGCCTGAGCGCATGGCGTACTTCGACATCGCCTCGGCCCCCGAAGGTGCTGAAAAAGAGGTGGCGGAAAGGCTCGGCTTCAGACGCATCTACAGCCTTGGCAGCGACGTGGAGCTGCTAGACGATGCGGCCTCGAAGCAGGACGGCACAAAGAAGATAATAGCAGGCAGGAACGCAGACACGTTGGCAAAGGGGATAAGGCGCAATGACGTGGTGGCTGCGTTGGTGGAGGGGCGTAGCCCCAGCGGGAAGGAACTTGAGATGCTGAAAGAGATAGGAAAGCCGCTGCTTATACCTGTTGCTGCGCTGACGTGCGCACCGGAAAGGGAGAGGAGCACGCAGCTGCGCAAGGCCAAAAGCACAGTCAGGGAAGCTATGCTGCACCGCGCGCCTGTGTCACTCGCAAGCATGGCGGGAAGCAACGAGTGCCTGATGTCTGCACAGCAGCTGCTGGCTGTGGGCGGGCTGCTCGGGATGGGCAGGAAGGCGGCGCAGCGGGCGTTGGAAGTCATGGGTGGCGCGCTATGATTTACAGGAGGAAGCTTCGCTACCTTATGGTAGAAAGCACAGCGCCGCTCGATCTGCAGAGCAGGGCAGTGGAGGACGCACTGGCGCGCGAGCTCGCTAAGTTCATGGGAGAGCTTGAGTACTTCAGGGCCAACGTGCGAATAGCGTCACAGATGAGCGACACTTTCTTCATACTCGGCCTCAACAGGGGCTACGAGCAGGGCATTACGCTTGCGCTCGCATTCGTCAAAAAACTGGATGACAGGCGGGTCGGACTGCGCACGATACGCGCATCAGGCACCATAAAGAGCCTCAAAGATACTTACGCGAGGATAGCAGGAACAGGAAAGGGATAGGCTTACTTCTTTGCCATCTCGTCGGCCCACACAACGCGCCACGCATTCTCGCCTTCAGGAACGAAAGCTACCTTCCTGCCTGCGTTCGGGTCCCTGATAGGCGCAATGGCGTTGTGCATGCCACGTTTGCCCAGGAACTTGTATAGAAGCCCCTTGTCCATTCATCCACACCTGGAGATCACAGAATAGAATACACGTAATGCCCTTTTATCAGTGTCGATTCGGAGCCGTGCGATGCTTTTGCAACAGCCGTATGCACCGCCTCTGGGGCGTACTTGCTGCAGCTGCTGGTGTGCACCACGAAGCCGTAGTCTCCGCTAGTGAAAAACACCCTCCTTACGCCCCTGCAGGCAGCTATCGCTTTCGCTACGCTGTCTGAATCCAGAGGCTGCGCTGGCCTTACCAGTATGAAGCTCTCGTTCGATGCCTTTCTTTTTACGTTCTGTTTTGCACCCACCAAATCCACCACGCAGCGGGGCTAGAGCCTAGTTTTGTTCAAATGAAAGAGAGGTGCGCGGTGGGATGGGATGTTAGGAGTGGGTATCTCAAGAAATAAGCCCGCGCACCTCAACAGCATGACTGCAGAGTTCATAGCCCCACAGTAAGTAGTATGTGCACCTAGGGGTATTTATAGTTATGGGAATAAAAGTATAGGTATATGTGTTAATAATCAAAATTATAACAATATTATTTGAATTTTGAGATTGGTAATATGCCCGCCTCGAAGAAAACCCAGGAGTTCATAGAGAAGGAGCTGCCCTACAAGATCCTCATGAAGATGTACGAGAACTCGAGGGCTTCTCTCAGGCAACTGGGCGCGGATCTTCACATATCATATCATGTCGTCCATTCGTTACTAAATCAGCTGCAAGACAGATACCAGCTTGCTTACACCCTTGAGATTGGCGAAACCGAACTGGGTTTCACAGAAGGAAAAATTATCACAGTCAAATTCAAGACCAGGCCTTCCGTCGATTTTCTCAAAGAAAAGCTCAAGAAAGATATCTTTGTTCAGGACGCCTTCCTGGCCGAGGGTGATTTCGACATCCTTCTTTATGTCGTCGGACTCAATCCTAAGGATTTCCAGGCATGGCAGTGGAATCTAAGGACAAGCCTGAGCGAATACAAGCCAAACACTAGGTTTGCAAATGTCAATTCTAAATCAATCGGGTTTCTCCCCCTAAGAAGTGAACTTTTGAATGAGGCCACCACCCTTTCTAACACAGAAAGGCAAATCCTTGCTCTGCTAAATGATGATTCAAGGATGAAAATCCAGGATATTGCCAAGAAAACCAAGACATCATGGAACAAGGTGATTTACATAATGAAGAAACTAAAAGAGAGAAAAATCATAACAAAATTTACTACACTCACCCAGAATCCTGACAAGAGGCTCTTTTCTGCCTATGGCGTCTATCTTACGCCTACGTCAGCACACCTAGATCTTGCAAATGCATTTGCAAAAGAACTTCTAAACGAGGACTTTAAAGAGATAGTCAGTGATTATTCATTAGATGCAAACACAAGTGGAGACTATGACGTGTTTTACATTTGTAGCTTTTCAGGAGGGGAAGTCCTCTCAAAACGAGGTCCAGACCGATTGCAAACGCTATGGCAAACAGAAGAACCTAAGATAGAAAAAGCCATATTGACTGATGTGCTTGTAGGCAAGTGGCCTTTCCACTTAGAAGAATACGCGTTCGCAAAGAAGATTATCAGCACATCGAGTTGATTTGCTTTAGAGATAGCCCGTTTATCTTAATTTTACCTTTATAGTCGTCTTTAAAAGTAAAATTTCCCCCCTCTGGAATGATTAGTCTTGGGCACCCATGAGAAGGGTCACTAGGTGGGCACATCACAATGACTGTCTTTGATTTGATGTTCCGTATTTTGACTGGCATCTTCATTTTTCCACGCTCTGAATGAGTATCAAATGTTTAAAAATGTTCGCATAATGCTATCTTTACAAAGCTACAACGGCTTCGCTGCATGAATTGACGAACTCAAGTTAGACACCCATCTTATTAAAACATTGTCGTACTGAAACTTCTATACATACATAACGCCTTTTGGAGCCAATAGCGGAATCCGGCTCGAAAAACGGGCATTGCTTATTATACCTTACTTTGCATAATCTAGCTCACGGTGAAGAAATGAAGATCTCTGAACTGAAAGCAGGTGCTACTAGCGTAGAACTTGAAGGCGTGATCACTGAGAAGGGCGAACCTAGAGAGGTTGTCACTAAATTTGGCAAGCCGCTGAAGGTTGCGGACGCTGTGATAAGCGACGACAGCGGAAGCATAGCTATCTCACTCTGGGAAGCTAACATAGATCTCGTGAGCGTAGGCGACAAGGTCAAGATAACCAACGGCTACGTAAGCGAGTTCAAGGGCAACCCACAGCTGAGCACAGGCAAGTACGGAAAGATAGAAGTAGTAGGCAAGGAATAAGCGCAGGCACTTTTGCTTGTTTTCTCATACGTCTAGCCGAAGGCTTTCCCCGATCTGCGGCGCGTAGGCCTTGAAGCCGTCAGCATTCAGCTGAGCCGCGAATGCCTCCGAGCTCTGCCGCTCTCCGTGCACGCAAACAACCACTTCGGGATTGCTCTTCCTTACATACTCTCTAAGGTCGCCGCCGCCAGCGTGCGCCGAAAAGTCGTAATACGACCACGGCGTCCTTATGCGCTGCCTGCTGCCATCTAGCGATATGGGCTTGTTCTCCACGAGCTTCCTGCCGTTCGTGCCTTCCACCTGGTAGCCCGTAAGGAATATTTTAGAGGCGGGGTTTAGCCGAGTTATGTAGTCGAGCACCGGGCCTCCGTTCAACATGCCGGCCGTTGTGAGTATTATGTTAGGGCCGCTCACAGCGTCAGCGCGGTGCTGCCCGTTGCCTACGATTGTTATCTTCTGCAGTGCCTCGCCCAGCACGTCGCTGTTCCTTATGAAGCTGCCGTGGCGCATGACTATGTCTGTAGCTTTCCTGGCCATGCCATCCATGAAGACAAGGTCTGCCAAGCCAGCCTTGTAAAGTATTGCGAGCAGCTCCTGGGCGCGGCCCACTGCGAAGCTTGGCACCAGCGCCGTACCCCCGGCATCGAGCGTCTGCTTGATCTCGTCAACGAACCTCTTTACGAGCTCGCCCCTCTCCGGATGCTCCCTGCCGGCATACGTGGTTTCGGTTATGAGCACGTCGCTCTTTACTACCTCAGCCCCTTCGTGCAGCAGCTGCGGCTCAAGCTTGAAGTCGCCGGTGTACACCAGCGTCTTTCCGCTCTTCTCGCTGCGCAGCTCTGTTATGGCGCTGCCGCTTATGTGGCCGGCGTCGTGCAGCGTTAGCGTGTAACCCCCGATGTCTATCTCACTCCCGTACTCGTAAGAGGCATAGTGCGAGAGCATGTTCCTGACGTCGTGCTTCGAATATTTGGGCGGTTGGTGCTGCTTCCTGCCTATCTTCATCGAGTCCTCTATGAGCAGCAGGCCTAATTCCTTGGTTGGCTCTGTGCCGTAAGTCACTGGGAATGCGCCCCTGTACAGGTACGGCACGTTGCCGCTGTGGTCAAGATGCGCGTGGCTGAGCACGCAGGCATCCACCGGCTTGGTTTGGGCCGGGTACTGGGTCTTGTGATCGAGCTTCACGCCGTGGTCCAGCATTATGCGCTTGCTGCCTTCCAGCAGTATCGCAGACCTGCCTACCTCCCCGGCTCCGCCTAGGAACTGAAGCTCCAAAGAACCACTTAGCAAGACTATTAAGCGTTAACATATAAAGGTTGAAGGGGTTGCGATGGCTACCGACGCCGAAAGCGTGAACTTCCTTGAGCTGGCGTGCCTTTTCAAGATAACGCAGGACACCACGCTCGAGCGCTTCGGGGGCATGATAAACGCCAGCGTATTCGACGCTGCAAACATAACCGGCGGCCTGAAGCAGAAGGGGCTCATAGATTTCACAGCCTATTATCCGGGCCCGAACAGCATCGTGCTCACAGATGCAGGGAAGAAGCTCAAAGAGGATGCGGAGGCGAAGGGCGCCGAGCCGCTGGACAACCTTGACCAGGAGATACTGGAGCAGATGTCAGGCGGCAAAAGGTACCCTACCGAGCTGCAGAGCACGCTCAACGTCAGAAGCAGGGACATGGCTTTCAGGATCTACAAGCTCTTCAAGCAGAATTATGCAAGCTACGAACTGAAGAGCGGCGGAGTGGAATTGATGCTCACGGAGCAGGGCTTCCTGTTGGCAAAGACGCAGAAGCAGGCTGCGCAGCCTGCGCAGGCAGAACCGCAGGCTGGGGGCGCGGGGAACGCAACAAAGCAAACGATTGCGCCTCCATTCGCCGGAACAGCGCAGCAACCGGGCAACGGCAACGGGCAGGAGCTCAATCAGATGGCAGGCGAGCTTAAGCTGCACGGCAAGCCTCGCATCAAGCGAAACGCTGCGATAGCGATAATAGCGGCAGTGATAGTGCTGCTGGGCGTTGCCTACTACTACGGCATACTATAGTTGATGCAATGGTTTTGATGGACTACATGCGCGCGAAAGCAATCCTTGACAGGTACGCCATACAGAGCGTGCCAAGCAGGTACGTCTCGAGCGCGGAGGAGGCTGCAGCGTTCGCAGGAAAAGATAGCATAGCGCTGAAGCTGCTGTCCGACAAGGTGCTGCACAAGAGCAAGGCCGGGCTGGTGAAGCTGGACCTCAGCGGAGAAAGGGAGATAGGCGCCGCTTATGCTGATTTGAAGAGGAAGGGGAGGGGCATAAAGCAGTACAAGATAATAGCGCAGAAGATGGCCAGGCCTGGCGTCGAAGCAATAATAGGCGGCAACACAGATCCGCAGTTCGGCAAGGTGCTCCTTCTCGGGCTTGGCGGCGTATACGTGGAGGCCTTCAGGGACACGCAGCTGCGGCTCTGCCCCATAACAAGGCACGACGCGCTGCAGATGATTGATGGACTGCGCTCCAAAAACATACTTACCGACAACGGCAAGTCGCTCAGCATGCTTGTTCTGCTGCTTATGAAAGCATCGAAGCTGCTTGTCAATAACAAGATGATAAAAGAAATCGACCTGAATCCAGTGATACTGCGCTCCGGATCGTACGATGTCGTCGACATAAGGGTGTTGGTGTGAAAGTGGACCTGAACGTGATGCTGAAGCCAAAGACGGTTGCCATAATAGGCGCGTCCAGGAACCCGGACAAGGTTGGCAACGTAATACTGAAGAACTACATAGACGGCGGCTACAGCGGCAAGCTGTACCCGGTAAATCCGAACGCCGATTCTGTGCTGGGCCTGAAGGCGTACAAGAGCGTGCTCGACATCAAAGACGCAATAGATGTTGCGGTGGTAGCTGTGCCTGCGCCCATAGTGCCGATGGTGCTAGAGGAGTGCGGAAAAGCAGGGGTTAGGTCGCTCGTGGTGGTGAGCGGAGGCTTCGCTGAAGTGGGAGAGACGGGGCTGCAGGATAAGATAGCCAGGATAGCAAGGAAGTACCGCATGCCGATGATAGGACCCAACTGCCTTGGTGTCATGGACACCAGGTCAAGGACAGACACGCTCTTCCTGCCGACGTACAAGATAAGCAGGCCCCAGGTAGGCTTTGTAAGCTTCATATCGCAGAGCGGGGCGGTGGGCAGCACTGTGCTAGATGTTATTGCTGGTGAGGGCTTCGGTCTCTCGAAATTCATCTCCTACGGCAACGCGGCAGACCTGGACGAAGTGGACCTGATGCGGTACCTGATGGACGATGACGAGACGAAGGTGATAGTGATGTACATAGAGGGCATAAAGCGCGGAAAGGAGTTCGTGGAGCTCGCGAGGAAGATAACAAAGAAGAAGCCCGTGATAGTGCTAAAGGCCGGCAGGACGAGCGCCGGGAGCAGCGCCGCGCACTCGCATACCGCGGCGCTCGCCGGCGATTACGCGGTGCAGGAGGCAATATTCAGGCAGTTCGGATTCACTGTTGCCAACGACCTGAGCGAGCTCGTGTACTTCGCTAAGATTTTCGCGTCCGAGACTGAGCCGCGGGGCAACAGGATAGCTGTGATCACGAACGGAGGCGGGGCCGGGGTGCTCACGGCCGATGCAATAGCGTCGTCAAAGCGCCTCGAGCTGGCGCAGCTCTCGGCGCTGACGTCCCGCGAGTTGAGGGGCAAGATGCCAAAGCTGGTCAACATAAGGATCCCTCTGGACCTTGCAGGAGACGCGGACGAGAAGAGGTACGAGGACGCCATAACCGCTGTGAGCGGTGACGCCAATACCGATATGATAGTGATAATAGTGCTTTACCAGACGCCGGGAGCGGACTCCACTGTTTCGGCGGCAATAGTGCACCTCAAGGAAGTGGTTGACAAGCCCATAGTGGTGATGAGCACGGGCGTGGGCTACACGCAGGCGCAGAAGGTGCAGCTAGAGAGCGGCGGGGTGCCCGTATACGACTCTCCTGCTTCCATAGTCAGCTCGCTGGAGGCTTTGCTTGGCTATGCCGAATATTTGAAGGGGCACACGTGAAGCGTGCAATCACTCGGAAAGCAGTCTCTCAAGCGCTGCCTTCACCGCCTTGTCCTTGCTCACGTCGGCGCTGAGCAGCTCGAAGAGCTGCGATGCGCTTATTGGCAAGCTATACCTGCTTGCCTTGAGCTTCTCTAGGAAAATGCCGAGGCCGTAGTCCTTGACCGGCATGCTCTCCAGCTCTCCCTTCCTCAACGCGTCTGCCTCTGCGCCGTATTCCGCGTCCCCTATGCCTGGCTTCACTATCTCCACCATCGCCCTGCCGGCGTAAGCCTTCGAGATCGCGTTGTAATCCACGTCTATGCTTCTGGCGCCGTTGCCCGCCTTGCCCTCCACCTCGACCCTGATTACAGGTACGCCAGCTGCCCCCCGGAGCGCAGCGTCTATCGCCTTCCTTATCCCTTTCTCAAGCTCCTCCGCGCTCCTGCCGCTTGCATCCTCATGCACCACCACGAAGCTGCGCGACTTTATCCTGTGGAACTCGTAAGCGCCGGTTTTCGTGTCGAAGACAAAGAAGCCCTTGGGCTCCTGCTCCATCGCCTTCAGCTGCGTCAGCACCGTGCTGCCCGGAATGAGGAGATGCCTGCCGTGCGATTCCGATTCCACTTTGTTGTGTATATGCCCGTCTACGTAAAGGTCGAAGCCCTTTGGCAGCTCATCCGCGTACACGAAATCGTCGCTGAACGGGAGCAGCTCGTGTATCGACTGGTGGAACATGAATATGCTGAAGCAGTCCTTCATCGGCTTGGGATCAAGGCTCTTGAGCACATCCCTGAACCTTTCTTCTGAGACTCCGCCTACCCCGTACACCATGACGCGCTCGCTTCCCTTTTCTATAACAGCATACCCGTCGCTTACATCTACCAGCAGGCCGGCGAGCCCGAGCAGCGTCACAGCGTTCTCGGCGCCCTGCGCGCGCCTCTCGTGAGTTCCGGGGATGGCTATTACAGGCACGCTCGTGTATGCCTTGTTGGCCGCCGCCACTTCCGATGCCTTGGCTCCCCATTCCCTCTTCGATAGATTCCTGAATATGTTTATGGCTTCGGCGATGACGTCGGGCTTCGGGGCGCGCATGTCGAATATGTCGCCGGGTATGATTATGGCGTCGGCTGCCCCCGCCGCATCGGAAAGCGCCTCCTGCGCCTGCTCGAACGCATCCTTCCTGAACCGCTCGTATCCGAGGTGGAAATCGGATGCTATGGCTATTTTCATGAAACACCACGTCTGCCTGAAGATGAAAGCATCCGCTCTTTTATCTGCCTTACCGCCGACATGCCTGCCTCTTCGGCCTTCTCCCTTGCCGGCCCGTACGCTCCGGCCGCGCAGGCGTGGCCTCCTCCTTCGCCTCCCAGCATCGTGCCTACGCTTTCCATCACCGTTCCCAGATGCAACCCCATCTCCTTGTCGAGCGGAGCCCTGAGACGCGCCGAGAGTGATGCCTCTGACTGGCTTGCAGTCCAGAAGACGCTGGCGTCGCAGTCCAGGCGCAGGGCCGCGTCGGCCACCACATTGGCGTGCTCGCTCGCCCTGCCGTAGATCAGCAGGTACCTGCCTACCGTCTCCACGTTTGCTGCGAACACGTCCCTTATCACCCCGTACCTGTTCGCCATCGGCACATCTGCCTTGAAATGCTGCAGCACATACGAGAACGTGATGCCCGCTGTTTCAAGAAGCCCGGCTATCTGCCTGAAGGTAAGGGGGGATGAGTTCTGCAGGTCGGCCGAATCTGCCATTATGCCGTTGAGCAGAAGAGCCGCCGTTTCCTTTGTCATTCCGGACTTCAGGCGTTGCAGTGCGTCGCACACTATGCTTGCTGTTGAGTTGTAGCTTTCGTCGTTGAACATGGAGCCTGGCACTTCGTCGCCGGCATGGGGCAGATGGTGGTCTATGAACAGCATGGCTGTGCCCGCGTCAGTGATCCTCCTGCCGAATGAAGAGAGCGCAAAAACGTTATTGGCGTAGCAGACTATCACAAGCTCCGTACCTTCGGGGAGCTTGCCAGACACTTTGCCGGATAGGCCAAGCACCGAGAGCATGTGGCGCGCGTTGGTCGTTATGAAGTCGGGAGTAACCACGGTGGCGTTGGTGAAATAGGAAGAGAGCGCAACCGCGGAACCGACCGCGTCCCTGTCACCTATTGTGTGGAACGTTATTGCTACCCTCTTGCCCCTGCTGCTCTCGAGCATGCCGCACAGCTCTTGCATGGACAGGGTGCGCAATGCATCAGCCTGTGTTCCTTTTATCAAGCATCTTCGTGAGTTGCTCCCCCAACTGCTTCTCCTTGGACTTCATGTCGTTGTACTGCTTTGTTATGAAGCCTATCCTCACCTGTGTAATTTCAGCTTTGCTGCTTATATCGGCCAGAGCCTTCTGCTTGTCGGTCTCGACGATGATGCCGCCTACACTTATGTACACCTTGCCCGCTGCACCGGCCACCTCTTCCTTCGCGCGCTCCAGTTCCGCCTTTTGGGCCTGCAGCTGCTCGAGCTGCAGGGCCGATGACCTGAGCTGCTCCTGCACCAGCTGGTAATCGCTTACAAGCTTCTCCGCCTCGTTCCCTCCTGTGTTTTGTTGTTGCGCCATGTGCATTCCTCATTTTGGAGCGCTTTCGAGCTCCTCAATACGAACATCGCTTGAGTCTACGCCTTCGAAGAGGTTCTTCAGCAGGTTGCTTATGCCGAACTTCATCAGCTTCGCCTGGTACCTTGACAGGAACACTTTCCTACCGGCCTCGTCCCTTATGATCACCGCACCGCCATCATCCACAGTGACGTAGAGCGTTTGCTTGGCGTCGTAAACCTTGTAGTACTTTGGCAAAGCAAGACCGTGGACAGCAGTATTGACAAAGAAAAGCATATAAGTATGAAGATGGATAAACGCAGATTAACGACCAACGTCAGTTAGGGGTATGATAAAGTGCCGGAGCTAGGCGAATCAGGGCTTATAGACAAGGAGATAACACTGAGGAAGATGAGGCTCACCAAGGAAGTGTTGGAGACAAGGCGCTCGATAGCCAGGTGGCTCGCGCTCTCCCTTGGAGTGATAAACCCCGGCGAGTCCAGGCTCAGCTCCGTGGCCGTGCTCGATGCGCTCGTCAATTTCCAGTTCGTGAAGAAAAGCGACCCGAGCGTGAGCGAGCTTGTCGAGTACATAAGCAAGAACTGGGAGCCCATAAACGAGAAGACGCTCAGGTACCATCTGCTGCGCATGAAGAAGATTGGGCTCGTGGAGAATGCTCAGGGTAAGTTCTACCTCAAGCCTCCGGCGATAGGAGACAGGTACGATGCTGCCGCATGGGTAGCACACCTGTATGAAAACGACTACAAGGAGATATTTGCAAGCATAGGCGAAGCGATAAAAGAGCTTAGGAATAAAGCAACCATTGCGTGAACTGATGAAAAGCGAAACGTATCTGTGGATAGCCGCAGTAGTCATAATAATAATAGCGGCGCTGCTTTTCAGGTATCTGTACCAGCCTGCAATAGACATAAGCATAAGCGTGCATGGCAGCGTGCCTGTGCAGATGTACCCGTACCAGAAAGCGACGCTCGGCATACTGGCAGCGAACAACGGCACTGCAGCGATACAGAATATGAGCCTTGGAGTATTCGTCAACGGCAACCTGAGCACGCTCTACAAGGTTACACTGCCCGCAGGCAAGCAGACAACGATATACTACAACTACTCACCTACAGCCTCTGGAACATACAGCATTTCTGTGCAGGCAGATCCTGCCAAAGTTTATGACATAGCTGACAGGGCCGCGAGCACAGGCAACTTCTCATTCTCCGTAGATGCTGCATCTGCAGCAGACCCCCAGTCACTGCTGCCGGGCAACGCCACATACACAAGCGAGAGGGCGCTATCCGCAGGCGGCTACGTCACATCCAGCTACATCTACGATAACTATGGCGTTTCGCGCTTCGCGCCGCTGCCATCAGGCCAGGCAGGCAGGTTCATAGAGCCGGTGCTGAACGTGACGTACAACTATATAGTGAACATGAGCGCTGCCGAAGCGCAGTACGGCAATGCAAGCGCATACTCGCTCTGGATCAAGGGCTACCTTGCACCAAGCATCTTCTCCGTGGCCGCCACCGGAACCAAATTCACTAGCGCTTACATCAACAGCGCAGCCGGCAACATTACCCTGATAAGCATGCCCAACCACACAAGCTTCTGCAGCTGGTACGCCCAGGGCTGGCTGAAGGTGCTGACCGTCTCTTCGAACTCCGCCAGTTGCGTCTCTCTAGTCAACGCTTCCTCAACGGCTAATGTGAGTGCGCATGAAAACAGCGTCGCATCCGAGTTCGGGAGCAGGCTCGTTCCGACAAATGCAGTCACGCTTGGTAGATTTTACGGCTCCGACCGCCTTGGCAGCTACGCCGCTTCGCTTTACTACATAACGAACGAGTCCTTCGACTCTGAAATGATTACGAACCAGAGCACCAGCAGCAACGTGTGCTACGGAGTGATAGGCAGCTACGACAACGCGAGCTACTGCAGCACATACTTGGTGCCGCTGAGCGGCAAGTTCGGAAACACATCGCTTATAGAAACGACCGCGTACAGGGGCGGGTACAACGTAAGCGCTTTCTCGTTTGTGAAAACGAGCGATGCGCTGAAGCAGGTCCCTGTTGCGGAAAGCCTGCTCTCTGCGCTTAACGTAACAGGCCCATCTCTGTCGTTCATCTCGGGGATAACAAACACCTGCTCGCTCGGCGCCGCATTCGGGTGCAGCAACCTCACGTACGACAATGGCACAGTGAGCTTTGTGATAACGAGCATGCTCAATGCGAGCGCGCACATAAACAGTGCCGGCTGCTACACGTACGCGGACGATTTCCCATCGCCGGAGAACGCGACGCTGGCACCTGGCGCCTCTTACCCACTTAGCACCAGGTGCTACAACATAACTACCCCGATAACAGGAATTGCACTGAACCTGCACGCCGACATAGGCATAAACTACACGGTAGGCAACGCAACCCACGACGACATCGGCACCGCGTTCATACCATTCGGCTAACACTTATGCACACG
Source organism: Microcaldota archaeon (assembly GCA_964548595.1). Classification (GTDB taxonomy): domain Archaea; phylum Micrarchaeota; class Micrarchaeia; order Micrarchaeales; family CABMGC01; genus JAJYVH01. Next base: position 5,222 of record CAZJQO010000011.1, on the reverse strand, counting down.
GATCCCTACGAAATTTTCCTGCGCAAATTCGGCAGCTTCACCGATGTGCAGAGGGCAGCGGTCCCTGTGGTTGAGAAGGGGGGCAACTGCGTGATAATCGCACCTACGGGCAGCGGCAAGACCGAAGCTGCTGTTGTGCCGCTGCTTGCCAGGCTGCTGAAGCAGGATGCGGGGAAGGGAATTGGGATTATTTACGTGACCCCGCTCAGGGCACTGAACCGCGATCTGCTGAAACGCCTTTCACACTTCGCCGCGGATGTCGGAGTGAGCATCTCAGTTAGGCACGGAGACACGCCGACAAAGGAGAGGCAACTGCAGGCGGCATCACCGCCGTACATGTTGATAACCACTCCGGAGACGCTGCAGAACCTCTTCCTGTCGCAGCGCCTGAGGAGTGCAATGGGCAACGTCAAGGCAGTGATAGTCGACGAGCTGCACGAACTGTATTACAACAAGCGCGGTGCGCAGCTCTCCGTGGCGCTGGAAAGGCTTGAGGAACTCGCGCCCGGATACCAGCGCATAGGCATAAGCGCCACGCTCGGCAACGCACAGGAGGCGGGCGCTTTCCTCTGCGGAAGCAGGGATTTTGAAGTGGTAGATGCGAAGGCGAGCAAGGAGATACGCGTAAGCATAGAGATGCCAAGGCATGCCTCTAAGGAGCACGTTGAATTTAGCCAGAGCTTTGGCCTGGACACGGCTACGCTGGCAAGGATAGAGCGGGTGGCTGAACTGGTCAAGGAATCTAATTCAACACTGATATTCGCCAACACGCGCCAAGTGGTCGAATCGCTCGGCAGCAAGCTCATGTACTTCGACAAGATAGCCCATTTCGGCGGCATAGGCGTGCACCACAGCTCGCTCGATAAGGAGGAAAGGATAAAGAGCGAGAACGAGTTCAAGGAGGGCAGGATAAAGAGTTTAATAGCCACCAGCTCGCTGGAGCTCGGGATAGACATAGGCGCGGTCAACCTGGTCATACAGTACGGCTCGCCGAAGCAGGTGGTGAGGCTTGTGCAGCGGGTTGGCAGGGGAGGCCACAGGGAGAAAGAGGTGTCGTTCGGAAGCGTGATTGTCGCGAGCCCGCTGGAGGTGCTCGAATCGATAGCGATAGCGGAGCAGATGCGCGAGGGCGTCTTGGAGAAAGGATGCATGGAAAGGAACGCGCTTGACGTGCTCGCCAACCAGATATGCGCAATCGTGCTGGAATACAGGAAGATAGGCGAGGAGAAGCTGCTGGGCATGGTCAGGCGCGCGGCTCCGTACTCTGGAATAAGCGCTGAAACGCTTGACGCTGTAATGGGTTTCCTAGACAGGGAGCGCCTGATAAGGCGCAAAGACAAAAGCGTAAGCATAGGCTACAGGTCCAGGCAGTATTTCTTCTCTAACATAAGCGTTATACCCGATACCGCAAGGTTCGAGGTCAGGAGCGTGGTGGGCAACAGGATAATAGCAAGCATGGACGAGCAGTTCGTGATGAACTATCTCGAAGCGGGATCCACATTCATAACCAAGGGTCTGCCGTGGAAGGTGGTCAGCATTGACAAGGGCGTGGTGGCCGTGGAGCAGAGCGACGACATAAGCGCCGCTATACCGGACTGGGAAGGAGAGGACATACCGGTGTCGAAGGAAACAGCGGTGCGCGTCTACAGGCTGCTCTCTAAAGGACTCAACGACGCCAGCCTCATTGCTGACAAGGAAACGGCAGAAGCGGCGCAGCATTTTGTGGAGGCGCAGAAGAAGCGCTTCGTCCCGTCTGAGGACTCTTTGATGATAGAGGATGCGGAAGGCTATGCCGTGGTGCACGTGCCTCTTGGCAAGCTCGCCAACGAGTACCTGGCTAAGCTCGTTGGCTACGCGGCCTCTGCCGCGTCAGGGTCAAGGGTTTCTGTGAGGGCCACACCATACGCACTCATAGTGGATTTCGTAGGTGCTAGGAGAAGGCCTGATATGCGCAAGGTCTTCGACATGATAAGGCGCTACGACGTCAACATCGCGAACAGCATTCAGTTCGTCTCCGGCACGGACACGTACAGGTACAGGTTCGTGCGCGTCTGCAAGCTCTTCGGCGTGGTGGAAAGAGATGCGCAGATAGGAAAGAGCAACGCCGAAAGGCTCATGACGTTCTACAGCGGCTCGCCGATAGCCGAGGAGACTGCGCGGGATCTTGAGAAGAACAGCTTCGACATAGGAACGGTAGAGGCATTCCTGGAAAGGCTCAGGGAAGGCTCGATACGCGTAAGCACGACTGACGGCGGCCTGTCTCCGCTGGCCGAGGAGATAGTCAGGGCATCGCACGTCTACAGGGAACTGCTTCTGCCGACGCTGCCCGCTGATTCTGAGATAAAGGAGCTTGAGCAAAAGATAGGCGGCAAGAAGCCACTGCTGCTCTGCACCTACTGCGGGACAGAGTTCCAGAAGGAGCTTAGTGCAAGCAGATACGAGCGCGTGGCGTGCCCGCACTGCAAGAGCCCCATGGTGTGCATGCAGACTGATGCTAGGGGCGCGGCGGTAAGGAAGAGGATGCAGGGCAGGCAACTCAAGGAAGAGGAAATGAGGCAGTACAGGGAGGCGGTGCAGGAGTCCGGGCTGGTAGACGCCTACGGCACAAAGGCGCTTGCAGCGCTCTCCGTGTATGGAATAGGCGTGGCAACCGCGGCCAGGGTGCTGAGGCGCCTAAGGAAGGACAGAAAGCAGTTCGTAATAGACCTGCTCGAGGCGCAGAAGAACTTCGTCAGGACGAAGAAGTACTGGAAATGAACTCCTTGATGTCATTGAGCAGAAGCGGGAACTCGGTATATCCGAAATCTGCGTTTAGGTGCCCGCCGCCATGCACCACCTTGAATTTTGCATTAAGTTTCGCACTAAGGAACTCGCCCTTTTCGAGTGGAACATAAGGATCATCGTCAGAGCTGTATATGAAAAACCTGCCACAGTGCTGCCTTATCTTGGTCCAGTCGAAGTCGCGCTCTGCAAAGGTTTTGTTGAGAGAATCAAACTTGTTGCCCAGTTTTCCAACGAAAGGCGCGACCAGAAAGGCGCCAGCCACACTGCAGTCGTTCCTCTCTAAAAAGTTAAGTATGAAAGCGGGCCCTATACTGTGACCTATCATTATTGTATTGCTATCTACCGAGGCACTCCACCTACCAAACTCAGACATCCAACTGGCAAGGCTCTGCTTCTCACCTGTTGGAAACTGGGGCGCTATAACGCTTATGTACATTCTCTCGAGTTCTGACTTTAGCCACGGAAACCAGTTTCCCTGTGGCGACCCTCCGGTGCCATGAATGATTATAGCTTTAGTTATTTTCATTTCCAGTCATCTTTGTTGTCTCGTCCTCCATCAGCCTGGCGTCTATAACCTTGGCGCCGGGCTCTACTTTCATCAGCCTCACGCCGCTGGCCGCCCTGCCTGTTACCCGAATTGATGATATTGGTATCATGATGCTTACCCCCTTGGAGTTGATGAGCAGCAGCTTCGGCTCCTTGCTGAGGAAGAGCACCTTCGCGACAGGCCCGGTCTTGTCGTTAACCTTGAGGTTGATTACGCCTCCGCCTCCCCTGCCCTGCATCCTGTACTCGCCAATTTCTGTTATCTTGCCGTAGCCCTTCTCTGAAACGGTGAGCACGCTCCCTTCGTCTCCAGCCGCTATTATGTTCTTAGCGACGTCGTCCTCTGGCAGCCTTATACCCCTTACGCCTGCAGCTGACCTCCCCATGGAACGCACGTCGCCTATGCCGAACCTTATCGACTTGCCGTTCCTTGTTGCTATCACCACATACTTCTGGTCCTTCACCACTATAGCGTCCGCTATCTCGTCGCCTTCGTTGAGCGATATGGCGTGCACGCCCGTTATCCTGGGATTCGAGAAGAGCTTTGCGCTCGTCCTCTTTATCTTGCCCTTCGTGGTCAGAAACAGTATGCTCGATGCTTCGAAGTCCTTGATGCGGAACATGGAGACTATGCCCTCGTCCTTAAGGTTCAGCAGGTTTGCTATCGCCCTGCCCTCCGAGTACCTGCTGCCCTCGGGTATGTTGTAGGCCTTGAGCCAGTAGAGCCTGCCCCTGTTCGACAGGAAGAGCACGTAGTCCTTGTTGCGCGGCGTTATCATGTGCTTGACGAAGTCGCCCTCCTTCAGGTTCATCGCTATGATGCCCTTGCCTCCCCTGTCCTGCTCCTTGTAGTTGGCTATGCCCATCTTCTTGACGTAGCCTGAAGCGGTGAGTATCACGCTGACCTCTTCGTCGCTTATCAGGTCCTCGTCCTTTATCTCGAGTTCCTGCTCAACATTCAGTATCTCCGTGCGCCTCGGCCGCCCGTACTTCTTCTTCAGCACAGCAGTTTCCTCTTTTATTATTGCGTCTACCTTTAGGGGATCGGCCAGAACGCCGGAATAGTAGCCTATGCTCGCCTCAAGCTCGCCCTTCTCCTTGTCCATAGACTCGCTCTCCAGTTGCGTGAGCTTGCTTAGCCTCATGTCCAGTATGGCGCTTGCCTGCTTCTCTGAAAGGCCGAATGATGACATAAGCTTGCCCCTCGCCTCCCCTACCTCCTTGCTCTCCCTTATAGCCTTGACCACGTCAGATATGCGCGACGTCGCTATCAGCAGGCCCTCCACGATGTGCAGCCTCTCCTTGGCCACCTTCAGCTCAAACGCGCTCCTCTTAGTGACTACGTCCCTTCTGTGCGTTATGAACGCATTGAGCATCTGCGTTATGCTGTAGCTCTTTAGCACGTTGCCGTATACCGCCAGGTTTATGACAGGGAATGTGGTCTCGAGCTGCGTATGCCTGTAGAGCTGGTTGAGCAGCTGCTCCGGGTTTGTGTCCCTGGTCAGTTCTATCGCTATGCTTATTCCGTTCCTGTCGCTCTCGTCCCTGATGTCACGTATGCCGATTATCTTCCTCTCCCTCGCCAGGTTCGCTATATTTTCCACAAGGCTTGCCTTATTCACATTGTAAGGAATCTCGCTTACGGTGATCCTGCCCTTCTGCTCGTCAACCGAAACCTTGCCCCTCACAGTCACCTGCCCCCTGCCGTACTTGTAGCCGTAAAGCGCGTTCTGGCTCATCGTAGCTATTCCTCCGGTAGGGAAGTCTGGCCCTTTGATTATGCCCATCGTTTCCTCAACGGTCGCATCTTTGTGGTCCAGCACATACAGTATGGCGTCGCACACCTCTGAAAGGTTGTGCGGCGGTATGCTCGTGGCTACGCCCACTGCTAT
>CAZJQO010000010.1:0-20227 GCA_964548595.1 Microcaldota archaeon | reverse complement strand
ACAGGCGACAAAGCAGGCGCGTGGCGCTCAGCAGGCAGGCCACATATACTGTAGCGCATGCGGGGCCAGAAACGACGCAGCCGCTCGCTTCTGCAGCAGTTGCGGCGCCGCCCTGGAACGGGCGCCATAGGGCAAAGTATTTAAGCATATAATGAGCATATGCTTGTATATCCATAAAAAATACATTCCAGTTTAGGGGTATTCCTACTAAAAGGTAACTATATGGCTGAGAATCAACAATTGGGAGGACAACAGTATGTGGTTTTGCCGGAAGGGGCAACAAGACTTCTCGGAAGGGAGGCACAGCGCACCAACATAGCCATAGGCTACGCGGTTGCGAGCATAGTAAAGAGCACGCTGGGGCCGAAGGGCATGGACAAGATGCTAGTGAGCGAGCTCGGCGACATAATGATAACAAACGACGGTGCATCGATACTGGAGGAGATGAACGTAGAGCACCCTGTAGCGAAGCTCATGGTCGAGATAGCGAAGAGCCAGGACAAGGAAGTGGGAGACGGCACTACAACGGCCGTGATAATAGCCGGAGAGCTGCTGAAGAATGCGGGAGACCTGATAGAGAAGGGCATAAACCCCAACACCATAATCAAGGGCTACGAGATGGCGGCCAACAAGGCAAGCGATGCGCTGAACGAGTACGCAGAACCAATAACGCTTGACGACGAGGAGAAGCTGAACAAGGTAGCGCTCATCTCGGTCGGCTCGAAGAACATAGGCACTGAAGAAACAAGGAAATACCTATCGAAGCTCGCAATACAGGCGATAAAGCAGGTGGCGGAGAAAAAGGACGGCAAGACAGTGATAGACAAGGACTTCATAAAGCTGGAGAAGAAGGAGGGAGGCGCGATATCGGACACGCAGTACATAAACGGCGTTCTGGTGGACAAAGAGGTGGCGCATCCAGGCATGCCCAAGGCCGTCAAGGGCGCAAAGATAGCGCTGCTCGACCAGGCGCTGGAGATAGAGAAGACAGAGACCGACGCAAGGATTGAGATAACGTCCCCCGAGCAGATGCAGGCATTCCTCCAGCAGGAAGAGAAGATGCTAAAGGACATGGTCGAGAAAGTAAGGAAGAGCGGCGCAACTGTGCTCTTCGCACAGAAGGGCGTCGACGACGTGGCGCAGCACTACCTTGCCAAGGAGGGCATACTCACAGTAAGGCGCGTGAAGAAGAGCGACATGGAGAAGCTCGCGAAGGCGACAGGCGCGAAACTGGTCACGAGCCTTGACGACCTCACCAACAACGACCTGGGATTCGCAGGGATGGTGGAGGAGAGGAAGATATCGGGAGAGCAGATGGTCTTCGTAGAGAAGTGCAAGGATCCAAAGAGCGTCACAATATTCCTGCGCGGTGGCACGAAGCAGGTAGTTGATGAAGCAGAGCGTGCCCTCAACGACGAGCTCGGCGCCCTTACGAGCGCGCTGGAAACATCGAAGTGCGTCTATGGCGGCGGCAGCGCAGAGGAGTATGCCGCAAAGCAGCTGCGCGACTACGCCAGTGACATCGGCGGAAGGGAACAGCTGGCCATACAGGCGTTCGCAGACGCGCTTGAGTCAATACCCAAGACGCTGGCGGAAAGCGCCGGCATGGATTCCATAGACACGCTGGTGCAGCTGAGGACCAGGATGAAGGGCAAGGAGGGCAAGACATACGGGGTCGACGTGATCAGGGGCGCGCTCGGAGACATGAAGAAGCTGGGCGTGATAGAACCGCTGAAGGTAAAACTTCAGGCTGTATCTAGCGCCACAGAGGCAAGCGTGCAGATACTTCGCATCGACGACATGATCAGCTCCAAGGGAAGCAGGCCGGCTGGCGGAATGCCAGGGGGCCCCGGCGGAATGCCTGGCGCTGGCATGGGAGAAGACTGATGCCGCACCTTACTGAAGGGTATTAAAGCAGGCTTCGGCCATAATTGATGCGAGCTGCGCCTGACGGTGCTCCTGTATGGCAGAAGTGTTCCTTGTATTCGGCACTTCCGGATCCGGCAAGACTACTGTGCTTGCGAGGGTCAGGAACGCAAAGCCTGTTAGCATGGGCACAGAGCTCCACGAAGCATACGAAAAGAGGTTCGGGGGCCTGGACAGGGACGCGCTTCGGTTCAAGGAGCTCGAGACGTACGATTATCTGTCAAGGGCAAGAAGCAGCATACTTGGCAGGCTGGCAAAGAGGCCGGGCACGCTGATGCTCGATACCCATGCGTGCCTGAAAGCAAGCAGCGGCTACATACCAGGCCTCTCGCTGCGCGACTGCTCACTGCTAAGGGGCAGCACCAAAGCCATATTATATATAGACGCAAAAACAAAAGACATAATATCAAGGAGGAAACGCGACAAGAGCAGGAGGCGCGGGGGCGAAAGCGCAGAAGAGCTGGACAGGCTCAGAAGCATAGGAATAGGGCTTTCAATGTCGTACGCACTCCAGCTCCAGGTTCCGGTGTACATAGTGCAGAACGCGAATGTCGACGTGGCAGCAAAGGAAGTAGAGGGTATAGTGAAGAGGTCGTTGTGATATGCTCGGAACAGGTATAGAGCTTGCAGTGATAGCGGTAGTTTACGTTGTCTTCTCGATGTTCCTTCAGCGCAAGCTGGTCAACATGAAGAACATGCGGCATGTGCAGGACCAGATAAAAATGAAGAGCAAGGAGCTTAACGACATGGCTAAGAACCAGGCGCGCAAGGAGGAGCTCGATGCGAAGCAGAAGGAGGTGACGCAGCTTCTGGGCCAGAGCATGAAATCATCGTTCAAGCCAATGATAGTGGTACTGCCTGTGTTCTTCATCCTTTATTACCTCCTGCTGCCCGCCGTGTTTCCCAGCAGCCTGACCTTCACGATACCGGTGCTCTCCACAGTTAGCTACCGCACCTACTTCATAGTGATAGCGTTCATCTGTGGCATAATAGCCTCTGCGGTTGTCATGGTTTGGGACAGGATGCAGATGGCAAAGGAGAAACGCGACGTTGCTATCGCGGAAGCCCAGTCCCAGCCAAACGTGTGACAACAACCTATTTATAAGTTGCAAGACAAAGGCTACGTTGTTTATTAAGATGGCGAGCGGGAAAACCAACGATTTCAATCGTGGGATGAGAGCGAGCCGAGAAGCAGAAGCCCCCTTTGCCTTCGGGGGCTGATGACATCAATACCTTGTTTGCAACTTGGTATGTTCCTAATTCAATGAAATCCGCCACATGGAATTGTGGTCTTACGAAATCTCCGAAGGCGTTGATTCGGACGTGTCCCGCCCTATACGATTCCCCTTTGGAAACGCGCATATAAATCTTTCCTTCCACATATTCAATCAACTTGTTTGCAACTTGGGAAGCCCACGAATTCATTCGTGGGAGGATGTCACATAATGCTGCTCACCAATAATAGCAAGAAAAGTGACAGCAGCATTACTGCTTAGATGGTGTAAGGATGGCAGACGAACAACCAAAAAACGAAGAAGTGAAGACAAGCACGATGCCTGAGAATGTGGTCTACATAGGCAAGAAGCCTGCGATGAACTACGTGCTCGCTGTCGTGACCCAGTTCAATTCCGGGGCGAAGAGCGTGAAGATACGCGCGAGGGGCAACACTATCTCAAGGGCCGTTGACGTGGCCGAGATATCAAGGAACAGGTTCGTGCACGACGCCAAGGTGGGGCTGATAGCGATAAACTCGGAGGAGCTGCAGAACGAGGACGGCACCAAGTCCAAGGTAAGCACCATAGAGATTACGCTGAGCAAGTAATTGGCGCTTCTGGCCGTAGCCTTCCTTTTGGGCTGGCCGATGTGTTTCAGTGGGCGCTTTCGTCCTTCTAGATGACAGGCAGGCAAAGAGGGCAGCCGAGCTGCTCGAAGAGGCGTACAAGGACGCCGGCTACTACCTGAAGTTCGGCACGCCGCTCGGGCTCATGGTAGCCGCAATAATTTCTGCGCAGACTCGCGACGAGGTGGTGAACAGCGTAACACCAGAGCTCTTCAAGCACTACAAAACAGCAGGCGACTATGCAGGCTCGAAGCCGGAGGAGCTGGTAAAGTACATAGGCAGGGTGAGCTTCGCAGGCGCAAAGGCAAAGAACATAATAAATGCGTGCAAGCTGCTTGTGGAGAGGCACGGCGGCAAGGTGCCTGACAATATGCGGGAGCTTCTGGAGCTGCCTGGAATAGGCAGGAAGACAGCCAACACCATACTCATCAACGCCTACGGGATAGTGGAGGGCATACCTGTTGATACATGGGTGATAAAGCTATCGGGCAGGATAGGCTTCAGCAGAAGCGGAAAGCAGGATGAGATAGAGCGGGACCTGATGCGCATAGTAGACAAGAGTCACTGGCACAATTTCGGATACGTGCTGAAGGCGCACGGCAAGAGCGTATGCCAGTCGCGGGTGCCAGCCTGCAGCAAGTGCATGATAGGGCCGAGAAGCACGACGCCCCTCTGCCCGAGGAACGGCGTAACGAAGAGCACGTGATCAATTGGAGTTCATAAGCGAGCTGCACACGCATTCCAAGTATGCGGCAGCGTGCAGCGAGCAGCTCACCCTGGAGAACATGGCGGCGTCGAGCGAGAGGAAGGGCATACGGCTGATAGGCACGGCAGACTTTTCGCATCCGGCGTGGTTCAAGGAGATAAAGGCGAAGCTGGAAGAGGAGACCAAAGGCGTTTTCAAGCTCAAGGACTCTGACTCAGAAACGAGGTTCGTGCTAGCTTCAGAGGTGTCTGTTCATTTTTCAGACAAAAGCTCCCAGAGCGGCAGCCTTGGTATTTTCGACCGGACGGGAGTGGTGAAGAGGTGGCACAACTGCCTGCTCGCGCCGAGCATAGAGGCTGTCGAGCAGATCAACGAGCAGCTTGCCGGGTTCGGGAACCTTGCCTCTGACGGCAGGCCGCAATTGGCTATGCGCGCCAGCGAGCTCGTAGAGCTGATGCACGGAATAAGCGACGACATAATGGTGTATCCCGCGCACGCATGGACACCGTGGTTCGGCGTATTCGGCTCTCTTTCAGGCTTCGATTCCATAGACGAGGCTTACGAGGACCAGGCCAAGCGCATACAAGTGATAGAAACAGGCCTGTCCGCAGATCCCGCCATGTTCTGGCGCATATCCAAGCTTGACAAGTATGCTGTGATATCTGGCGGAGATGCGCACTCGCTGCCCAAGCAGGGCAGGGAGGCTACAGTGCTCGAATTCGACAGCATGCCCTCTTACAGCGACATAGTCGGGCAGATAAAAAGCAGGAAGTTCAAGTACACTATAGAGTTCTACCCTGAGGAGGGCAAGTACCACTACGACGGTCACAGGAAGTGCAACGTTTCGCTGAGCCCCGAGGAATCTGCAAAGTACAACAACATCTGCCCCGTCTGCGGCAAGCCGCTGACGCTCGGAGTGCTGAACAGGGTGAACGAGCTTGCGGACAGGGAGCCCGGCTACGTGCCAAAGGGCTCGATCCCATATGTGCACGCTGTGCCGTTGCAGGAAGTGCTTGCTTTCGTAAGCAAGAAGAGTGCATACTCTGCTTATGTCAAGAGCGCGCAGGCCAAGCTGATAGAAAAGTTTGGCACCGAGTTCAATGTTTTGCTGAAGGCAGACATAGAGAGCATAAGGGGCGTGGACAGGGAGCTTGCCAGGGCGATAGAGAACATACGCGAGGAGCGCGTGCGCATAAAGCCCGGCTACGACGGCGTATTCGGAGTGGTCGATGTGTTGGACTCAGCGGGGGGCGGGCACGCAGGCGCAAGGAGAGGCAGCGGCCAAAAAACAGTAACCGAGTTCTTGCAAAAGCCTTAAATTGATTTTTGTGGCAAAATGTGCATGGCAACACCCAAAACAGCTCTACTGCTGCTTCTTGTTCCGTTTCTGGTGATGGGCGCAGGTGCATACACAACCAGCTTGCACGCGCCTGCAGTGCTCACAAACTCTAGCAACATAACGGCCGGAGCGCTTACGCTGATTACGCTAAACCTGACAAGCGGCACAGGCAGGGTCACGGTTGGCGGGCCATCGAGCGTAGCTTCTAGCACGCTCGACTCTGCAGAAACTGCGGCGCAGTACGCCTCATCGTTCCTCGGAGTCAGCGAGTCCGATTATAATTTCAACTACACTATAATGGACGGCAACGCAAGCGTCTCCGGGCCCAGCGCGGGCCTTGTCTTCACTCTTCTTGCTGTTTCAGCCCTGCAGCACAGGCAGTTGGCGCCTGATTTCACTGCAACAGGCACGATCTCAGGCTCCGGGGCCGTGGGCCTGATAGGCGGCGTGCTGAACAAGGTAGGGGCTGCGAAGAGGAGCGGAATGGATTACATGCTGGTGCCCTACTCCGCCCCCGGCACGTTCGAGCACCTTCTCTACTACATGGCGCAGGAGGAGAATGGCATACCGCTGATAATGGTGGCCAACGTATCGCAGGCGCTGCCATACGCGTACGGTCAGGGGGCGGTTGCCCCGTTGCCGGCAAACATCTCGCAGTCGTATCCCATAGCCGCCATAGGCCCCTCCAACGTCACATGCACCAGCTGCAACAACAGCCTGTTCGGAGAGCTTGCGGGCTTCACGCTAAACTTCACCAACGCCACCGTCTCGGGCATAGGCGGCAGCATGGCGGGAGCCGGGAGCGAGCTGATGGCAAACCAGAAGCTGTTCAGCGAGATAGCGGGTTCAGGTTACCTCTACACCGCAGCCGATTTCTCGTTCCTTGACTTCATAGATGCGTTTACGATGGCTAACGAGGCCAATTTCACACTAAGCGGCGCTGGAGAAGTGCTGAACAACACATACGCAGACTGCTCTTCGCTGGTGCCCCCGCTGCTGACAAGCTCGAACTACGAGTACGTGCTCGGAGGCGAGCTCAGGATGTACTGGGCCAAAGCCACTCTTGCCGAGGCGCAGCAGACGCTCAACTCTTCCGTTGATGCTGACGGGGCCGCGGAGACTGTATACGAGACTGCGGGCGCGCTTGGGTGGTGCAAGGCAGCCAACGAGCTCTATTCCATAGCGCCGTCAAACGGCACGTACGTGAACACATCATCAAGCCTGCAGGCCCATGCCGCGAGCGCCATAGACAGCGCGCGCGCGTATGGCAGCAGCATCTATCTCTCTGCGGCGCTTGAGGCATACAGCAACGCAAACTACGCCGTGGCGCTCTACTCCGCAACGTATGCCAGCGTCTTCGGGCCAAGCCTGGCCAACATGAGTGAGTCGCAGCTGTATGCCAGCACGCTCGCCAACATGGGCAACGCTACCGTTGGCCTGTGGCCTCCGCAGTTCGCCTCGGAAGCCGAGTTCTACCTGCGCGATTCGCTGCTCTCCAGCGGCTCCAACGCAAGCGCGTATGCGAGCTCTGCATACACCACTTCGGAGCTTGCTGTCCAGTTGGAAAAGGACAACAGCATGATCAACGCATCATTTGTCTCCGCTCCTGCAAGCATAGGCATAGGCGCAGTGAGCCAGCGGGTAGTGGCCCTGGAACAGAGCATAGCGCAGCTTAGCGGCATACTGCTCATAAACACGCTGCTCCTCTTTATGGTGCTTGTCGTTCTGCTCTACGTGGCGCTCAACCTGAGGAACAAGAAGCAGCGGCGCGGCAGAAGGGTCGGCGCAAGGTAATATCTTGGCCGATGCTTTCTGCGACGAAAGCGTGTTCAAGCCAGTTTATTATGAGAGCAAGCGCTTCACCGTCTTCCTCGACATAAGGCCGCTGCTGCCCGGGCACAGCCTGATAGCTCCTAAGAGGCACGTGCTCTACACCACAGAGCTGAACGACAGTGAACTGCTGGAGCTCAGGGACGTGCTCGGCTACGTGCTGCCGAAGCTGCTGCGCGCATATGGCGCCGATTCCTACAATGTTTTAATCAACGCCGGAGAGCACGCAGGAATGATGGTCAAGCACCTGCACCTGCATATCGTCCCGAGGAGCGCGAGCGACCCGACGCAGGGCAGGAGCATGGCTTTCCACAGCCTGATACAGAGCGAGAGGCGCAACTACGCCAGGGACGTCGGCAGGGAGCTGGAGAGGCTCAGGAAAATATTCAGATATAAAGAGAAAGGAAGGCAGAGGCGAGTATAGCCAGCAGAGCCAGCGACATAGCAGCGAGCGATACGCTCCTGGATCTTTCAAAGAAGCCTTTGGCGCCGGCTCCCCCGCGCGTATTGTACGCGTATGCTATGCCCACGTAAGCAAGCAGCGCATCGCTGACCAGTATCGGCGCTATGAAAATTATATTGCCTGCAAAGGGCGCTACCGAAACGAAGAGGTAGGCGCTTATCGCTATTGCTGCAAAATACAGGAGCATGGCGCCGTATGCTGCCGCGCCGAGCCCGACTGCGCGCGGAAGGCTAGCTGTGTTCCTAACCTTCACGTCGCCTTCGTAGTCCCTTATTGTGCCGTGTATCTCCCTGGCCAGGCCGCTGGCGAAGATCATCACGCATATCAGCGATATGGCGGCGCCAAGAGTAGTGCCCACCACGTACGCGCCGAATATGAAGGGTATCACCATGGTGAGCGCGATGTAGATGTTGCCGAGCAGCAGCACCTCCTTGAGCTTGTAGCTGTAGAGCACGGCGAGTGCGGCAAATATCAGCGTTATGGATAGCGCGTACGCGTTTATGGCTGCGCTGGCAGCTATTCCAGAGATGAAAGCAGCAACTGCTATGTAGAGCGCGTGAGTAGGCTTCAGTTCGCCTGTGACTAGCGGCCTCTCCTTCCTGTTCAGCCTATCTACTTCTATGTCAAAGTAGTCGTTTATTGCGAAGGCAGCCATGCTTACTAGAACAGGAGCGGTCAGGCTCAGCACAAGCGTGGGCAGGCTTGGCAAGCCCCCGGCAAGCTGCTCCGCTGCAACCACGGCTATCGCCAGCATCGCGCTGTGCTCTATCCTAGTGAGCCGGAGTGCGGCGCCTATCTTGCTCATCGCATCGTTTTTCAGGCAAACCCACTGACACGCTCCCACCCCTGAAGGGCGTGGGCTTCCTGCTTCAAAGAATGCCTTATGGATCCTCTGGCAGGCTTGCATTCGGGAGTGCCCCTCCCTATCCCACATCCGCACTCGGCCAATCCTGCTTTGCATCCACAGGTGCACGCGGATATTCGTTTATACGGGGTTTCACTGCGTCTGTCGGGTTTGCGGCCGGTACTCCTATCAACATGATAATTTATATCCTTTTTTGTCGTCGTTACATGAAACCATTTTCATCTGCCCTTTCCGCCCTCGCTCCCATCCCGCCGCTGAAGCATCGGGATTTCCAGCTCCTCATAGGGGTATCAGCAACGCCACCTCCGGCGCGATTGAAACACCGCGTAAGAAACGGCAACATGGCAAACTCAGTGAAACGATGTCGCCGAAACAGTTAAAGCTTGAAACGTTCTAAATCGAAAGGTAAAGCCACGACTTTAGTCGTTGGAGAAGGTTACGGTAACAAATATGCGCGACAAGATGCCGCTCAACGCCCTGCCGGACTACAACCTCTTCGGCCTGGAGGAGCAGAGCTACGAGAAGGCGAAGGTTGTTGTGCTTCCTGTGCCCTATGATTCAACCCTGACCTACAGGGCTGGCGCAAGGGAAGCACCTCAGGCAATAATAAACGCGAGCAGGAACATGGAGCTCTATAGCCACGAGCTCGGAAAGGACATAAGCGAGCTCGGCATATACACGCTTCAGGCTATGGCGCCAGACCTTAGCTCGCCGGAGCGCATGGTTGCCGGCATAAAGAGGGAAGTTGGACTGCTGCTCGACGACGGCAAGATGCCTTTGCTGCTTGGCGGCGAGCACACGATAACGCTCGGCGCGCTCCAGGCTTTCAAGGAGAAGGGATTGGAGCTGAGCGTGCTCGATTTCGACGCGCATACTGACAGCAGGCAGGAGATCTTCGGGAGCAGGTACACTCACGCGACAGTGATGGCAAGGGCGAAGGAGCTTTATCCAAGCATTCTGCAGGTTGGAATAAGGAGCGTGGATGCGATCTCAGCAGCCGCGCTGGACAAAGAGCAGACCATAACGCGCGACGATGTGCGCGAAAGCGGAACCGGCGAGATAGTGTCTAGGATAACAGAGGGTACCGGTGACGTGCTCTACCTTACGTTCGACTTCGACGCGCTCGACCCTGCGGAGATGCCTAGCGTAGGCACTCCGGAGCCTGACGGGCTCAGGTTCGCGGAAGTGATGAGTATAATCAGGGGAGTCGGCAGGAAGAAGAAGCTAATCGGGGCTGACTTCGTGGAGCTCAGTCCCATACCCTACATGCACGCTCCCGATTTTCTCGCTGCAAAGCTTATCTATCTTGCGCTCGGATATTTCATGCTCGGAGGCGAATGACATGCCAGGGTTGATAACAAGGGGCAATCTTGGCCTGCTTGCACTTTCGCTGCTCATGCTCTCGTTCACAGCTTCAGCAGGAACTGTGGTGCTCACAGGCACCTGCGTAGCCCAGCCTGCCAACAGTTCCACTCTCACCTTCAACATAGCAAATTCGGGCAACGTCTCAGCAGCGCAGATGGTGATTAACCCCACTGTGGTAGGCGCCAACGTGTCATCGCACTCGATTGACATGGGTCTGCTTTCTCCGGGCTCCAACGTCACTGCAGAGGTAAACGTTACTGGCATACAGGAAGCGGGGGTCCATGCAGTGTACTATTCGGCCGTTTACGAGCAGGGCGGTTCCATATTCAGTACCGTGTTCCCCTGCCTGCTCCCCATACACGCAAGCACCAACTCGTCCCTGGAAATGACAGTAACACCCGAACTGTCAAGCTCCGGGACCGGCACTATAAATGTGACTGTGTTTAATGCAGGAGCGCCTGTTACAGCAAACGTCTTCCTCGCCCTCTCCCCCGCATTCACGTACAACAAGGGGACCCAGAGCTCATACAGCGTATCGCTGGCCCAGTACCAATCGGAGAATCTCACTTTCAGCGTCTCGTTCCCGCCTTCGCTCCAGCTCGGCTATGGCGCGGGAGCCTTCGCCACTTATTCCTATGGCAACGAGTCATACGGGTCGCTGAGCATATTCACGCTTGCGGTAGCAGGACAGCAGACGCCTCCTGCGGCTGCGCAACGCACTCCCTCGCTGCTGCTCTACGGGATGGTGGCGATAATAGCGGCGGTGGTTGTGCTCCTTATCTACTCGGTTGCCAGGCGCGGCAGGAAGAAAAAATCAGGTGTAGTTAAGTAGCCTGTAGAACTGTATGCTTGTGTTGCTCACGTTGACCTTGTAGTGTATGAGCGGCCGCATCGCATACTGGCCCATGTATGCGTTGCAGAAGAAAGGAGGCACAAGGCACCAGTAGCCGTAGTCGAGCACCTTGCAGCTGTAGCTGTTTATTGTATTGTTCATGCTCTGGTTTGTGCTGCCGATATACTGTAGCTGTATCGAGCTTACGTTCTCCTCCAACCAGGTGTCCGGGGTGTTGGAGAATACGAGGCAGTT
This sequence comes from Microcaldota archaeon, assembly GCA_964548595.1. Lineage (GTDB taxonomy): Archaea > Micrarchaeota > Micrarchaeia > Micrarchaeales > CABMGC01 > JAJYVH01. The sequence continues at coordinate 8,806 of CAZJQO010000010.1, read as the reverse complement.
GTTGGGCACGTCGGTGTAGTTGGAGTAGAAGTTGGCCATGGCCGGCGCTATGACAACCTGCTGCGGCATGCTTGTTATGGGCAGCGTGACAATGCTGAGCACGAGCGCGAACGGGAGCGCGATGAGCGCAGTAACTGCTGCAACTAGCGCCATGTAGAAGACAAGCCTGCCGCCCGCGGCTTTGATCCGCCTCTGCACGTGTTTCGCTGCCGCTACCGCTGCATCGCCTATGCCCAGCAGCGCGAACGATGCCAGCAGCACAAGCGGCGGCATGAGCTGGAGCATGAACCTGGAATCAACCCCGTACGTGGCGTAGCCTGCGAAGAATGAGGTGTAGAAGAGGAAATATGTGAGGAACCACGTGCCAGTGAGCAGGAGCACGCCGTACCTGTTCCTTGCCCTGTTGCGCAGCAGGAGCGCGATCACTCCCAGGATAGCGAGAGGCGCTATTGTGTAGCTGAACACAGCCGGATAGTAGGAGAGCCTGTCGTAGTAGCCAACCAGGAAGAGCAGGTTTATGCCTATGTTCGACTGGAAGTTGGAGAAGGAGATTACCGTCTGGTTCGCCGATTGGCCGTAGTCAGGGCTCTGGAGCTGCGTGCCTATGTAATATACCTGCGTCACTATGAGCAGAAGCGCGACAAGCAGCAGGATGAGCACCTTGCTGCTGTTCTTCAGCGCTTCTATTGCTGCCCTTGCGTTTTTCCTTAGAGTGCGCGCTATTCCCTCGTCGCTGAAGGTGAAGAGCAGAACCAGGAAGACAGGCACGAGCAGTATTGCTTCGGTGCGCATGTAGCTTATTAAAACAACGCTGAAGCTGAAAGCGGCAAGGGAGTTGAAGCTCCTCCTTTTGGTGAATATTACGAAGAGCAGGAAGGAAACGATCACGAGCATCATGAAAGGCAGATCTGCGTCGGCCTGCGTCCTTGCCCAGATCGCAAGCAGCGGCATCATCGCCAGTGAGAGCGAAGCAAGCACAGGAAACTCCTTCCTTTCAGACAGCAGGCTCGCTAGGAAGAACATGAGCAGCACCGAGACGACTCCGGTGAGCAGCTCCAGCGCGAACGCAGTCTCTGTTCCGACTCCGAAGAGCGTAAATGCGATCGCTATGAATGCTGACCAGCCCACTGGGTCGTGATACAGCGAGTTGATGTAGCACGTATTGAGAAGCCCTGTGCCGAACTGGCACCATAGCGCCTGGCCGCTGTGCATCATGTTGAGCGCTATGCTCTGGTATATGTTCTCGTCGAAGTAGAGCTGCTCCGCGGGATGCATGTAAACGAGTTCGAAGACGAGGAAGAAGGCCAGTATGAGCAGTATCGCGAGCACGGAGTACCTGCTGAGGCGCTTGCGGAACAAATCTGCTATGCCCTTGCGCTCAAGGAACAGGAAAGCGAGCATGAGCGCGAAAGAGGCGTATACGCAGAACGTTATCGCATACCCTATGAGCAAGATCAAACACCCCCGTTCTCAACGTAGAAGCCGCCGAGGAACATGTGCCTTGTCTTTGTCTTCTTCATGGTCATGAGCGCGTCCTCGGGGCTCATCACTATGGGCATGCCGTGTATGTTGAAGCTGGTGTTCAGCACCACGCCGTAGCCGTCGTTGCGCTTTACCCTCTCGAGCAGCTTCCTGTAGCTCTTGTTCTCCTCGCCCACCATCTGCGGCCTCGTCGTGTTGTCTATGTGCACCACAGAGCGCATGTAGTCCGCCTTGCCGTCCCTGACCCTGTACGCCATTGTCATGAACCTGTCGGCGCCCTTCGAGTAGGCGAGCAGGCTTGGCGCCTCTGTGGCCAGCATCGACGGTGCGAAGGGCTGGTACCACTCGCGCTGCTTCACGTACATGTTTAGCCTGTCCTTCGCTGTTTCCGAAGCTGCGTTGGCCAGTATGCTCCTGTTGCCCAGCGCCCTCGGCCCGTACTCCATCCTGCCCTGGTACCAGAACACATAGTTGTCCTTGCCGAGCAGCTCGGCTGCGTGCGAGGCCCTGTCCCCATCCTCCTCGAAGCTTACTTCCTTTTCCTTCTTCAGGAGCTTCTCTATGTACGAATCGCTGTACTCATCGCCAAGATACGCATTCTCGAACCTGTAGTCCGAAACACCGTTGAGCGTGTAGTTTATCTGCATCGCGGCCCCGAGCGCTATGCCGCCGTCCCCCATGTGCGGGAAGACGAACCATCTCCTGAGGCCGTCCAGCTCCCTGATCTGCATATTTGCCTTCACGTTGGCAAAGAGGCCGCCCGCCATAGCCACGTCCCCTATCCCGTACTTCTCTATGGCGTTGTGCATGAACTCGGTCATTACGTGCTCTGAGAGCTGCTGGGCCATGTAGGCGAACTGCTCGCGCGGCATGCCCCATGCCATCCTGCTCAGCACGTCGTACTGCCTTAGTGGCGGATACTTGGCCCTTATCTTTGTGCCTTCCACGGTGAAGAAGTCCTTGAGCTTGTTCTCCTCGAACTTGAAGGGGTAGGAGTAGCAGGCCATTGCCATAACCTTGAGCTCGTCCTCGAGCTCGCGCATGCCGACTATGTTGGTAACCTGCTCGTAGAAGATGCCGAGCGAATCCCTTGCCGGTATCGACTCCTTGCGCACCAGCTTGCCCTTCGAGAGCGTGCTTATGGAGCCGCAGAGCCCGTCCCCGAGCCCGTCGAGCGTCACCACTAGCGCCCTGTTGAAGCCGGATGCAAACGCAGCCGTGGCCGCATGTGATTCGTGGTGGTCTACCGCATAGAGCTTGAAGTCGGCGAAGCCCATGCTTCTCAGGCGCTGCGCCACCATTGCCTTGCTGATGCTTGTGCAGAGCGGCAAGACGCCGACGCTCGTCATGCCGTACTTCACATAGTGCATGAAGCCCTCGAGCCTCGGCTTGAGCATCTTCCTTCGCCTGAACCTGTAGTACACTTCTTGCTGGTACGGGAAAACACGCGAAAGCGTCTTTGCGAACTCAACCGTGGGGAAAGCCACTATCTCAACGTCGTTGGGCTTTATGCCGGCGTACGAGAGGGCAGCAGCTATGGAGCTTGACGGGAACTTTATCTCCAGCTTGCGCTTCGTGTAGCGCTCCTCGTTGGCCGCGAATACTATCTTGTCGTCTTCAAGCAGCGCAGCCCCTGAGTCGTGCCCGTCCCAAATCCCAAGTATGTACATTGTATCTACTTTCTGATACTTATGCCGCGGAAGCTTTAACAAGCTTCTGCGCGAGCTTCATATTTTTATCAGCGATGCAAGTATTGACTGGTAGCTCTCGCAGGCTGTGAAGTGCTGCTCCTTCTCCCTTCCGAGGCCCGCGTCCCTTAGCAGCTGTCCTATGCCTGCTCCGTTCTCGCGTATGTTGCCCAGCTTCCTCGTAGTCATTATCGATGGGAACACGTTGCCGTAGCTGTCGAGGAATACGCTCAGCTCCCCGTCGCGGTTGGGCACCGAGCTCCTGCCCGTCTTGAGAAAAACAAGCAGGTCCTCAAGGTACCTCAGCTCCAGGTACGTCTTGGCACTGCTTACTATGTCCTTCTCCTTCACGTGCTTCATGTTGTCCAGCAGGAACTCAACGTCTTTCATGGCGAGGTCGGTGCGCGCAAGTATAGGATTGCTAGAGTTTGCGTAATAGTTGTCGCTCACCTGCCCTATGTTTATGTGGAAGTCGGAATAGCCTATGCCTGGAACCTCTTTCATGACCTCGTTCGCAGTCTTTTCAAACTGCCCGGCGTTGGCGTTTATTACAGTGAATCCGAAGACGCAGCGCAGGTTCCTATAGCGTGCCCCCAGCTCCTTTATGCCCTTGAAGATGCGTATCGCCTTGTCATAGTTGCCTGGCACCCCTCTTATCTTGTCTTCAAGCTCCCTGTAGCCGTCGAGCGAAACTGTTATGACAATGTTGGGTATGCCCAACTGCGCTATGCGCTCTATCTTTCTTATCTCCATGTCGTAGTTGCTGAGCGAGTTGGTGGGTATTGTAAGCAGGTAGAGGCCCCTGCACGCGTCAGCAAAAGCACTTACCACCTCCACTATGTCGCCTCTCATGAAGGGCTCGCCGCCGGTAATCTCTATCCACTTGAAGTAGCCGTTCTGCTTTGCGAACTCCTTTATCTCGTCCAGGCTAAGCTCGTTCGTGGGCTTGATTGTCCATATCGAGCAGTGCTGGCACCTGCTCTGGCACCAGTAGGTTATGGAGAAGTTGAGCTTGTAGGGTCTGCGCAATCTCGAGAAGTTGCTTTCCAGTATTGTAATTAGCATCCCTGCTAGTCGTGGTACCGCCATCGTGGTTTATATGCAGTTCTGCTTTATTATAACTGTTTCTATAGTATCTGGGGTTGAATGCGGCAACCGAATGGCAAAAGCGGGCTCGTATCGGTAGTGATACCTACGCGCAACGAGGCCAAGAACATAACGAGGGTGATAGAAGGCGTTAAGCAGAACCTTGCCGGCTACGACTACGAGATAATAGTGGTCGATGACACGCGGAGCAGTGACGGCACCGGCGCGATAGCCAAGAGGCACGGAGCAAGGGTGCTGCGCGACAGCATAGGCAAGGGCTCTGCTCTGCTCAAGGGGCTCAGGGCGGCCAAGGGCGACGTGCTGATTTCCATGGACGCTGATCTTTCACACGAACCGAAGGAGCTGAGGCTGCTGATAGATGCAATAAGCATAGGCTACGACGTCTGCATGGGCTCCAGATTCATAACAGGCGGCGGCTCCGAGGACATACCTCCGTTCAGAGTCTTCGGCAACAAGTTCTTCGTCTTCCTTGTCAACCTACTTTTCGGAGCCCATTACACTGACATGTGCTACGGTTACAGGAGCTTCAGGAAAGGGGTGCTTTCCAAGCTTGGGCTGAAGGAACTGGGCTTCGGGATAGAGACTGAAATAAACATAAAAAGTGTAAAGTGCGGGCTGAAAGTGATAGAGATGCCGAGCATGGAGAAGAGGAGGGTGGCTGGCGAGGCGAAGCTGCGCACGTTCCGCGACGGTTGGGCGATACTTACTACTATAGCCAGGAACATACTCTAATAGCTAGGAACATACTCTAGTAGCGTGCCAATTTAACCACGAAGAACGGGAAAACGCACGTGCTCCGGCGGCTGGACTGGAGCGAGGGTGGAAAGGGCAGGTGAAAAAGGTTGCATGCAACGGCGAAACGCATAATAATTTTCCAGGTCAATGGAAGGCGTGGATCTTCAAGGGGCCTATCGGCGCAGGTGGAGGAAGCCCACGGCCTTTAGGCGTGTGCTGATGCCACAATGTTGTTGCATGTTGCATGCTTGTTAGTGATTTCATGGCGCAAGAGTATTATGGAGATGATGAACCGAGGGCAGCGCCCAGTCAGAAAAAGCAAAGCCACGTGGACATAGGCGCGCCTGTTGCTGCATGGCTCATACTGCTCTTCATAGCTCTGGTACTGAAATTCTTAATATCAGGAGTGTTCGCCGGCAACAGCGCCTATTCACTACTCTCCAGCATCGCCAGTTTCATACTCTACACTCCTGGCGACATAATACTGCCTCTGGCTGTAGGCGCAGCAATAGGCGCTGAGATAGGCAAACGCGCCGGAACGCTCAGGAAGGCGCAGGTCGCAGGCGTGCTTAACGGCGTCTACGCGTCCGTAATCTACGCCATAGGTATAATAGTGATATACGAGGTGCTGAGCTACGGTGTGCTGAACAGCATGGTCGCTGGCGTTGCGCTCTCGCTGGGCTTCCTCTTCCTTTCCTGGCTCGCCATCCCCATGGCCATATGCATAGCGCTAACTGTGCTCTTCTCCATGCTTTCGTATTCGAGGAAGGTCGGTCCGTAGCCAGCAGCAAGCCGTGCAGCGCTGTAAATCGCTACCTGGCAGCGCTCACTATCCTTATCACGTCGCCGTCCTTCAGCTCGTAGTCCTTAGCAACTTTCATTTTTTTCCTTGCGTCTATCGCGTAGAGCATGCCCCTGGCAAGCTCTGTGTGTATCTTCGCGGCAAGCCCCATGGCCGTGGTGCCCTTCTCCACAAGGAGCGCGTCAGGCAGCACATTGCCGAAATGATCGGTGTACTTGTTCTCGTCTTCAACCGGGTAGACCACTATGCAGCGCAGCGCGCCGAAGACGGCGCTGTTGAGTACCTGCTGCACGCCGGTGCCGTCGTTCCTCTTGATGAAATCCGACATGTACTCGAGCGCGCGAGCCTGTTCCTGCGTAGTGCCCTTTACTATTTTGAAATCAGCAGCCCCCGGTACGTACTCTATCGTGCCACTCTCGGCAGCTTTCCTTAGCGCGAGCTCTATAGCGGCAGAGCAACCGATCACCGTGTGGCCCTTGAGCCTTTCCCTGAGCTCCTCCAGCGCCCCAGCGCCGCTCTTGTCAAGCTTGTTGGCGGCCACGATGACAGGTTTTGATATTTTGAGCAGTCCGGCCGCAAAGCTGTATATCTCATCGTCGTTCCACGAGATGTGCGACGTCGACAGGAAGCCGGATTCCGCAGCTGCCCTTATCTTTTCCTCGCCGGCGTTGAAGCCAGTCAGCAGCTCGCGCAGCGCAACGTCGCCGTCGTCGCGCTTTGATATGGAGCCGATGTGCTTCTTTATTATGCCCGCGAGCCAGAGCGCTATCTCTTTCTGCACCTCAGCCACTTCCGCCTCTGGCCTGCAGCCCTCGCACCCGTTGCCCTGCATGTCGGTGCTGCCGCTGAGGTCAACGACCTGTATCAGCGCGTCTGCTGCCGCAAGGTCGCTTAGGAACTGGTTGCCCATGCCCTTTCCAATGTGCGCGCCCGGCACAAGCCCCGCTACGTCAGTGATGTTAACAGGTATCTGCCTTATTCCGTTGCTGCACCCGGAGCTCCTCGGGCTGCACCTTACCCCCAGCCCCCTATCGGCACACTCCTTTGTAACGTACGCCACGCCGAAGTTGGGTTTTATGGTGGTGAACGGGTAGTCGGCTACGGCTGCGTTTGCCATAGTGAGCGTGTTGAAGAGGGTGCTCTTGCCCTTGTTTGGCGCTCCCACTATGCCTACCAGCATTCAAACACCAGTCAATCGAAGAGTCTTATCCTGACTATCTTCTTACGCCTTATCTCCCATAGCGAATAGTAAATGCCCATCAGCGCTATTATGAGTATCACGCCTATTATGAGCGCCTCCCGCGGCATGCCGGCGAAGAGTACAAAGAGCAGCACTATGCCGAGGATGGTCAGGTATGGATACAGCGGAGTGCGGAATGGCGACCTTATTTTCCTCATCCTCACGTGCACAACGTCGAAGTTTATGAGCATGTAGTTAAACATCAGTCCAAAGTTTGATATCGCAGCTATCGTGTATATGTTGCCGGCGAAGAGTATGAGCACTCCTATTACGGCAGACACTATTATGCCGTTGAGCGCAGAGTCCCTGCGCGCGTTGTACCTCCTGAAGAACTTTGGCAGGAGCCTGTCCTCGCTCATCTGGTAGAGCGACCTCGAGGAAGTCAGTATCATCGCTATCGTGGCAGAGGCTGTAGCAACTAGCGCGCCTATGTCCACGAGGGTGACGAGCCAGAAGGGCGCGCTGGCGCTCTTGAGGGCGAACGAGAGCGGATCAGCTGATATCCTGTACTGCGATGCAGGAACCAGCATCATCATGGCTACCACAACGAGCGCGTAGAGCACTATGCTTATCAGCACCGCTGAGAGTATCGCAGTGACGTAGCCCCTGGTTCCGTTCTTTATCCTGTCGGTCAGCGTTGAGATTGACTGGAAGCCAGAGTAGGCGAAGAAGACGGCGACGCTTGCTGCAAAGATGCCGCCCCACGTGCCGCTGGAGGGCGTGAACGATATGTTTGCCAGGCCCATGCCCTTGCCGCTGAGCGCCATGTACAGCGCGAAGACTATGAATATCGAAAGCACAGCTATCTTCACTATCACCAGTCCGAAGTCGGCCTCCGCCGCCTTCTTAACGCCGAGCATGTTGACCAGCGAGAGAACAAAGATGAGCGCAATTGCAAAGGGTATCGCATAGGCGCTAAGGCTCACCCCCACGAAGCTCGACAGGTAGGAGCCGAAGCCGAGCGCGATCGCGCCTATGGAAGTGGCGAGCGCCATGTATCTGAGTATGCCTGTTATGAAGCCCAGTTCGCTGCCCAGCGCTTTGTATGTGTAGGAGTAAGAAGCTCCTTTCACGTTAGGGAAGAGGGCACCGAGCTCCCCGAGCTCCAGCGCTATTATGAACGCCAGCACGCCCACGAGCAGGAAGGCGACCAGCGCGTATGAGCCCGCAAGCGCTATCGCCGTGCCGCTGAGCACGAATATGCCCGCGCCTATTATCGCGCCCAGGCCTACCGCTGCAGCGGTCGCTACTCCTATTTTGCTCCGCATGCCCTCGGTACTACTCGAAAGTGTGACATCCTCCCACGCCTAAAGGCCGTGGGCTTCCTCCACATTTAACATTGTGGATGTTCGTTGTGGAGTATGTTCCTGCTTCGTCGATGCGACTTGCCCATTCCCTGCGGAATGGATAGAGGCCTCATCTCCACAGGCGTCACTTCGGGCGTGTCCCGCCCTAGCTCTGTTGAGTATGTTTATTGCGGCGTTTGTGTCCCTGTCTATGTTGTGTCCGCATTCAGGACAGTTGAATGTCCTGTCTGACAGTGACAGCGAATTCAGGAAACCGCACCTGCTGCATGTCTGCGACGTGTTCCTCGGGTCTACTGCTATTACTCTCATACCAGCCTCTTCCGCTTTGTATGAGAGCACCTGTATGAACCTGCTCCAAGATGCACTCTCTATCGACCTTGCGAGCCTGTGATTCCCCATCATATTCTGGATACGCAAGTCCTCGACCGCGAACGAGGTGTAGCCA
>CAZJQO010000009.1:0-4604 GCA_964548595.1 Microcaldota archaeon | reverse complement strand
TCACTTCTTCGTTTTTTGGTTGTTCGTCTGCCATCCTTACACCATCTAAGCAGTAATGCTGCTGTCACTTTTCTTGCTATTATTGGTGAGCAGCATTATATAAATATTCAGATTTCGGGAACGCTAGCCCCTCGCCTGCCTCACCAGACGCCTGCCGGCGCGCGCCCCGCTTATAGCCTCGTGCACCGAATATTTCCTTATCACCATCGCCTTTACCCGATCTGCAGAGGCGCTGCTCTCTCCTGCAATCTTGGCAGCATGCCTCAGCTTGGCCGCATAGGCGTTGTACGCAGTAAGCGCTGCAGAGAGCGCGTCGCGCTCGTGCGGGTTTGATGTGCTGGCACCAGCCATGCTCCTTTTCCTCTCCAGGCTTATGTCGTTCTCGGGCGCAAAGAGCACAGCGTCGAATATGCTTGCAAGCTTCTCCACTGTCCTGTCCGGTTTCTTCCTGTCGCTCGCCAGTACGACAGGAGAACCTGCGCTCCTGAGCGAGTCCACGAACCACTGCAGGCCTGCAAACCTGCCCGTGCTCAAGCCCACCAGCTCGCCGTCAAGATCCAGGCACGCTATCGCTGACATCTTGCCGGGGTCTACGCCCGCTATTATGTACCTCAATAGATCAGCATGACTGTGATGCGCTGCCTGCGTAGCAGATAGCATCTCCGGCCGTCTGGGGCAGCGTCATGTAGTTGCATGCCACCACAACAGCAGGGGTTGCAGATATGTTGTAGTACCGGGCAAGCAGCGCCTGTGCATTGATGAGCGATGTGGAGTTGGCCAGGCAGCTGGAAAGCGTGGCGTTATCAAGCCCGGCAACGCTTGCGAGGCTCTGCAGCGTGCTCTCAGGCACATAGGCATTGGCGTACTCGCTGTTCAGGTCAGACGCAAATGCAGGGAACCCGCTCTGCTGCGACGCGCAGACTATGTACTTGGAAAGATATAGAGCATTCTGGAGTCCCACAGAGTTCGCCACCGACTGCGTACCAGAGCCCACTAGCGCCTTTACCGTAAGGTTAAGCGAGCTGCCGTACTTCTTTTCAAGCGCTGTTGCGTTGAGCAGGCTTCTCACAGAGCCGGTTGAGTACGGATCTATGAACCAGTAAACGCGGGTCGCGTTGCTCACGCACTCATACTTGCCTTTAAGCTGCAGAACTCCGGTAGCCACTACCTTGTTCTGTGAAAGCAGCGATGGTTTGGCCATTTGCTGGAACGGCGTTATGTCCGACAGGTTTTCATCGCTTACTATGAAAGAGACGTTGAACGTAAGGTTGTCAGCCGGATTGACCGCCAGCGCGGTAACGTACCAGTCATGGTCGGAGCCAGAGTAGCTCAGTCTCATGCTTGCTATATTGGTTATGTAGGGAAGCAGGGAAAGAGTGCCATTGACGTTGTTGTAGCTTGCAAGCTCCTGCTCCACCATCGCCTTTACCTGTGTGGCGTTATGCAGGGGCGCGGGTGCCAGGGTGGCGTTGGTTGTATTGTTCGACTGCCTGATAAGTATCGGCTTGGAATATGAGACTACGAGCAACAGCGCGACAAGCAGCACCACCACGACCACCAGGGCGACGTGCAGGTTGTCGAGCCCCCCGAACCTGCCCAGCGGCTTCACTATTATCCTGGGCTCCTTTATCGTTTTTTTCTCCTGCGCCATCCAATTCCCGCGTTAGCTTGACTTTGCTCGCGAAGTTATTTATTTGTTTAGCAATGCACGAGCGGGCCCGGCGGGATTTGAACCCGCGACCATCACCTTAGGACGGTGCTGCTCTATCCAAGCTGAGCTACGGGCCCGTGATACTTGCATTACAGCAAAGCGTGACATCCGCACACGCCTAAAGGCTGTGGGCTTCCTCCACCTGCGCCGATAGGCCCCTTGAAGATCCACGCCTTCCATTGCCCGGGAAAATTATTATGTGTTCCGTAGTTATGCGCGGCCGTGTTCATCTTCCTTTTCGCCTCCCCCGCTCTCATCCCGCCCCTGAAAGGCGTTTGTTTCCCCGCTCGCCATCCTATAAAGGCCCAGTTTCGGCTCGCTGCCTATCAGGTCAGACATATTCTCGAAGAAAGCCTCTCCGTCGTCGAAGCTGCCTACCTTTATGAGTATCATGTCGTCGTTTCCGGCCCCCATTATCTCCCTGACGAAACCGACCTCGTTCGCTATCGGCTTGTGCTCGTGCGTAAACACGTTCGAGTATCCGCGTTCATTCACCCTTTTCTCGACTGCCTCCTTGTGCTTCTCCGGCAGCCTTACGGCAAGCACTCTGTCTCCATTCTGAAGCGCGCTGGATATCGCAATCTCTCCCGTGTTGGCGAACGCGCCGCTGACGTCGAAGATGACGAAGTCCCTCAGTTTGCCTGCCTTCCTGGCAAGGTACGTGCCTCCGACTCTGTCAAACCTCTGGAGCAGTATGCCGGCCGACACGAGTATGCCAATCACTAGATAGTAGGGCAGTATGGGCTGGCCCAGCAGAAAGAACGAAAATACAAATGTGAGGAACGGCGCTATCAGGTAGGTGTTTGTCACAACCGTTGTCTTGAGCATCCTTATCGATAGGTAGTAGAGGAACGCGAAGAGCACGTTGGAGACTATGCCCGTATAGACTATCACTGTGGCTATCGTGGGCGTTATGCCGCCTAGTGGCGCGCCGACAGCCACGAATGCTGCGCCGAAGACAAGGACGCTGATTAGGTTGAAAGCCAGTATCGAGGCTTCGGTGTCGTATACATATCTCTTCGTGAGCGTCAGGGAGAACGCGGTGGCGAGCGCAACTGCAAGCATTATGCCTATTCCGTATATGGCGGCTGAGGTGCCGCCCACGGCGCCGAGCTGGCCCCAGAAGATCGCTGCCATGAAGCCCACGAAGCCGAGTGCCAGAGCGCCAACCTGGAACTTGCTCACCCGCTCCCTCAGTATTATTATCATGAACGGAAGCATGAGCAGCGGGTACGTCCTGAGCAGAACGGCCGCAAGGGACGCGCTTATGTAGTGCTCGGAGAGAAGCAGCCCGAAGTCCATAAAACCGTAGTTCAACACGCCAACCGTAATCACGACGGCAAGATCCCTCTTGCTCTTTATCAAGTGTCCCAAATCCTTTGCCTTACCCCTAAGCAGTACGAAGGCGAGCGAAGCAGGCAGTGCAACTAGGTAAGCGAGGAAGGTGAACTCGAAGACGTTTATGCTTGTTGCGAAGTTAAGCGCAACCGGCCAAAGCGCAGCTATGATAACTCCAAGTACCAGGTACGTGTTTGCTACTGACTTTATGTGCATACCTGAGGCTTGGAAGTTAGTGAATTTAAACCACTCGAAAAATAACAAATTTATTATACTTGTTTGTTATTTTGATATCGAGAGTATGGCAAAGGGGATAGACTACCAATTCCACAGCGAGTTCAACGGGGCTTACACCGGAGTGACGAGAAAGATACTGCGGCTTCTTTCCGAGAACGCAAGGATATCGATTTCTGATATTGCAAAAGAGACAGGATTGTCTAGAAGAACTGTCAGCATGCGCCTAAAGAAGATGGAGGAGGAGCTCGGGCTCAGGTACACTATAGAACTGAATGAGGACAAGCTGGAGCTGGTCAGCCCTCACATCGTGCTCGTCAGGTTCAAGGAAAAACCCGACTATGCGGCTGTTGCCAAGATGCTGCAGCAGTCGCATGTAGCCCAGTTTGCCGTCTCGCTGAAGGGCTCTGATTCCATACTTGTATACGCTGTAGCGACATCCACATCGGACTACGCGTATTGGGACAACTCTATGCAGGTGATGCTCTCCAAATACGGCACGGACTGGCAACCTTCGGAGGTTGTACATAAACAGCTGGGTTTCTTCCCAACGCGTAACGAGATAATAGACAAGCTAGACATTGAACCCAAATACAAGGAGATGATAAAGCTCCTAAACGAGAACTCGAGAATATCGTTCCAGGAACTTTCGAAAAAGCTTGGAATGCACTTCAACACAGCGGCATATAATTTCAACAAGCTGCTGAAGATGAATTACATAAAAAGGTTCACGCTAACAATGGACGCCCCGAAGGGGACATCGGTTGCTCCCTTCCTTGTTAAGTACACTATGAAAGAAGACTTCGAGAAGGCGGTCCTGAAGGTGAGGAAGGCGTTTCAGAGTGACGATGAACAACCGCTTGTCAGCAGATACCTGCTTCTTGCACCGCTGATAGGCAGCTACGATCATTTCGGCGTGGGAGTTTTCGACAACTTCGAGATCGCATATGAGAAGATAGCGAAGTATCACAAGCAGGCGCTTGGAGGCAATCTGGGCAAGATTACGTGCATGGAAATGGACCGAATGCTTATCGGGAGGTTGCCCGTAAGAAGCGTGGATGACAAGAAGGACTATAACGTTCTTGATTGGACTGTGAACGAAGAAAGGTTAAAGTGATTACACAATTGCAAATCTCAGCTTCGGGACCGCGCGTTTTGATGCTCGGGCCTTGATCCTGCGGCACCAAGCCTTTGTGGCTCTGACCCTGTACATCCAGTACATTTTGTGAGTTATGCTCGCGCGTATCCACCTCGCTCCTCCGTATGAGTTCACAAGCTTCCTTCCTTCAGGGGTGGTTGGAATTACGTATATCGTGTTTGG
>CAZJQO010000008.1:0-10141 GCA_964548595.1 Microcaldota archaeon | reverse complement strand
GGCAATCCGAACGTGGAGCGCATAGGGGAGAAACTCCGCGAGCGCGGCATAGATGTACAGGTTGTGTTCTGCGATGCCTCCGATAAACACAAATTCGTAAAGAAACTAATAGATGAGAACCCGGATAAGATAGTGGAGCATATAAATGACAGTTTGGTCGAACTCGGCAGGGCCGTCCTCAATGGGCAAAGAAAGGGCTTTATTGTGGTGATAAGAGACCAGAACTCTATATTAGCGCCGGTGCTCGGTAGATCTGGGTTTGTGCGGGTTGCCGACCTGAAATCGCCGGACTCCCTCGACAAAGCGATAACGGGCACAAGGCGGGATACGGCCTAAAATCGCTTTTTTTGCTCTTATACTTACATATATTAATTTTATTTCAATCCAATATTTTTTAATGGAATATCATTTATTGTACTGACGGTTTCACTGGGCGCGTAAAACGGCGTATGCAGAAACTATTTAAATTTATTCACAATAGCATAATTGGCGATCAGATGGATGACTTTACCACAGAGATATTGGGTACCGGAGGGCAGAACACTGTTTCTGAAATAAAGATAGTGACGATCGGAGTAGGTGGAGGCGGAAACAACACAGTGAACAGGCTACTGAAGGTTGGAGTTAAGGGCACAGAGCTCGTTGCCGTCAACACTGACGCGAACCACTTCAAGATAATAGACGACAGGATAAAGAAGATACTCATAGGCAAGACAATAACAAAGGGACTGGGAGCGGGAGGCGACCCCAGCGTAGGCATGAAGGCAGCAGAGGTAGACAGGCAGACGCTTGAGGAGATGCTGCAGGGAGCGCATCTTGTATTCCTTTGCGCTGGAATGGGGGGCGGGACAGGTACTGGGGCAGCGCCTGTGATAGCGCAGATTGCAAAGGAAGCAGGCGCCATAGTTGTTGCCATGGTAACCTATCCTTTCGACCTGGAGCGCGTAAGGAAGGTAAAGGCAGAGGAGGGCATACAGCAGCTGCGCAAGCACTGCGACAGCGTTGTGATTATAGACAACAACAGGCTGGTCAAACTTGTGCCAAACCTGCCCATGAACGAGGCGTTTGCTGTCGCGGACGACGTACTGGCAAAGGCAATAGGAGGCCTTGTGTGGACAATAACGCAGCCGAGCCTGATAAACATCGATTTTGCTGACGTGAAGGCGATAATGGGAAGCGGAGACATAGGCTTCATATCGGTCGGCACCGGCAAGGGCACGGACAAGGTGGCCAGCGCAAGCGAAGCTGTGATAAAGAACAAGTTGCTTGACGTAAGCTTCGAGAACGCGAAGGGAGCGCTGATACACATATCCGGAGCTTCTGATCTGACGCTTGGCGACGCAATAAAGGCCGGCGACCTCATAACCGAGCAGATGGACCCCAAGGCTACAGTAAAGTGGGGCGCCAGGATAGTGCCGGGCATGGAAGGCGCGCTGGAGATAGTGGCGATAGTCACAGGCGTTAGAGGCGAGAGCATACTGGGCAGATTCGCAGAGAAGAAGGAAACACATTACTCCGGCCTTGACTCCGTATGATAATATAGGGTGTTATGGGTGGCAGACGAGTTTGACTACGATGCATTCACGCCTAAGGTCGCGGTAGCAGGAGTCGGAGGAGCAGGGAGCAATCTGGTCAACAGGCTCTTTTGCAACAACATAAAGAGCGCCACTACTATAGCAGTAAACACAGATCTCGCTCACCTGAACCTCATCAGGGCGCACAAGAAGGTGCTGATAGGCAGGGAGATAACCAACGGCCTCGGAGCCGGCGGATTCCCTGAGGTCGCAGCCAAGTGCGCTGACGTGAGCAAGGGAGACCTGGAGAAGGTGCTTGAGGGTTACAACCTAGTCTTTATTGCAGCCGGAATGGGGGGCGGGACAGGGACAGGAGCAGCGCCGGTCGTGGCCAGGACTGCAAGGGAGCTTGGAGCCACAGTCATAGCAACGGTCACTTATCCGTTCGCCCTGGAGAGGAGCAGGAAACAGAAGGCAGAATGGGGCATAGAGCAGCTCAGCAAAGAGGCAGATGCTGTTATAGTGGTGGAGAACGAGAAGCTGCTAGAGTATGTGCCGAACCTGCCGATGCAGAAAGCGTTCGAGCTGTCGGATAACATAACGGGCAACGCTGTCAAGGGCATAGCCGACACCATAATGCTGCCGAGCCTGATCAACCTTGACTTTGCAGATCTTAGGACCGTTGTACGGGAAACTGGAACCGCGGTGATAAGCATAGGAACTGGCACAGGCACTGACCGCGTGGCGCAGGTGATAAGGAGCACGCGCACCCACCCGCTGCTTACCGTGGACTACGAAGGCGCGAAAGGCGCGCTGGTGCACGTTTCAGGAGGCAGCGACCTCACGATAGAGGAAGCCACGAAGATAGGCGAGGGAGTTACCGAAGAGCTTGCAGCTGACGCGAACGTGATATTCGGAGCCAGGCTGATACCGGAGCTCAGGGATCAGATAAGGGTTATGTCGGTGGTGACAGGAGTAAAGGCCAAGTTTGGAGTAAAGAAGAAAATTGAGGAGATGGAGAGGCTCAGGATGGAGAGCCTGGAGCAGATACTGTAGCGCCAAGCGTTTATTAACTTTTGTTGCCTAGTACCTGAGTTCCTACAGTGGTTATTTGGCAGACGAGACAGCGTACAATCTGAAATCCGCAAGGGAGATAGGCAAGGGCAGCTTCGTTATAATAGACGGCATTCCGTGCAGGGTGGTGTCTGTTGAGACCTCAGCGCCAGGCAAGCACGGGGCAAGCAAGGCCAGGATAACTGCGATAGGCATATTCGACGGTTCCAAGAAGACGCTTCTGCTGAGCGGCCATTCAGAGGTACCGGTGCCCGACATAAGGAAGAAGAAGGCACAGGTGGTCTCGCTCACCGAAAGCACCGCCCAGCTGATGGACCTCGAGACCTACGAGATATTCGAAGTGCCGATACCGGAAGAGCTCAGGGCAGAGCTCAAGGCTGGAGCCGAGGTGGAGACGCTGGAGGCCATGGGCAAGCGCGCTATAACAAAGGTAATAGGAGGTAATTGAAACGGCAATACAGGAGATGAAAGTGGTAGGCGAGGTCAATAACAAGCAGCTCGGCAGGCGCGAGCTTACGCTTGACGTGCTCAACGACGGGAGCACGCCGTCGCGCGAGGAGCTGAGGAACGCGATAGCAGACAGGTTCAACATGAAAAAAGAGGACGTGATCGTTGTCAGGGTGAAGCAGGATTACGGCGCAAAGCACAGCAGCGTGCTCGTGCACGAGTACGGCGACGAGCGGGCGAGGGCGCTTGTGCAGCAGCACATAACCGCAAGGCACGAGAAGAAGGAGAAGCAGGAGGGCGAGGCCAAGGAGCAGTCGAAGGGGAAGGTCGGCGCGGCAGGGGAAGCGGGCCAGACGGCAGGAAAGGCAGAGAAAACGGAGAAAGCGCGGGAAGAGGGCAAGTAGAGGGTGATTGAACGGCGGAGGATGCAAAAAAGAAGAAAAAGGTTGTGAAGGCTTACAAGGCGCAGGCAAGGATCTGCAAGAAGTGCGGGGCGCGCATGGCTGAGCACGGCGACAGGTTCGCTTGCGGCAGGTGCGGCTACACCGAGTGGAAGGAGCAGAAGTAGTGGTTGTTTAATGGCTGAAGCGGCAAGCGCGCAGGCCAAGGCAAGAAAAGTTATATGTTTCGCAGTACTGCTGCTCTTCTTCATGTTCCTGTTCGGCGCCGCAGCAGAAGCAGCATACTACCTCTACCTGCTTGCAACCGGAGTTTCGGCCCAGGGAGCCTACCAGCTGCTGCAGACCAACACGGGCATGCTGGAGTACCTGCTTACCGCCGCGCTTTCGTTCTCGTTCTCCGCAACTACGCTGGCGTACCTGCGCTTCGTAGACAAGAGCAGGAAGGGCATCGCGCAGAGGCTGGGGCTGACAGCCAACAAACTGACTTTCAGGACCATAGGCCTGGGCCTGCTGCTCTTCGCCGTAATACTCGCTTTCGAAGCGCTAGTTTCTGTGATAAGCGGGGTTGCAAACGTGACGATAAACACCAATGTGGGTATGATACTCTCGGGCGCCCCCCTCTGGTTCCTGTTCTTCACAGTGGTTATAGCCCCGATAAACGAGGAGATGCTTTTCAGGGGCCTGATGGTGCCAAGGATAGGCATAGCAGCCAGCAGCATACTCTTCGCGCTGCCCCACCTGACGTACGACTCAACTTTCGCAATAGAAGCGATAGCTGCCTTGCTCTTCGGCCTGCTCGCAGGCTACGTCTACAAGAAGACGGGCTCGCTCTACTCGAGCATAACGGCCCACATGCTTGTAAACGCGCTGCCGATGCTGCTGCTGCTGCTGGCCGCGGGTGTGTAGCACGCCCCTGCGCTACAAGCTCATACTGGTAGAGCCCAAATACCAGATTAACCTGGGCTACATCGCAAGGGTTGCGATGAACTTCGGAGTGAAGCGCATCTACGCGGTAAGGCCAAGGGCGAGGCTTACAGGCAAGGACGCCATAAAGTACGCGAAGCACGCGCACGCGATGCTGGAGCAGGCGAAAGTGTACGGTAGCTTTGACGAGGCTGTGCGCAACTGCGGCATGGTGATCGGCACAACCGGCATTGCTGGCAAGGCAAAGGCAAACTTCAGAAGGATAGATTTCGCAGAAAGGCTTGTCGGGAGGCTGGGCGGAATGAAAAGTAATGCGACAGTGGCCCTTGTTCTCGGGAGGGACGACACGGGGCTTACCTCCGAGGAGATGGAGAAGTGCGACGCGGTAGCGTACATACCAACGAGCCCGAGGTACCCTGTGCTGAACATATCCCATGCGCTTGCCATCCTCCTCTACCTGCTCAACCGCGAGGGCATAGAAAGCTCAGGAGTCGCTGGAATGGAAAAGGAAGGGGCAGACGAGAGCGAGATGAGGGCGCTGCTGAATGCTTTCGACGCACTTATGGTAAACAAGCGAGTGCGCAACAAGCGCGCAGTCTCAGGCGTCTTTGAGAGGCTGGTTAGGAACGCGCAACCCAGCAGGAGCGAGCTGCATGCCCTCATTACAGCAGTGAAGCAGCAGTAGTGGTTACTTGCCCGTGCCCGATCTCTTCCTTTTTATTATCTTCACTTTCGCCGGTGTTATGAGCACGCGCGTGTCATCTATCTGGGCTATGTCGCCGTTTATCTTGGTCACGTAATCCTTCAGCGCCGCCAGCACGTTGTTCCTCGTGTTGGGCCTCTTCTCAAGCTCCTCCATGCTCAGCAGAAGTATGTTCTTCTTGCCCAGCTCTTCCTCTATGAACTTGACTTCGTCCTCGCTCGATAACGTTACTGGTTTCACGTACATATCGGCGGGCTCATGCATCATGTCCACGTCGTCCATCTCAGCGCTGTTCATGTACTCCTCTATGTTCATTTCCTTAGAGGAGCTAACACCAAATGCTTGTCCTAGTTTGTCGAAAACTCCCATGTTCTACACCGGTCGCATCCATATATGTTATGCATCAGCTTTTTAATCTTTTCTTTTCGGTGACAGTAGTGGCAGGCATGCAACTGGTTATTATTATGTGCCTGTTTGATAGATTGCAGAGGGTGAAAGAATGGCAAAAAAGGGAGTCCTGGATAGTTTTTCGCTAAAAGGAAAGTCGGCGATAGTGACAGGAGTTTCAAGCGGCCTCGGAGTGTCGTTTACTGAGGGACTTGCGGAGGCCGGCGCAGACGCCGTGGTCTGCGCCAGAAGGTTTGACAAGCTCAGCGCGAATGCAAAAATGATAGCAAAGGCCACGGGAAGGAAAATAGTCCCGGTGCAAGCCGACATCTCGAAGGACAGGGATATAGAGAGGGTGGTTGAGGCTGCCGAGAACGAGTTCGGCAAGATAGACATACTGATAAACAACGCGGGAGTAGGCGCAGTGGGTTCTGCACTGCAGCTGGAAAGGAAGGACTGGGACAACACGCTCTCTGTAGACGTATCGGGCGTCTTCCTCTTCTCAAAGCACGTGGCCAAGAGCATGATAAGGCACAAGGTCAGGGGCAGCATAATAAACCTGGCCTCGATCTACGGGCAGTTCGCTGATATCTTTCCTGTCGTGGCTTATTATTCAAGCAAGGGAGCCGTTGTGAACATGACAAGGGCGCTGGCCGTAGAGCTGGCGCAGTACAGCATACGTGTAAATGCAATAGCCCCCGGCTTCTTCCCGAGCGAGATGACGCAGGATATTCTTAAGGACAAGAACGTGCTTGCGCACATTACAGGCAGGACGCCGATGGGCAGGCTCGGGGATCCGCAGGAACTCAAGGGAGCGGCTGTGTTCCTTGCTTCTGATGCAGCGTCGTACGTAACTGGGCACATACTCAACGTGGACGGCGGCTGGGGCGCTGAATAGCTATACCTGTTCGAGTATCCTCTTCGCTGTCTCCTTGCCGAAGAGCCGCTCCACCTTCTCGGCGGAGCCCGGAAGCCTAAGGTCGGAGACGCGCTTTATGCTGTTGTCGTACATTAGTCTGGCCCTCACCCTTCCTACCTGCTCGAGCCTGACAAGGTCCAGCAGCTCCTTCCTTATCCCGTATTTGGCCCTAACCCTGAGTTCCAGCAGCTTTGTTATGCTCATGTGGGAGAGCTTGGCAAGCTCGGAGGCTGCGTAGAGGAGCCAGTCCGCGTTGGTCTGCTTCGAGAAGAGCACGCCTGGCGTTGTTCCGTAGCTCTTCACTATGTCGCGCTCCAGCTTCTCGTCTATCCAGTCGCGCAGCATCAGCGCTGTGCTGAGCGGCTTCACAGGGTCGTAATAACCGTATGAGTCGTCGAAGTTGGCGCCGGTGCCCTCCAGCATCTGCTCGTAGTCGAAGAAGAGCTCGTTCGCCTCCTCTGTGGTGCGCACGTATGGCCTCATCTCTGCAGTGTTGCAGATAGCAAACAGGTAAGCCACTTCGTCCTTTGCCTTCGGCAGCGCGTCAAGCAGCCAGCGCGCGGAGAGCGGGTCTATGTAGAGCTCGCTTATCCTGCGGCCTATCCTTGTTGGCAGGTAGATGCTGCCCTGCCCTGTTATGAAGCCCCAGGACTCCAGCTGCTTCAGCACGTCGGTGAGCAGTTCCTCCAGTTCCCTCGTGTTGGAGAACTGGAAGCCGTAGAGCGTCTCGTTGAGAAACGAAAGCATGCCCTCGCGCGTTTTGAGCATCTGGGTGGCAACGAAGCCGAGCACGTGCATACGCAGGACAGGCAGCACGCCGAGCTTGGAGTGGATCGGCTCAAGATCTGAGTTCATGTAGTGCTCGTAGAGGTCCATTATCTCGGCTTTGCTCCTGGCTATGAGCAGAGCACGCCCTTCAGTATCGTACTTGGGCCTGCCGGCGCGGCCGAAGAGCTGCGTGACCTCATTGACGCTCAGCTTCTCTGACCCCAAGCCCTCGCTGTATCTGCTTGTGTCCCTGACAAGCACTGTGTGCGCGGGAAGGTTTACGCCTAGGGCAAGGGTCGGGGTCGAACATATTACCTTGAGCAGGTTGTTCCTGAACGCATCCTCTACGAGCTTGCGCTGCGCGTTCACAAGGCCGCTGTGGTGGAAAGCGGCGCCCTTGGCTATTATCTTTGCGAGCCTCTCGCACTGGACCGTAGGCCTGCCAAGCACGTGCAGCACCTCGCCGCTGAGTTTCGCCAGTTGTTCCTTCT
Source organism: Microcaldota archaeon (assembly GCA_964548595.1). Taxonomy (GTDB): domain Archaea; phylum Micrarchaeota; class Micrarchaeia; order Micrarchaeales; family CABMGC01; genus JAJYVH01. The sequence continues at coordinate 2,513 of CAZJQO010000008.1, read as the reverse complement.
CTTTGGCAGTAAGCACTGCATCAACGATATGAGCCGCTTTCTCCGCGCTCGATTCAGCGTTGCGCCGTGTGCTTAGGAATACGAGCATCTGCTTCTTCCTTGCGAGCGTGTCCTGTATGACCCTGGCTTCGGGCACGGTGCTCGAGCCTGCCAGCTCTTCCTCGTTATCCAGGTAGTATGCCTTGCCGCCGAATACTACACCCTTCTCAAGCTTCACTGGCCTGTACTCGCTCTCCACCAGCTCAGCATGCAGCCAGGCAGCAAGCTCCTTGGCGTTGCCTATCGTGGCGCTGAGCGCTATCAGCTGTGCGTGCTCGGAGAGCCTGCGCAGCTTCGTTATCAGCACTTCAAGCGTAGGGCCCCTGCCAACATCGTCTAGCAGATGTACCTCGTCGAAGACGACGCAACCCACGTTGTCCAGCCATTCCAGGCCGTGCCTTATCAGGCTGTCTAGCTTCTCCGTAGACACGAATATTATGTCGTACTCTGCCAGCCACCTGTCAAGGGAATCGAGGTCGCCTATCGAGATCGCAATCTTCACGAACGGGTACGCTGACTTGAATTCCTCGAACTTCTCGCTGACAAGCGCGCGCATAGGCGCCACGTATATCGCCTTCTTGCCGTAGCCGAGCACCCATCGAAGCATCGCCAGTTCTGCGATGAATGTCTTGCCGCTGGCTGTTGGTGAAGCAACGACCATGCTGGTGCCGGAGAGCAGGCCGCGGTTTATCGCGAGTTCCTGCGGCGGAGTGAGATTCTTTATGCCGCGCTGTGCTATCGACTCGAGCATCTCGCTAGGCACATGCCCCTTCAACTCGCTTGCCTGCATCATGAGTAGAATCCGCCTTTCCTTATAATAACCTTCTGTACTCTGATATAGTGCCGCGGACCATCCGCTGCCATGTGAAGCTTCTTGCGTACATTATAGCCCGCTTCGTGGCAGGCCCGGGGTCGGACGCCAGCCGTATAGCCTTCTCCGCAATCTCCTCCTCCGTGCCCTTGAACGCGTACCGGATTGTCTCTTCAGGTATTGTAGCTTCTTTTAGCGTAAGCGCGTTTGTGCCGCACGCCATCGCATCGAGTATCGTAAGCCCCTGGCCTTCGTACTTCGAGAGGTGCAGATATGCAACAGCGCGGCTCAAGTACTCGGCTATTATGTGGTCGTCTGCCCTGTAGTGGAGCACCACGTTCCTGTCAGAAACGTGCTTCAGGCCCTGCATCATGGAATCGAGTATCTGCTGCGCATCAGGACTGGAGGTAAATAAATGGAGCTTTAATTTCTTGGCTTCTGCTATCCTGTCGAAGACGCGGAGCAGGCCCTCCAGGTTTTTGTGCTTCAGGTGTATAGCGCCGAGGTATACAAAGTCGCTGCGTTCGCCCTGCCATGTCCGCATCCGCAGGTATGCTTCATCAACGCCGAGCGGTATTACCACGTGCCTCTTCGAGGCATCAAGCAGCCCGCGCTGCTTCAGGTAGTTTTTCAGCTCCTTCAGTGTCTGGGAGCTGTTGCATATGTTTGTGTCCGTGTCTGCATAGTTGCCCATGGCTATGCGCTTTACTATGCCAGCCGCGATGTTGAAGCTCTCGGTAAAGCGCGGCTTGTAGCGCTGCTGGCTCTCGCTCCTGTACTTGGAGAGGAGCCTGAGGTCGTGCCACATGGTAAGCATCTTGGCCCTGCCCTTCCTCACGCGTAGCACGTCAGGGTACATTAGGTGCACTATGTCTGAGTCCGTTATAATAGCGGGATAGAACGGCCGCACCGTCTTTGGCAGTTTGTAGGTGGCGATCAGTTTCGTAACCGCCTCGCCCCTCACCCCGTTGTAGACTGCCGCAGAGTACCTGCTTATGCCGTCGTTGGCGGAGAGGTCAAAATCATGGCCTACCAGTGTCACTTTCACTACACACCACCGTGCACATTATGTTAGCAATGCAACCTTTTAATTACAGCAGCGCGGCCGCTGCTGATTAGCAGAACACATTTTAAACCTTAAATGCCAGCTACTACTGCGCCCTGGTGGCTCAGTGGCAGAGCGGCTGTTTTGTAAACAGCAGGTCGGGGGTTCGATACCCTCCCAGGGCTTAATGCTCAAGGGCGCAGACAAGCGAGGACACTAAGCCCAAAATAAACGCGTTTCCTAATCCGCAGCCTTTGTAGGCTGTGGCAAATTATCATTGGCTCGGTGCAGTGGTGTGCAAAGTACAGGTACAGTATTTTCTACCACGACGAGTACAGACGGGGCTACGAGAACTCCCTGACGACGGTGGCGTCGTGGCATGGCATACAGTTGGTCGAGTTCGCCGTCATGCCCGAGCACATGCACGCGATCGTTTCGATGCCGTCGGCGATGACGATGCCAGCAGGCGGCTGGTAGGGGGAGTGCGGGGCTGACCGCGCTACCTTCCAAACAGCTCTTTCTTGTAAGACGATATGAGAGAGCCTACCTCCCTTCTGCTTCCTGCCTGTGCATAGATCCTGTATACCGGCTCTGTGCCTGACTTACGCACCATGATCC
>CAZJQO010000007.1:0-2037 GCA_964548595.1 Microcaldota archaeon | reverse complement strand
GCCAACGAGAGCAAGGACGAGATAAAGCACATACTAGGTGACGCGCAGCTTGTATTCATAACCTGCGGGTTGGGGGGCGGCACGGGCACGGGCTCGATAAGCGCTATTGCGCAGCAGGCGAAGGACTCCGGCGCGCTGACTGTCGCGATCGTCACCCTTCCGTTCTCGAGCGAAGGCAAGATGAGGATGAGGAATGCGCTCGAAGGCCTGTCCAAGCTGAAAAAAGTAGCGGATACGGTCATAATAATACACAATGACAAACTTCTCGCTGTTGCTCCGGATCTCCCGCTCAACATGGCCTTCAGGGTATCCGACGAGGTGCTTGCTGGAGCTACAAAGGGCATAGTGGAGATGGTAACGAAACCGGGTATGGTGAACATAGACTTCGCTGATCTGAGAAGCGTGCTGAAGGACGCAGGTTATGCGGTAATCGGCACAGGAGAGGGTATCGGTACCCCGAGCGGCGCGAACAGATCGATAGTTGCACTCGAAAATGCGATAAAGAGCCCGATGCTGGACGCCAATCTTACGTCGTCAAAGAAGGCGCTTGTCAACATAGTAGGAGGGGAGAATCTTACTCTCCGCGAGGCAGAGGCCGTATTCCAGGAGGTTGCGAGCAGGATAAGCAGCGATGCGCTGCTGAAGTGGGGCGCGAGAATCGATCCTGAGATGCAGAAGGACGCGCTGCGGGTCATGCTCGTAGTAAGCGGGGTCGAGTTCCCAGAGTACACAGACTCAGGCATTACGAAGCAGATAAGGCAGAACGAGGCTGTAGATCTTGATGACGTATTCGAAGAGGAAGCAAGAAGCCTGAGCGGCGGCAGGCGCTGATTCTCACTCCTATAGTACAGCCTGGGCGTGCAGCTAACTCCAGACAGAAGTTAGCATCAGGTATAAATATCTGAAGGAAGTGAGGTATTTTCAGATAGAAACAGGTAGTCCGATGGGAGAAGAGATGGTTAAGGTCAGCAAAGATGGCTATGCGAAGCTTCTCGGGAAGTCAAAGGAAGTGGTGCTTCTGAGAAAAGAGTTAGAAGATAGGCTCGCACTAGTGGATGCGAGGGAAGCTGCTGCAATAAAAAAGGAGGAAGAGCTCAAAGAACGCGAAAAAACGCTTGTTGGTTTGGAGGAGCGCGACAAGAGGGCTGCGGATATTATACTTAGGGAGGGCTTTCTGCGGGTAGAGGTCGAGAAGCAGGAGGACCTGAGGGCCGGGCTTCAAAGGCGCATCGGTGAGCAGGAGGCAAAGGAGAAAAGAAGTGCAGATGAGCTAAGGAAGAATGAGGCTGAAATCAGGGAAAAACTTGGAGCGGAGCTGGCTGCGGTCAAGGAAAAGCTTGAGGCGGAATTCGGCTCCCGCAGTGCAGTTCTAGAGGCACGCCAAAAGGCCTTGGAGGATGAATATAACGGCAAATTGCGAGCGTTGGAAGCCGCGAAGACAACGTTCCAGGAGAAAATGGTAAAGGAGAGGGAGGCATTTGCAGCGCATAAGGAGGAGGAGACGCAGAAACTCGAGGGGATACTCAAGCGTATAGATGAGGCAGGGAGGAAGGCTGACGCAGGATTAGAGCAGGTAGTCGCTCTGGAAAGGGATTTCATAGCGAGAGTGAGCAATGCGGCAGAGCTGTCCAGAAACTATGTCGGGCAGCTTGAGGCCATTCTTGGGGGGCAGGTCGCTGAGCAACAAACAACTGCAGCAGAGGCAGAAGGGCAGGAAACCGGGTCTGTGGTGGGAGATTACACCACATTGCAGGGCGAGGCTGCTCCTGATGAAAATGTAGCGGCAAGCCAGGATACTGCGGATGTAGAAGGAAGCGGAGAAGCCCAAGTTGAGGAGGAAGGGGGGCAGGATGCGGAGAAGCAGGGCGCAGAAGCCGGTGGAGATGCTGGTGCAGTATCGCAGGATGAGGGGGAAGAGGCTGTCGTAGAGGAGAGCGGCACTGCGGATGCGGAAGGAGAGGAAAAGGAAGCAGAGGACACTGAAGGAGACGCTGAAGAGGAAGAGGGGCAGGAGGGTGCAGAGAGGACTGCTGAAAA
>CAZJQO010000006.1:0-30200 GCA_964548595.1 Microcaldota archaeon | reverse complement strand
GGCAGCGAGAAAGACAGCCTGTACGCGCCAGCATCCTGCACGCTGCACGCCAGCTCCCTGACAGGCGCAAGCAGCGGCCTGCTGGCGCCCTTCATCGCGAGCTCCGGCATCTGCTTCATCGCAAACAGCTCCTTGCTTACCTGCATGCGCTCCATCGCCTCCTTGGTGTAGGCATCGACTTCCTCATCCTTGCTCATATAGCCTGGCAGCGCGCCAAGCGGGAAGCTGCCGGCGCTTCCTGTCTGCTCCATGTCGGGGAACCCGTAGAAGTCCTCGCCGGCATACACCGAAGCTGCGAAGTCCCTGTTTTTCACCCTGGCTTCGAGCCCCTGGTTGAAGATGCCCGACTGCACAGCGTGAACGAACATAAGCAGCGTGCCCCTTGGCAAAAGCCTGAGCGCGTTGGCGTAGTTGCCCTCGCGCCTGGCAAGATGCGCGAGCACAGTGCGCTCACCTCTCAGGAAGTTGGGGAAGTAGGAGAGCGCCTTCTGCGGGTCTCTCTCCTCGGCATACCTCACCCTTGCAGAAGAGGCCTCTTCGTTGGTCTCGCCGTTCCTGCCTGTCAGGTACTCATCCACAGCCCCTTCGAAATCGCCCCTGAGCAGCGCTGCGCCTATCTTCTCATTGTTGCCCCTGTAGCCGAAGCGCTGCCCGCCGAAGTAGTTGGGCATGAGCCCGTCGAGCTCTCCGGCTATCACCTCTGCGTTGGCCGCTCCATGAGCGTTCCTCACCGTTATCTCGAAGGCGTTGCCCAGCGCGTCTCCCATGCTTATGCCGTCTCCACGCCACTGGCCGTTTATCCTTATGTCCTTTATGCTGAACGATTTCAAGTCGGCGTCGTTGGGCGAGAAGACGCTGGCCAGCTGCACAGTGACCGCATTCCTGTCCTTCGTGCCCGCGTAGCCTATCGACTTCCTGCCGTGCCCGAGCTTCTTCGCTATGGCGATGAGCGCGTCCACGGTATTCCAGCTGCGCTTCTCGAGCACGAACTCTATGTGCTTGCCGCCAGTTTTGCCCCTGCCCAGCTGCCCGCCGGCATACGCTGTGCCAGGCTGCAGCACGGCACCGTTCGCTGCTATTTCCTTGACAACGAAGTCCTCAGGAGCCGAGCGCAGGCTGCCGCCTGTGCCGCTTGTTTTTGTTATAGCCAGCATCATAAAAGGAACCAATTAAAAGCTTATTAAGTTCATATTAGGACTCGGACTGGAACAAGGGGTTGCAAGTGGCAGAACACGCCATAGCCGAAAAACTGCTCTATAGGCTTATAAGAAGGCACATAGCGGGTACAACGATGGACTCTGCTATAGAGAAGGCCAGGGAGCTCAACGGCAAAAAGATGCACGTTTCGCTGGCTTTCCTCAGCGGAGACGCCCTGGATACCACTAAGGCGAGGTACGCAACTACCACATACCTGGAGCTGATAAGGAACATTTCAAGGCTGGGCCTTAAGGCCAGCGTGCAGGTGCCCCTTGGACAGATAGGCTACGCAATATCTAGCGAGATAGCCGAGAAGAAAGTGAACGAGATACTGGGCACCGCGAACAAGCACGGAGTGTTTGTCTGGCTCGATGTCAGGGACCACAGGTTCGAGCTGCCGCGCTTCCTGCAGGGCGCGAAGGGAGTGGGCTACGCCATCGACCTCGCAAGGGCTGACGAGTACATAAAGGTCAACAAGAACAGCATACGCGCTGTAAAGGCGCTCTGCAACGACGTGCACAACGACAGGGAGAGCATAGCGCACGCTTTCGCCAAGCTCAGGAAGATAGCGGGCGTGGTGAACAGCATGGTGGTGCAGTCAGCTCCGGACGGAGTGATAAGGAAGATGCTCAACGGCAGCGGAAGTGTGAAGAACATAGTATTTGAGCTGCAGCTCGGCTACAAGAGCAAGATAGCCAACAGGCTGATCAAGAGGGGAAGCGGGATAAGCGTATACGTGCCGTTCGGCAAGGACTGGCAGCAGTATGCGAGGAGCACCGTGCCGGAGCGCTACGCCAGGTTCCTTGCTAAGAACATACTCAACGAGGCCTAGGATGAAGAACTCAGGAAAGAGCGGCAAAGACGACGACCCGATGATAGTGGTGACCGGCGCCAGCGGAAGGCTCGGGCACCTGCTTGTGAAGAGGCTGCTGGAAGAGGGCAACAGCGTCGGCGCGCTGATAAAGGACAGGGGCGAGATAAGGGAGCTGCCTCCGGGAGCGATACCGATGATGGGCAACATAACAAACAGGAATGAACTCAACGATGCGTTCAGCGGAGCCGAAGTGGTGTACCATACCGCGGGCCTCATGCACACAAAGGCGAGCACGCAGGAAATGATGCTCATAAACGTAGAAGGCACGAAGAACGTTGCCGCCGCGTGCGTGAAGAACAAGGTGAAGCGGCTCGTGTTCACAAGCACAACAGACGTTTACGGCAACAAGAGGAAGGGCATAATAGACGAGAGCACCGAGCCTTTCGCCACGGACAAGTACGGCTACACGAAGATGCTCGCGGAGCAGGAAGTGATGAAGAGCGGGGCGCCATACACGATACTGCGCATAGCCACCATATACGGACCCAGCTTCGAGCACTCGTTCTTCAAGATCTTCAAGGCGCTGAAGGAGGGCAACGTTGTTATAATAGGCAGGGGCGACAACCGCCTGCCCATGGTGCACATAGACGACGTGATCGACGCCATGGTGATGGTTATGAAGAAGAGGAGCGCCTGCATCAACAAGATATACAACATCAGCGACGGGGACGGGCACACGCAGGAATACCTGATGAAGCTCGCCTCGGGCATGCTCGGCGTGGCAGCGCCAACGAAGCACGTGCAGGAGATAGTGGTAAAGCTGCTCGCAAAGACAAGGAACATAGACAGCGACGAGCTCAGATTCATCACAGCCGACAGGGAGCCGGCCATAGGCAGTATAAAGAAGGACCTCGGCTGGGAGCCAAGGGTGCACGTGGAGCAGGGCGGCAAGAAGCTCGTTGACGACTTCATACGCAGGGGTGCGGGCTGATTTTGTTTAGAGTGATTTAATGTCGATGAAGATAGGAAAGATAGAGAAGTACATAAACGACGAGCTCGGCAACAAGGGCGCGCTCCTGTTTATGCTCATAGATCCGGCGGACTACGACAAGGAAAAGGATGCGATACGCGTAGGCGTGGACAGCATAGAGAGCGGGGCCGACCTGCTGCTGATAGGCGGCAGCATAGGCGCACAGGGCGAGCTGCTCGACAACGTAACCAGGGGCATAAGGGAGAAAGCAGGCGGCACCCCGGTGGTGCTCTTCCCGGGCAACATAGCCACTGTAACAAAGTACGCTGATGCTGTATACTTCATGTCGCTGCTCAACGCAAGGAACCCGTACTGGATCATACAGGCGCAGATGCTTGCAGCCCCGTTGATAAAGCAGCTGAAGATAGAGCCGCTGCCTGTGGGCTACATAGTGGTGGAGCCGGGCGGCACTGTGGGCTGGGTCGGCGACGCCAACGTGGTGCCGAGGAACAAGCCAAAGATCGCTGCAGCGCTTGCAAACGCAGGCGAATTCCTTGGCAACAGGCTCATAATAACGGACGCCGGCTCGAACCCGCAGCTCCAGGGCTTCGGCCCCATACCGCCAGGCATAATAAGCGCTGTCAGGAAGTCCACAACCGTCCCGTACATAGTGGGCGGCGGCATAAGGGAGGCGGAGAGCCTGAGGCAGGTGTACAAGGCTGGCGCCGACATAGCGCAGATCGGCGCGGTGCTGCAGGAGAAAGGCAACACTAAGAAGATGGTGGAGGACTTCGCAAAAGTTGCCAAGGAGGAGGGAAGGAAGAAGAGGTAGTGGAGAGTGCCAGGCATACGCCCCCTTTCCTCCATAGAAATAGCGCTGATGGCCAGGGAGCTGAGCGGCGCCCTCCAGCACGCCTACTTCAAGAGCTTCTACGACCTCGGGTCTGAAAACTTCCTGATCACTTTCTCCAGGGAACGCAGGGAGCTGGCTGCTTTCGTGAGCCCCGGCAGGAGCATACACCTGACCGAGTTCAGGGAGGGGAAGAAGGGGGTTACGCAGTTTGCCGCTGCGGTAAGGAAGGCGCTTGATGCATGCAGGCTCAGGGACGTGCTGCAGCACGGCGAGGACAGGATACTTGTTCTTGAGTTCGAGGGCAGGAGGAGCATCATCATGGTGCTGGAGATGTTCGGAAAGGGCAACATAGTGCTTGTCGACGACAAGGGGCTGGTGGAGCTTGCGTACAGGAGCGTGAGCTTCAGCGACAGGAGCTTGAGGAAGGGAATGCTCTACTCGTTCCCGGCGCAGAGGGGCAGGACGGGCGCGTACCAGGACGCTGCCAAGGCGCTGGAGCACCCGGAGCCAGCGCTCTACCAGAAGAGCGGCAAGCTGCTGGATTTCACGATAGAGGCGCTGGAGAAGTACGAGCACGATAGAGATGCGAACAAGGTCAGGTTCGAGACGCTGAGCAAGCTGCTCGACAACGTTTATCTGGCCGAGCGCAGCAGCGGCAGGGACGAGGCAAAGATCAGGGAGGCGGAGGAGCTGAGGAAGAGCGTAGGGAAGCTGAGGGAGCAGATTAGGGAGAACGAGAAGGAGGCAGCGGAGTACAGGAACGCCGCCAACGCGATCTTCGGCAAGATGAATGAGCTCAACCTGCTGCTCGCAGAGGCGAAGAAGCTGAGGCCGAAGGACGCAAAGGAGCTTGGGGGCGCGGGCAGCATAAGGGTAAAAAGCGTTGATGCAAAGAAGAAGAGCGTAAGAGTCGAGTTGTGAAGTATGGCGGTAAAGGTAGTAATGCTGGGAACCGCTGGTTCGGCGCCTACAAAGGAGAGGCGCATGCCCAGCGTAGCAATCGTCCGCGAAGGCGAGGTGCTGCTCTTCGACTGCGGAGAGGGCACGCAGTTCCAGATGCTTGAATACGGCATAAACGCGGTCAGGGTAAAGGCGGTATTCATAAGCCACATGCACGGCGACCACACTATAGGGATAGCTGGCCTGATACGCACCATGGCGCTGCTGAACAGGAAGGAACCGCTTTACATCTTCGTGCCGAAGGGCGAAGAGGCGCAGGTGCGCAACCTGATAGTGTTCGACAGGGCGATGATCAACTACCAGATAGAGATAAAGGGGGTCAGGGCGGGCAAGATATACGAGCGCAAGGACTATTCTGTAAGCGCCTTCAGGCTGCAGCACACAGTGCCCACCTACGGCTACGTCTTCAAGGAGAACGACAGGCTGAAGTTCAGGAAGGAACTGGCGGTCAGGCTCGGGGTCAAGGGCGCCATGTTCGCCGAGCTGCAGAAGAGGGGCAGGCTGGCGGTGAAGGGCAGAAGCATAACGCTGAAGGAGCTTGCATGGAATCAGCCCGGCAAGAAGATTGTGTACGCCACCGACACGAGGCCTGTGCGCGAGACGCTGGAGGCGGCGAGGGGGGCAGACCTGCTCATACACGAGTCATCTTACGTGACAGCGGAGCAGAAGATGGCGGAGCACAGGAAGCACTCCACAGCGGGAGAGGCAGCCCTGCTGGCAAAGCGAGCTGGAGTGAAGATGCTGCTGCTGACTCACATAAGCGCTAGGCACAGGAGCGACGTGCAGATGCTGAGCGATGCCAGGAAAGTGTTCAGGAACTCGGTGGTTGCAAGGGACGGCTACAGCCTTGTTATTTAACCTTAGCAAAGAAAGAAAGAGCGTGGAGGCATCGTCTAGTGGCAGGATGGCAGATTGACATTCTGCAGGCAGGAGTCCGATTCTCCTTGCCTCCAACTGAAAATTACGACGACAAACACGAGTCCGAGTGTTGCTGCCGTGGAAGAATAGGAGGGGAATGCGGCAGAATCATATTGCTCGGTTCTCCGAGCATCCTGCAGCTGTGCAGGCGCGACTCCTTTGCCAGCAGAGCCCTGTTCTCTACACGGGCCCATTCTTGGGCTCGTAGTCAACAAGCCACCTCAAGAATGGAACAACCTTCACCATCTTGCTCCCCAGTTTTATTTCCCCGGAGTAGTCCCAGCTGATCATAATCAGGTTGCTGCACCTCTGATCCGCACTCGCACTCAAAAGCGACTTGAGTTCCCGCTCTTTTATCTCGTTCCTGTCTGATGCGCGGGTAATCTGCACTAGGGCGCGCGTTCTTCCCGACTTCCTGAGCAGGAAGTCTACTTCTTCCTGCCGGGGGCCCTTCCAGTAATACAGGCTCCAGTCCCTGTGCCAGTATGCCATCCTTCTCTTTATCTCTATCGCCGCGAGGTTTTCCATGAGCCTGCCCCTCATGCCCTCCGCCTCCCTGAAAACGGAGCAGAGCATTCCTGTATCGATCATATAAACCTTTTTCGGGGCTTTTATTCGATCCTTAAGCTTGCTTGAGAACCTTTCAAGCCTGAAGAAGAGATATGTGCTTTCGAGGTGCTCAATCCATTTGCTTACTGTGTTTGCCGTCCTTATGTTCACTATGTGCTTCAGTTTGTTTGAGGTTATCTCGCTTGCAAAATTGCTTGCGAGGTAGTTTGCGAGTTCCTTGAGCTCTGCCGTGTGCCTCACATTATATCTCTGCGCAACGTCCCTTTCAAGTATCTCAGTGTATAGGCCGGCCAGGTATCCCCTTCCTAGTGCAAGGGCTTGCGGCATGCCGCCAATCTTCGCATACTCTTCCAGTGCTTTCATCAGAGCCGCCTTGCCCTCGGTCGTGTAGGTATGTGCTTTGCTGTAGTTTATGGACTTGTACGCTAGAAACTCGCGAAAACTGAACGGGAAAAGCTCGAAATCTATGTGCCTGCCCACCATATAGGTAGCAAGTTCCTTGCTCATCAGTCTGGCGTTGCTGCCTGTGATTATGACTTTCTTTGATGCTGCAAGCCTGCTTGCGAATTTCTCCCATCCGGCAATGTTCTGTATCTCATCGAGCACCATGCGGCTTGCCGGTCCCTTCAACGAGTATATCGCCTCGAGCACCTTGTTCAGCTCGCTGGCAGTAATGGAGAGTCTAGCATCCTCGAAGTTTATGTAGCCGAAACTCTTCCCGGAGAAGGAAAGCTGGGCCAACACAGATTTCCCGCATCTTCTGATTCCAGTTATTATCCCAACCGCTCCGTTCGACAGCTTCTGCTCGTCTATGTCAAACTCCCTCGCTATCATGCGGCTCGACGACATCTGCACCTTGAAGTCGTGCTCCTGATCCGCTATGACCGCCTTTATAGCATCAACAGATATCACAAAATCAATTATATACTACTACAAAGATTTATTAAATCTTTGTAGTATAAGTACAAAGTTATAGGAACAGCCCGCCGGCTGGTGGCCACTCAACGGCAACGCGAACGACTACAGCGGCAGCGGGAACAACGGCGTGCCGAGCGGCGTGTCTTACACGAGCCAGTGGACCAACAGGTACACGACGCCCTGATCATTCCGCCTCGTGCCTTACGGCGACAAGCGTAATCCGATATGGCCCGAGTATAGCAGGTTACTGGATTCGTCTACTGAGAGGTCCGCTTCCCTGATTATGGTTCTCACCATTCCCTTGCCTATAGGCCTGTGGGCTGGAACCGCGATCATATTTTCGGACTTCATTTCGCCCTCGCGTTCATCCCACCCATAAATGGTGTGGGTTTCTCGCTCCTCAGAGCTAAGCGAATTGTTATAAAGGGCTAGCTAGAGAGTACCCTAATTATCTGGTATTCGAGGCGAGCAAATGGATGCTTTAAGAGGCGGCGTGAAGGAGACGCCAGGGCTGGCAGATGCGCGTGCTGTGATTGACAGGGCTCAGAAAAGCATATCTGAAGCTTTTTTCGGAAATAAATATTACTTGAGGCCCATTAGGGAGGGAGAAAGCAAGTTATGGTACTCTTACTACGCACACGAGGAGATCAAAAAAGGGGGATCGCCTCTCGCCATAGCGGATATCAGGCTGCTGGAGCTGATAGCCACCTGGCGTTCTAACAGGTCTCTAGGCAACATAACAAAGATATCGAAAGAGTATGTATTAGGGGACTGCCTGAAATATTACAGGCAGGCGAAGGAGGTAGCAGAAACCGGGGAAGATGCAGAGTACAGCAAGGTGCTCTTCCCGCATCCTGAATCAATGGAAGGAAATGCGCTCACCTTGAGCCGCGATGAGGTGCTGGAAAAAATAAATGAAAGAATCGGCTACGTAGAGGCAATAAAAAGTTTTGTAGATGGATTTACAGATACCGCAGCTGCGCAGAGGAAGTAATGCTGTATTTCAGTCTTTTAGGAAAGGAGAGTAGGCCATCCTCTTCCCTTTCCTGAGCAGCTTAACAAATTCAGGATACGTGAGCGTGCCTGTGTTAGTGTTCCTTGGCGAGACGTGGTATGATGCCAGCACGCTGTAGGGCCCTGCGGCATACACCCCGCCATGCTCGAAACTGCGCAGTTCGCTTGCGTCTATGCCGATCCGGCCCAGAGCGAACCCGAGCCACTTGAAGGCAAAGGCGCCGAGCGGCACTATCACCCTTACTTTCTTCAGTTCCGCAAGCTCGTTTGCGAAGAACGCGGCTACGCACCTTTGCGCCTCCATGCGCTCCGGCCTGTCTCCCGGAGGCGCGCACTTGACCACTGCAGTGACGTAAACATCCCTGAGCTCCAGGCCGTCGCCAACGCTTACCGACTCCGGCCTGTTGGACATGCCGGCGTCGTAGATCGCCCTGAAGAGGAAGCTGCCCGACGCGTCTCCAGTGAATATCCTGCCTGTCCTGTTGCCTCCGTGCGCAGACGGGGCCAGGCCTACAATGAGCAGTCTTGCGTTTATGTCGCCGAAGCCCGGCACAGGCTTGTGCCAGTAGTCCCAGCCTGCAAAGCGCTTCGCAGGCCTCACGCTCTCCCTGTATCTCACCAGTCTGGGGCAGAGCCTGCAGGCCGCTATTTTATCGCTCAGTATCGAACACTGCATGCTGCAAATTGCAGCTCAGCCTATATATTGTTTAGCCTGATCTTGAGCTCCTCTGTGCTGAGCTTCGTGGTAAGCAGAGGTATCTTCTCTATCTGCGCTATCTTAACCGCGAGCTTGTCCACCTGGTCCAGGTTCTGTATGACGACAAGCTTTGGTTTTATCGGCGCTACCCTTATTACCACCATGGGCGAGCGGCCTGTGCTGACCGAGTCGAAGACGAAGGCGCGTTCGGTTGTGGTGCCGAAGAGCTTCGGGTACTCGCTCGGATTTATTTCCAGTATCACCTTGAGGCTGTCTAGCAGCGTGTAGCCGAAGAGTTTTATGGTGTCGAGCAGGCCCGGATTGGCTGCTATCTTCGCATTTATTATCCTTGCGAAGTCCACTCCGCTTATCGGGGTCGAGAAGTCCTTTATGGAGTAGAAGCTGCCCGTCTCCTCCCTGGTGGCTGTGAACTTCTGCAGGTTCCTTATAACTTCGCTGCCGCGCTGCTCGTCGAGCGTTATCAGCGCCTTCACAAAGCGCTTTATTACGCCGGCTCCGGGGCTTGCCCTCCTGTTGCCCTCGTAGTCGCTTATCGTGCTTGCGGATATCTTGAGGTACTTGGCCAGCTCTATCTGCGAGACGCCGAAGAGCTCGCGCCACTTCTTCATCACGCTGCCGGCACTCTCTGCCATGGCTATTTCGCCGGCTATCCTCTCCTCTAGGCTGTCCATGCACTGAGTTGGCGATGCAGGTTTAATAAAGTATCTGTCTAAGTGGGCATCGTCACTTGCTTTGGCGGGCAAGACGCCGCCGGATCAGCGCGAACGCCGCTCTACTCTCATGCCCAGGCGCTTGCCTATTATTTCAGCGGTCTGGACAGCGCGCTCGTACTCGCTGCTGTAGATCCTGCCTATGCCCGAAGGGGCCAGCCTCTCTGCCACGAGTCTCGCCTGCCTGACGCCAAGAGCTGAGAAGGGCACACTGCGCGAGGGGTGCACCGCGTCCCCTGCTTCCTGCACCCTGCTCTGACCGTGCCTTAAGCTGCAGAGGCTGCGCTTCGGCACTTGTTTGCACCTAATCACTTGCCGCCGTCAGCACCGCGCTTCTCTATCTGATCATACGCCTTTGCCACTTCGGCGTTCAGCCCTCCGCCCTGAGCCGGCTGCTGCTTGGGCTTAGAAAATACAGCAAACACTATGAGCGCTATGCCTATCACGAACAGTATACCGGTTGCAAGCATGCCGTCGCTTATGGAGCTGTTTGTAGATTCAAGCTGCGTCAGCGTTATGGGCTCTGCCGATACCTTGATGGTTGCTGTTATATTGCTAGGGTTGTAGAAGCCGGCATAGTAGTAGCCTGACCGCATAGTGGTCACGTTGGCCATATAGTCTGGTGCCGACACAGCGCTCGAGTAGTTGGCATAGTACGGGTATATGCCGTTGACAGACAAAGCGTAAAGCTCGTAGACGCCGTTACCCTCGAGCGAAGCAGCCACCTGCTCTGCACTCATGTTCTGCCTGCTTGCGTTGCTTATTGCGCCGAACGCGCTGGCGTCAGCAAGGTAGAAGCTGACCCGCTGGGAGTCGGTGACGTTGTATTCTACTGCCACTATGCCTGAGCTGTTAAGGAATACGGGTATCGAAGCTGACGAGCCTCCGACTATAGCTATGCTCTTTACAGTGAAGTTGGTCAGCTGTGACGGCACAGCCAGCGCGGGCACGGCGAAGAAGAAGGCGACGAGCGCTGCTATGATAAGGATCAGGCCCAGGTAAAACAACTTCTTTTTCATTCAACCAAGCCTATTGGCACACTAGCATTTTTATTGCTTCTCAGGTAAGCTTATCGCAGTGGTTTCTTGGATAATCCTGTAAAGACAGGCATAGAGGGTCTGGATCAGATGCTCAGCGGCGGCATACCGTATGGCAACCAGGTGGTGCTTGCGGGCGGCCCGGGAGCCGGCAAGACGCTTCTCTCTTTCGAGTTCCTTTACAAGAACGCCAAGGCGGGCAACACTTCGCTGCTCTTCGCCCTTGAGGAGGAGCCGGAACGCGTGCTGCAGAACGCGAAGGAGTGCTTCACCTCATTCACCGACATAGACGCGCTCGTGCGATCGAAGAAGCTCATAGTGAACGGCGAGGACATCGTCAACATGCTTCACAGCGGCTCAGTAGGCGACACTTCGCAGTACGAGTTCGGCAAGATAGTGGCTAACATAGAGTCGCTTGTCTCCTCGACAAGGGCAAACGCCATAGTTATAGATTCTATATCTGTGCTCGACCTGTTGATGAACGACCCGCTTACCTACAGGCGCTCGATGCTCGCTCTTGCAAGCAACCTCAGGAGGCTGGGCGTTACGTCGCTGCTCACGTCTGAGCTGCAGAATCCGGAGCGCAGCAAATTGCAGTTCAAGACCGAGTTTTTCCTGTTCGACGGCATAGTGCTCATGTACGGCAGGGGCGAGGAGGAGAAGAGGGAGCTGGCGATGGAAGTGATAAAGATGCGCGGGGCGAAGCACAGCTTCGTCACAACGCCCTACGAGATAACGCCGGACGGGATAAACGTAATCACGCCGGAGGACATGGAGCTATAGCGAGCTATAGCCGCGGTTGATTTGATGCCGGACGCAGCGGGTGGGGATGAGGAGAGAAAGAAGGTGATGCTTTACGTCTACCTGGTGTTGGCTCTGTTGATAATAGTGGGCATAAGCTTTGCGATAGTGCCGCGCGGCAGCGGGGTCGGCACCTGCAACGGCCTGTTGCTGGCAGGCAGCAGGTACTCCTGCCTCACCAGCATGGCGCTGGAGCAGGACAACGCAAGCATCTGCGGCACCGAGCCAGGGCAGTATGCAAGCTCCTGCTATTCCGAGGTTGCCGCGAAGACAGGCAACGCCTCGGCGTGCTCAGGGATACAGAACGCAAACGATAGCGCATCATGCGTGCTCGGTATTGCGCTCAGCGCAAGCAATTATTCGTTATGCTCCACGATCGCCGAGCCGTACGCCTCCAAGTGCGAGGCAGCGATAGCAGTGAAGTCAGGCAGCCAGAGCCTCTGCGCCGGAATAAGCAGCTCCGCATACGGCGCCGAATGCTCCTCGATAATAGGCATAGAGGCTGCGCTCAAAACGGGCAGCGGCGGGTACTGCGGCAATGTCAGCAGCCAGTACAACAACAACGTAACCGCACACGTGCTTAGCAACATCACAAGCAGCGGCTACGGCAGCGGCACTCTCAGCGGCTCGCTGCTTGGCGAGCTGCTGATGCCGAACGTCTCGATAACACCAAGGGACGTGTGCTACATTGAACTGGCAGGCGAGACTCTGAATGCAAACCTGTGCGGCAACGTAACAGCCGGCTACGCCCAGAGCACCTGCACCATAGAATCGACAAGCTACAGCAGCAACACCACTGCAAGCGGGAACTACACATCCGAGCTGGCCGGTTGCGCATCGCTCGGAGAGTACGCCAGCGCGTGCGAGTACTCGATTACGCTGGAGCAGGCGGTAAAAACAGCGAACGCAACGCTCTGCAGCTCCCTGCCTTCAAGCTTCACTGACGCGTGCTACACACTGCTGGCCAGCAGGTACAACAATACAGCGTACTGCAGCTACATAACAAACGCGAGCGAGAGCTCGCGGTGCATTCAGGGCGCGTGATTGGCTTGAGGTTTCTAGTAACTTGCGTGAAAAGGTACGGGTCAGAGGTCACTTACTACCTGCTGGAGCTTGGCGCTGGCAGGACGGCGCAGCCCTTTTCCAGCAGCCTCGAGCTCAAGGCAGGGGAGGTCATAGAAGCGGAGGCGCGCAACAGCAGGATAGAGTCGTTCAGCACTGTTGAGGGCGGCGATGCCCTGAGGCAGGCGCGGGGTGCTGCCGAAATCGCTGCCAAGCTGATGATGAATGGTGCGGTGCTGAAGACGGGCATTCAGGAGCTTGACGCCATAACAGGGCGGATGCACGCGAAGCTCGGCGCGGCGATGCTACTGCTCGCCAGGAAGCTTGCACTTTCGGTGCCGATCGTGATCAGGTTCCACAACGACATAGATGGCTCCAGCGGAGCCTACGGCGTATACAGAGCGGTGCGCAAGGCGCTTGGCAACGTGGAGGAACGCAAGCCCAACATAATGTGGCGCATGCATCCCAGCGTCTCGTATTCGAAAGAGGATGCGATGAACGACATGCTTGCGTGCGGCGCATACGAGCCTATGGAGAAACCGCTTCTGCTCGTAATAGACTTCGGCACAGCTACGGAGAGCAACGAGGGCATAGAGTTCGCGAGGGGCAAGTTCGACATAGTGTGGCTAGACCACCACCCGCTTGTCGACGGTTTTTCCGGCTTGGCGCTTGACCATTATATCAGCCCGTGGAACTTCGGCGGCGATTCTAACTATACAGCGGGCTTCCTGGCATGCGCGTTTGCAAGGACCCTGGCCGACGTCGAACTTGACGACGTGCAGCGGGCGTCGCTCTCCGGAGACTACAGCGTGTACGCCAAGCCTACGGAGAGGAGCAGGAAGATTGCAGCGATACTGGACCTAATAACGAGCAACACCAGGGTGCTGCCGTGGCTGAAGGGCAACCTCGGCGCCGACGACATAGACAGGATACTGGCTGACGAGAAGGAGAGCAACGAGCTGGTGGCCTACGCCGAGGGCAGGATGTCGGAGATGCTGGACCTGGCGCTGAACTACGTAAAGGTGTACAAGGCGCAGGGCGCGCTCATCTACGTGATTGATTTCGAGGCGCTGCGCGGCGAGAGCAGCGAGAAGTACCCGCTGCCCGGCAGGTTCGCCAGCAGGCTGCAGGGCAGGCTGGAGGAGCTGAACGGCAGGAAGTGCGTGCTCCTGCTGCATTTCGGCCCTTTCATCTCGGTGAGGCTCAGCAAGGAACTGGCCGAGAAGGCAGGGCTGCTCGGGCTCCTGAACGGTATGCGCCAGGAATACCAGGAGTATGTCGATTCCGGAGGCGGGCACAGCACGGCCGCAAGCCTGAAGCTTAAAAGCGACGAGTACAAGAAGGAGATTATAAAGCAGGTTGTTGACAGGCTGAAGGAGCGGCTTGGCTGACGCACGCGCAATTTACATAGGTAAAGCAGCAGCTAGATTCCGTGGAACCAGAAGCCCTTCTCCTTCGTCTTCCTTGCCTTCTTTCCGAATAGGCCTAGCATCCCCTTCTTGTTTCCGCTCGCTGGCATGTGCTTTACTCCTATCTGCTCAGCAAGCTCCGGGTGCTCGCCCAGGTACTCGTTCTGGAACTCGTGGAAGTTGTTTAGCTTCTGTTCCTCGTAGGTCGCCTTCTTGGCCTCGTACCCGGCCTTCATGCCCTTCCACTCATCAAGCGTGTAGCCCCAGGGCGGGTGCTCCCTTATTACCTGCGGGTTGAAGTGGTACCTGTATATCTCGTTGTAGTAGTCTACGTCGCGCTCCGCCACGCTCTTCGTGTTCACGCGCACGCCCTCATCGGCCAGGAACTCTATCAGCTTCTCCATGGTCGTCTTGGCCTTCCTGTTGTCCGTGGCGCTCTCCGGATTGTAAGTAATCTTTATGCGCCTCGCCACGAATTCTACCTTTGCGAAGAGCACAGCCTCTTGCAGCATGAGCCTGTACTGCAGCCTCGCGGCGTGCTCGCTGTCACCGAGATCTTCCTTGCTTATATCAGCGAACAGAACTTCCTTTACCATGTGGTACGGCATGTAGAAGCGCTCGCCGTTCTCCTCCACGTACTCATTGTACTGCTTGCTGTCGCTCTTCTCGCGCTCAAGCTCCTTCTGGTACGTGTACTCGTTCGTTTCCGTTTCGTCTCGTCTGTCCATCTAGGTCACTTCCCGCAGCCGCAGTCCTCGCCGCCTGCGTGCCCGCAGCCGCAGTCCTCGCCGCCTGCGTGCCCGCGCTCCGCGCTTGCCTCCTCATTCGCCTCGCTTACCTCAACAGCCCCGGCTCCCGCGGCGCGCTCGGCCACGACGAGCTTTGGCTTGACAACGCTCGGCGCCGAGACGCTGCCAGCGTTTACGGGCAGTTTGAAGTAGTCTGTCATGTTGAGATACGTGCGCTTGTATGGCTCGCTGGCCTCGAGCGCCTTTATGTCGCGCTTGTACTTGTCGGCTGCATAGTTCCAGTTAGAGTGCGACGTTTCCCACTCCTTGCTCGGTATCGCGTACTGCCTCTGCACCTTGTCCCTGTATACCTCCGGGAACACGTTGAACGTGCAGAAAGGAAGCACACGCCCGTCGGGCAGAGAGTAGTGTATGTCGCACTTCTCGACACGCTTTATGTCGTAAGTGTACTCGTCCTGGAAGTGCATCATGCCCAGGAAGAGGCTCTTCATCTGCAGCACGCCAACGCTCGCGAAGTCGTGCTTGAGCAGTATGCTCATCAGCAGCTTCGAGAAGTTTACAGACTTTGGCTGCTTCTCCTTGTCTATGAACCTCTTCAGGCCCAGCAGCGCGCGGACCGCCATGATCCTGCGCTCTAGCCTGCTCTTGCCCTGCATCTCGTTGACCGTGTTCTGCAGGTGCTCTATCAGGCCAGGCGCGTCCACGAACCTTGTCAGCGGCACTATCCTGTTGTCCTTGTCCACGAACAGGTAGCTGCCGGCCCCGCATGCGAAGTGTATCGAAAGATCGTACTTGTACTCGCCCGTAAGCGCCTCTATGAACCTGTTTATTCCGCCCACGTATGGTACCGAGAACCAGTCCTCCTTGGTTATGGCCCCGCCGGTCTGCTCCTCTATCTGCTTTATTGCGCCAGGTATTGTTATGCGCTGCTTCTCGCGCAGCCTCGCCGGCATCCTGCCGACCAGCGAGACAGGCTGGAAGTTAACGGCCCTCACTATATCTATGTTATTCAGCGCGAAGTTGATTATGTTGCCCAGCTCCCCGTCGTTTATAGTCCTTATTACAGTAGGGACCAGCACCACTCCGACCCCTGCCTTCCTTGCGGCATCCAGGGCCAGAGGCGCTTCCCAATGGTTCTTCGGGTTCGCGCGCTTGTTTACGCCGTCGAAGCTCATGTACAGCGTGCTCACCCCCGAATACCTGAGCTTGGCAAGCATCTCTGGATGCAGGCCAAGGTTTATGCCCGTTGTATTTAGCTGTATCTGGTCGAACCCCGCCTCCTTAGTCATCTGCACAATCTTGTCAAGATCCTCTCTCATGGTTGGCTCTCCGCCTGTTATCTGTATGGCGTTTGCCGGTATCGGCT
Organism: Microcaldota archaeon; assembly: GCA_964548595.1. Taxonomy (GTDB): domain Archaea; phylum Micrarchaeota; class Micrarchaeia; order Micrarchaeales; family CABMGC01; genus JAJYVH01. Next base: position 14,134 of record CAZJQO010000006.1, on the reverse strand, counting down.
TCTGGTTCCTCAGCTTTACCATCATCTTGCTCAGTTCGGCAAGAGTGGGCTCGTATACGGGCTCGCCCTCCTTTGCGTAGAAGAAGCAGTACCAGCACGAGAGGTGGCACCTGTTTGTTACGACCACGTTCACAAGCCCGCTGTGCGACTTGTGCCTGAGGCACATCGCGCAGTCGAACGGGCAGTTCTCCCCCTTGTTTACTACATCTGGATTGTCGAAGCCCCTGCCGTAGTAGTTGTAATTGCGCATCTTCATGTACATGTCGTAGTCTTCCCAGTACTTCTCTATCGTCCAGCCGTCCTCGGGGCAGTACTTCCTTATCATCACGTTGTCCCCGTCCTTGTAGAGTATGCCGTCGATTATAAGCTTGCACACCGGGCACACCGTCTTTGTCTTGTCTATCACAGGCATGCCTTCTATCTCCTGCATTGTTCTGTGGTACGGGGCCAGCAGCGCATCCTGCTTAACTGCGGCCAAAGAGACTGCGGCAGCCGCGCCAGAGGCCAGACCTCCAGTTGCAATATTGCTTCTCATGTCCACACATAGCACCTATAACCCTGTTTTGAAACGCCATCTCTTTTAAACATTTCGGTAATCCCGCTCCAGCGCCATACAACACTTCGACAGCTGCACGACAGGTGCCTGGAGCAGCACCAAACACACAATTGGTTTTGAGCCTTTTTATCGCTTTCTAGCTAATCGTTTCCTGCGATTTGCTAGTGGGGCTGGCGCCTCTCTCTTCTCCACCGCCCCTGCCTCTCCCCCTGCCCCTGCACGCGGCCGCGGTAGCCGCCCATGGGCTGCGTGCGCTGCTCGCGCCTCTCCGGAGCCTGCCTCTTGCTGCTTATCCTCCTCAGCTGCCTGTCCAGCTCCTGCCTGAGCTCCTTGCCTATGAACCTCTTCGATATTGCGTCTGCGCGCGCGGCTATGCTGAGCTTGGCAGCGAAGAGTCTAGCTACCCTTCCCTTGTTCCACCTCTCCGCGCTCGTTACCTCTTTCAGCTTGAATATGGCGCCGTACTTTGGCGGCCTCGCGCCTGTGCGCAGGTGCCTGAAGAGCGCCTTCTCGGCTCCCAGCAGCTGCAGCGTGCCTGACGGCATGACAGCGAGCTTGTTGAGCGAGCCTGCCCTGCTCAGCAGCTCTGCCGCGAGCTTGTAGTCTACAAGATACGAGATGTTGGGCATGAGCTTGGGCACGTTCTCCTTCAGGTAGGCGTCTATCTCGCGCCCGCGGGCGGAGAGCTCCACCTCGGCGCTTGCGAGCGCTTTAAGCGCCATGTACTCGCCAGCGCCAGGCTCACCGCCTATGCTGCTCTTTATCTTTGCTATCACGTTGTCTGCGCTGTCACCGAGGATCTCCCTAAGCATTTTCTCGTTCGCGGATTTCTTGTCTGCGCCTGCCTCGAGCACGAACCTCGTAAGTTTCTCCTGGCCAAGCGTGAGCTCTGGGAAGTAAATGCCGTACCACTCCTCGATGCGCTCGTGCAGCAGGTTGCGGCTCTTCTCGAGCTCGTTGTACGCGTTCACCGCCTGGGCTATCGAGTGCTCGCCGGTAGAGTATGCATTGCTCACGGCCTCGCGAGCTAGCGAGAGTATCCTGCTCCTTTTCTCCTCTGCGGTCTCTGCCAAAAAAGCCCCTATAGATTCTGTTAATCTGATTATTAATATATTGACACGGAGCAGGATTTTAACCTTTGTGATAGCAAGTAGAAGCGGAGATGTATTTGCGTGTGAGGAAAGCGCAGAGCGCGATGGAGTATCTCATGACCTACGGATGGGCCATACTCATCATAGCTGTCGTGCTCGGCGCACTCTTCAGCTTGGGCATTTTCAACTCGGCCACGCTGGCGCCCAAGGCGCTTGGTCGGCTGGTGGCCGCTCAATGGCAACGCGAACGACTACTCCGGCAACGAGAACAACGGCCAAGCAACAAGCGGCGTGACGTACACGAGCCAGTGGACATCCGGATACACGACACCGTGACCTATTCTTTTGAGAGAAGCCACTTCCAGAGAGGCGTGAATTTTATTGTTTTGCCGCTTCGCTTTTCCCTGCCCTCGTAGTCCCACGTAAGGACGAGGAGATTCTTGCACTTCAGTTCCTCGGATGCGCGCGCCAGCGAATCGGTCTCCCTTTCTTCCACTGCTTCCCTGCTGGATGCGAACGTCACCTGTACGAGCTGCTGAATGCTTCCTTTCTTCATTGTGACAAAATCCACCTCCCTGCCCTGATGGTCCTTCCAGTAGAACACATCACACTCACTGCCGGCACCCCGTCGTCTGAGCAGCTGCAGGGCTACAATGTTTTCCATGAGCCTGCCTCTGTTCTCACTTGCCTCCAGAGTCATTGAATTAAGTATGCCGTTGTCGACGCAATATGCCTTCTTCGGCGCCAGCACCCTTTCCTTAAGTTTGTATGAGAACCGTTCGATGACGAATATGAGATATGCTTCTTCCAGGTACCTCACCCAGTTCGAGATTGTGATTACGCTCTTTACTCTGCTTATTCCCCTGAGCGATGCGTATGTGAACTCGCTTGCGCTATTTGCCACCAGGAACCTCGCAATCTGTCTAAGGTCGGTGATGTGTTTTATCTTGTGGCGCAGGAGCACATCTTTGGTAACTATGTCCTCATAGATGTTCCTCACTATGCCTGCACCCAGAGTGAACCTCTCGGGAAAGCCGCCGTTTAACACGTACTCCTCAAACATTTTGAAGATCTCTGCTCTTTCGCTCGTAGAAAGGGCAGCGGGCACAGCGTATTTACGATAGGCGAGATACTCATGAAAGCTGAACGGGAACAGGAGCACGTCAATGTGTCTGCCTGTAAGGTAGGTCGAGAGTTCGCTGCTTAGCAGTCTTGAGCTAGACCCGGTCACCACGACCTTCTTGGTGTCCCTCAGCCTGCTGACGAAAAGCTCCCAGCCGCGCACCTGCTGAGGCTCATCTAAGACTATGTTTTCGAGCCCTACACCGTACAGTTCATAAAACAGCTGCAGTATCGTATTGAGGTCTTCAGTTTTTGCTTCCAGGAGACGCTCGTCGTCGAAATTTATGTATCCGAATTTCCTGCCATAGAACAGCTGTGCTGCCAGAGTTGATTTCCCAGCCCTTCTCACCCCCAAAATCACCAGTGCAGTAGGATGCTTGATGTATGCGTGCGGATTGCCTTCTCTTCCTATGATATCTTTGTGACCCAGCCTCTCTGCCAAATTTCTGCTTTGGTCGACTATGACAAGCCTGAGGGATTCCTTGTCCATCTTAATCCCATATAGTATACTATGTGATATTATTTAAATGTTATATATCATGAATACAGGTATAAATTACGTTGGTCGGTTGGTGGCCTCTCAGCGGCAACGCGGAACGATTATTCTGGCAATAATAACAACGGCGCCCACGGGTGCTTGGGCGGCAAGCTACTCAGGAAGGAGGTCATGGCGAGATTCGGGCTCGCTGACAACATGGCCGAGATCTACGGGCGCACAGGCACAGACGCTTTCGTGAGGGAGGCGATAGCCGGGTACGGGGGCATGCGCATAACAAAGAACGACGGCAGGCTACAGCTTCTTCAAGCCTGCCGAGCCCACCCGCCCGCCTATCCTGCGCATAGCGAACCAGTAGATAAGGTACACTACAAGCGCGAAGGCGATGAAAACTGCAAGGAGCAGGTAGGCGTTGACTATCGAGAGCGCGTAGTAGCCGAACGCCATCAGGATCGCGAACCAGATTGCTGTGCCGGCAAGCGAATAGGCGTAGAACTTCCTGATCTGCATCCGCGCGAAGCCGGCCGGGAAGTTGATGAGGCCCCTTATCACAGGTATCATCCTTGTCACGAAGACGGAGAACTCGCCGTTGCGCGCGAACCATGCGTCGAACGCTTCGATGCTCTCGCGCTTCACGTGGAAGAGGTGCAGGTGCTTGTAAACAACTTCCTTGCCGAGATAGTAGGCTACGTAGTAGTCTACCGCCATGCCCGCCGCTGCGCCAGCCAGGGCAACCACAAAAGCAATGAACGGGTTGAGTATGCCTCCAGCCGCGAGTATGCCTATCGCAGGCATCACCACCTCGCTGGGTATCGGCAGCGATGCGGCCTCGAGAAGCATGATGACAAGTATGCCGGCATAGCCGTACTGCTTCAGCAGCGCGAGCGCCGTCGCTACGCTAAGGCTCAGAAGCGTTGCGAGCGCGCCCGAAACAACCATGGTACCGCTACAGTTTCTGCTAGCACCCTTTTATAGGCTAATGTGCCAACTCGCTTGAGCGAGCCCAATGAGAGTCATAAGGTACAGCGAAGTAAACGGAACGCTGAAGCTTGTGCCCGAGCAGTTCGAGGATCTCTACCTGCTCGCCAGGGTGATTGGCGGCGGAGACAGAGTCACGTCAAGCACCTACAGGCGCTTCAGGTCCAGCGACAGCGACGTGGGAGAGCAGAAGGAAGTTGTCATCGAGCTGCTGGTCGAGAAGGCGGAGATAGACAGGAACGCGCAGAGGCTAAGGGTGAACGGCAAGATAGCGAGCGGCAGGCCTGAGGCGTTCGTGCGGCTGGGCAGCTACCACACGCTGAACGTAGGCTCGGGGGACGTGATCACAGTATGGAAGCGGGAGTGGAAAATGTATGTGCTGAGCATGATAAAGCAGGCGGTAGCCGACTCGAAGAAGCAGAGGCTTGCTGTTATAGCGATGGATGACGAGAAGGCGAGCTTCGCCTACGTTAGGGGCTACGGCATAGACGTGGTGGGTGAGGTGTACAGCAGGCTCAGCAAGCGCATGAAGCAGCGCGACTACGAGAAGGCGCTCGCCGATTATTTCAGCGAGATAGCTAAGAAAGCGGGCGAGATGCGCGCTGACACTGTTGTGTTCGCCGGCCCTGGCTTCGCAAAGGACGACTTCAGGAAGTATGTAGAGGAGAGGGGGCTTGAGCTCAAGAAGAAAACGGTGTACGTGCCGGCGAGCGACGCCGAGCGCTCCGGTATAAGGGAGGCGATACAGAGCGAAGCTGTATCGAGGCTGCTGGAGCAGGAGAAGGTGAAGCGCGAGTTCGATCTGCTTAATACGTTCCTTGCAGGCCTGGGCTTCGGGGCATCGTTCTTCGGAGTCGACAAGGTAAGCGCTGCACTGGAGCAGTACGCGGCCGGCAGCGTGCTGGTCAACGACTCGGTGATAAACAATGACGAGGTAAAAGAAGTACTTGACGCGGCATACCTGCAGAAAGTTGGCATAACGGTCTTCAACTCCGACGACGACGCCGGGGTGCAGCTGGCGAACTTCAAGAACATAGCGGCGATAGGCAAAGCATTCGCTGCAAAGCGCTCAGCTGGCTAGCCAGCCGGCAGGTTCGACACAGCAAGCGTCTGTTCTCCACCGCCGCAGACGTTGGACCACCATACCTCTATGTTGTAGAGCCCGGGGCTCAGCAATACATTACTGGGTCCGTATTGCGTGGCGCCCTGCCCCTTCCAGGGATTGCTCCCGAATGACACGTTCTGCCACACGTTGCCAGGCTGCGCCACCTTATAGAACAGCTGCATCTCGTCATCAGTGGAGAGCGTGACGCTTGAAGTCGCAGAAGCACTCACATACAGCGTCGTGGAAGCAACAGAGAGCATTGAGTTGAAGGGAAACGAGCACGCCACGTTGCTGCTGGAAAGATCCGAAAGTGTGCTGGGGAATGCCACAGAGGTATGGCCAAGGAACTGCTGGCCCGCGACGCCTGATGTGGCGAAAGAGTACGCCATGCTCTTGCCTGTCACGTTGCTGACCCAGTCGCCGTTCTGGACCATCGTGTAGTTTGCAGGCAGATGCGGATTGTTGATTATCGCTCCGAACGGTAGACCCTGCTGGCTGCCGGGACCCTGGAGCGCCGCCACGCTGAACACAATCTCGTCAGCGCCGGTCGACCTGGCTACGAACGCGCCCGAGTACGTGACCTTCTCGTACGTGCAGTTCGACTGCGAAACGCCCGATATGCCGGAATTGCAGAACAAAGCTGGGATCTGGTAGAAACCGTCTGTCGGGCTGGTGCTCGAGTATGCGCCGCTGCCCTCCGCGGAGCACGTTGCCCACTGGCCGGGCCACAGGAACGAGGGTGTGCATGCTCCGGAAAGCGCACCGCTGTGTATGGTCACAGAGAAGCCTGTTATGTTTATGGGCACAGGCTGCGAATTGGCTATCGCGATTGTCAGGACGGAGTAGCCCGATGTAGCGTTGGAATAGAGCTGCACAATGTTGCATACCGGTCCGGCATAGGCGGTGCACGATGCCTGTATGGCCGATGAGGGCGCCTTGGCTAGGAAGAAGAGCACGCTGAAGACTATTGCTATTATTAGGAAAAGGAAGCCGTAGGTTGTCAGGAACTCTATTGCAGATTGCGAGTGCATGCGACCCCTGCTACTATGCTCTTGCACCTTTTTTATCCCTATAGGTGCAATTCCATAACAAGCATGGGCTGGAGAAAATGGGCAGATACGCAAAGGCGCCGCAACGGTTGGGGCAGAACTTCCTGATAAACTACGCTGTGGCGGAAGCGGAAGCGGAGCATGCGAGGGGCAGGCGCGTGCTGGAAATAGGGCCGGGCCGCGGCATACTCACAAGGGAGCTGTGCAAGAGGGCCGAGCGCGTCGTAGCAGTGGAGCTTGACAGGCGCCTCTTCCTGCAGCTTGGGAGCAGCCTGCACGAGAAGAACCTGAAGCTGATAAACAAGGACTTCTTCGAAACAGGCGAAAACGAGGCGGAGCTCAGCGAGACCGACATAGTCATAGCCAACATACCCTACAGCCTCTCCAGCAGGGTCATTGACTTCCTGCTCGAGCACAAACTCGAGGCGGTGCTCTGCCTGCAGAAGGAGTTTGTGGAGCACATGACAGCCAGAGCAGGAACACGCAACTACTCGAGGCTCAGCGTCATGTTCCAGCTCTGCTTCTCGTACACGCGACTCATGCGCGTCAGCAGGGGCAGCTTCAGGCCGATACCGAAAGTCGATTCCGAGGTCATATACGCTAAGCCGAAAGAGGCGTACGTCAGCGGCGAGGAGAAGGAGGTGATAAACGCGATAATGCAGCACAAGAAGAAGACGGTAAGGAACGCGATACTGGGCTCTGAAAAATATTTTGAAAGCATAGGCTGCGGAGCAGCCTTGCTTGCTGAACAGGTTCACGACAACGGGGCCAGGGTTTTCACGCTGGAGCCGGCACGCATGCTCGCGCTCGCCAGGGAGATAATCAAAGCGTGTAGTAAGGCTCCTGCGCCTGCTCGAGTATGATCGCGTTTGGCACGCTGGCCGCGAACTTCTCCTCCGCTTTTCTGGCGCCTTCCTTGCCGAGAAGCGCCCTGTAGTGCATGGGCGCATAGGCCCTGGCCTTTATGCTCTTTGTGGCTGAGATGGCCCCTTCCAGGTCCATCGTATAATGGCCTCCTGCCGGAAGCAGCGCCAGGTCAACGCTGAGCTCTGACATCTCGGGGATAAGATCTGTGTCGCCTGCGTGGTAGACGCGCCTGCCGTCTACGCTTATCACATAGCCGACCCAGCCGTTGGCCTTGGGATGGAACTCCTTGCTTATGTTGTATGCAGGTACAGTTTCGAACCCTATGCCCTCAATGCTGTACCTTTCCCCTGGCTCTACAGCGATGACATCCTTGCCGCGCATCCTGCTTGCAGTCTCCTTCGGGGCCACCAACTTGGTCTTCGTGGTAGCTATCTTCGCTATGTCGCCCTCGCTGAAATGATCGAAGTGCGTATGCGTCACGAACACCACATCCGCCGCTGGCCATTTGCCCTGGATCTTGTACGGGTCTACGTAAACGTTCTTGCCGCCTGCATTGAAGAGGAAGCCGGCATGCTCTATCCACTTCAGGAAGTCAACGTCCATGCAATCACTCCTTTTGCCCATCAAAAATATTTATACGTGCCGCACATAAGCTGGTGTTTAAATAAATGCGGGGCTAAATTGGCGCATGAACACTGTTGTTGCAGTGCCGCTTGATGAGGAGCTTGCGGCATTCATAGGCAAGAAAGGCTCTGCGAACGGCATAACGTTCTACAACAGGAAGACTGAACGAGGAGTGATTACAGCGCTCTTCCCCAGTCAGGACGAGAACAAGCCCTATGCGCTTCCCGAGTCGCTGCTCCTGGCGTCCAGCGTGCTTGTGAGCACGCGCAACATAGACAGGAGATTCGGAGAGGTTGTTGTTGCGTGCTCGTTACTGGGCAAGAAGACAATATTCACCGAAGACAACGATGCGTCTGCGCTCGTGCGCGACTCAGGCATACAGCATTATAGGACTGTGTCCAGGGGCGAACTCCTGGAGGCTCTGGAAACGGAGACGGAAAAGGAGCAGGTCGGCGGCGTAAGGATAGACGTAGACAAGGCGTTTCCGGTCAGGGGCATAGGCACCGTAGTGCTTGGCATAGTCACGCGCGGCACCGTGAAGCAGCACGACAGGCTCTTCCACACTTCTGGCAAGCAGGTGAGCGTGCGCTCGATACAGAGCCAGGACGAGGACGTAGAGTCGGCGGGAACGGGCACGCGCGTTGGCCTTGCGCTCAAGGAAATAGAGGACAAAGACGTAGAGAAAGGCGACCTGCTCAGCGACAGGCAGATCGCAAGGTGCAGCAAGCTTACTGTCTCGTGCAGGCAGAGCGGCATAGCGAAGGAACAGGTAGCCGAGGGCGCAGTATACGGGGTTGCGGCTGGCTTCTCATACGCAGAATGCGTTGTAAGAAAAGCAAGCGGGCAGGAGTTGGAGCTTGAGCTGAGATCGCGGTTCGCTGCTGAAAAGGGAGATGATGTGCTTATTGTGAGGAAGCAGGTGCCGCGCATCTTCGCATCCGGGAAGGTTACGCACCTTGATTAGTCCCTGAGTATGTAGTCGTCGAGCCTGCCAATTAGCTGCTCCTTCTTCTTCAGCTGCGCTTCTAGGAACTTGTTGATCCTCTTCGTCAGGTCTACCTTGTGCTCCCCCGCGAGCAGAGTGCCCTCTCGCTCTCCGTCAAATATCTCCTTCAGCTTCCTGTCGTCAGGCTCGAAGAGGTACCTGTAGTACTGGCAGACCGCGCACTTGTCGGGGTCGCCCCCCAGCTTCTTCTGCAGTTCAGCGGTGTCCTGCTGGCCTGTTATCGCCATGCGCACCTTCTTCTCCACAACCTCGGGAGTGTCGCTAAGGTATACTGTGTCGTTGGCGTCGCTTGCGCTTGCAGACATCTTCTGCTTGCCGCTCAGGCTTGGCAGGAAGATGCTGTGTATTATGGCAGGCTTGTAATAGCCCAGTTTGGCTATGGCATCGCGCGCCAGCCTGAAGTGCACGTCCTGGTCAAGGCCGAGGGGTATGAGGCACGGGACGTTCTTGCCCAGCTGCACCGACTTCAGGAAAGCGGGTACAGCCTGCATGCTTGTGTAGAAAATGCTGCCCACGTTGTTCTCGTTCGTGAAGCCGAATGCATCCTTCACCATGGAGAACGTTATGCGCTTCGCGACACGCACTGCCTGCCTGTACATCGTCTTTGCATACTCGGTGTCGAAGAATATCTTCGTCTTCTTCTTGTCGAAGCCGAGCGCGAGCACATTGGCTGCGTCATCGTAGGCCAGCTCGCGCACCTTCTCGAGCGTAAGGCCCTCCCTTATCAGGAACTTCTCCTCGTCAGGTATCTGTATCAGCACCTCGACGCCAAACTTCTCCTGCAGGTACTGGGCCATCATGAAGCTCAGCAAGTGCCCTATGGTCATGGAACCCGAAGGGGCTATGCCGGTATATAGATAGAACGGGTTGCCCTTCTCGTATTCGTCGAGCACGAAGTCAAGGTCCCTGTAGCCGAAGAATATCTTGCGCGTGAACATATAGTGCAGCGTGCCAGTATGCTTCCTTATGCGCTCCTCCATGCGCTTGTCCATAAGGCTGATGCCGAACTTCTTCGCGTATGCTTCGTAGTCCACCCTGCCTTCCACCCTGTACGGCGTTACCTCAAAGTCAGCTGCCATGCTAACACTTCTTTGCCCATAATTAAAATAGTATTGCTGACTACCCGTCTACTCTTTTCAGCTCTTCAACTGTAACCTTATCGGTATCCGCAATTATACCTTCTACCAAAGGCATAAGCACCTCAATGTTTGCACGTATCTGATCCTCAAGTCGAATAGGCAACATGCCTTTGTTCCTTGTAAGTTTATTCAATTCTGAATGCAATGAAGTATTAGGGTAAGAAGACAGATCGCGTGCTTTTTCTCTATCGTCTTTGTTATCTTCATCGTCTTTGTAGTTTGGAGGCAAGTCAGAACCGCCATCTGTATAATAAGCATCTACCGGCAGCGAAACTTTGAGCTGCAATGTGTTCTCGTCAACCGCACGAAATTCGAGCTTTAGGTCATCGCTAGCTATTCCAGAGAGACCCCTGCCCTTCTGCTGATAAAATGCGAAATCGTATGTTTTTTTTGCGTCAAGCAGAGTCTGCCCCCTAATACGTATCTCTGCAGCACGGATGATGTAGAATACCCTTTTAGTTTCCTCGTCATACGAAATGGCGCCTGGGAGCGGGGAACTCCGATTTGGAATTTCCCAAGGCTGTACAGATACGGATGCTATGCCGTTCTCTGGTGTGAAAACGAACGTATTTCCCTTCACAGCCTCGGCTAGTAGATCATCGAAGGAGCACGCCCATGTTTTTGTTTTATCGTCATAGGGCAGTTTGACATGGGTTTTGTATAGATTAACAGGCTTATGATTTGTGTCTTCTCTTCGCACAGTTTTATCCATGCAATCACTGTCTCTTGTGCTTTCCTTGGTATTTAAGCATATCTTGGAATTACAAAACATACAACTATTGTTGTTATTTTAGTAAATACAGATTCAGGTAGCTCCTCAGTGCGACTGCGTACTCACCAGAGTCACAGTCTCTGCTATTTTTTCGTCTATCAGCAGCTGCCGCAATTTTGCCACTTCGGGGTTCAGTGAGTATAGCAGCTCGTTTCTGACAGCAGCCTCAGATATGCCCATAAGCTCTTCCTTTGGCACCCCCGCCTTTACGAGCTTGTCTGCTATGTAAATTTTGCGCTTATCGAATTTCCTGAAAGTAACGAACGGGTATATCGACACCACATTGAAAGGATACTTTGCAGTGGAAAGAATATCGCCGTATGCGGGAAGCTTCTGCGGATCTATGTAGAGCTTGGCGCTGTAGTGTTTTCCATCGTCTTCAGCGGACTTCCCACTTTCTTCCAGTATGCCCATGCTTTTTAGCACCGAGGCGTTGGCTTTGACCAATTCCAGCACATCGCGCCCCACCAACTTATTCCTTTCTGCTGCTTCGACTGCTGCGCGCTTCGCATCCTCTTTAAGGTTCAGCTTTCGAATCAGGTCCTTCAGAATGGCTCTGCCCCTCTCGTACTCGGGCCATATCTTGTCAGCGGGTTCGAGCGTCTTGCCATTTTTGCTCAGCACCTCCCAGATGTGCCATCTTGCCTCATTCTCTGCTGCCTTTTCTGGACTTATGATTTCTGTTTTTTTCTTGATATTTTCCACGCACACCATCAGGGGCACATTAGCGATTAGGCATCTCATTTCAGGTATAAAAGTAATCGCTTCGGAAGCGAAACCTATAAATATCATATCGTTTATAAGATATCGTATAGTAGATATTGTATAGGTGAAAAGATGAGGAATGACTACTGTTTTGGAGCAGAGCACTGGCGCAGGCACTTTGGGCAGAGGGGCTGGGTAAGGCCCACTGTAATACGCGTGCTCGAATCTGGCCCGAAGAACGGGATAGAGATAATGGAAGCCATAGAATCGATGAGCTACGGATGGTGGAAGCCATCGCCAGGCACCATCTACCCGTTGCTGGAGCAGCTGGTAGCTGAGGACATAGCAAAGAAGGACAAAGATGGGAAGTACGAGCTGACAGACGAGTACAGGAAAGCATCGGGACCCACGAATGATACCGAGGAGGTACTTACGAACATGGAGGACAATACCTCGTATTTGGAGGAGCTGGCCCAGGGCAGGAAGAACGACTTCTCGGCGCACAAGGCAAGGGTAGCGGCGCTAGCAAAGAGGCTTTCGCAGCTTGGCTAGGCGATTGCTTCTCTTTCCTAGCGTATAATTTATTCTGAGCTTCCGGTCTCCACGGCTTGGGTGCGCCTGCCGCTCTACCTTTTTAGTAACCGCACTTCTGTCTTTGCCAGTATTGCAGTGACCGTCTCGAAATTGGGAGCCGAGGTTAGCACGTAACGCGGCAAGTCCCTATAGCCCACATCATCATCTGAACGCACTACAAGCATCAGCGGGCTGCCTCCGGGCGAAACAAAGACTGTTCTTTCTGCTGGTCCTCGCCCGGGTTTGAGTTTTCCTGTCCTGTCAAATACACACTCCCCTAACAGGCCAGTGATATCACCATTGACAAAAAGACGCTCGCCCTGCAGCAGACTTTTCATGCCGTATTTACCATCATCCATTGGAGCGCCGTCCATGGCCGCCAGCACCTCTTGGTAACATACCTGTTGCAATTCTAGCAATGCAGTATCATGGTGGAGCGGTGCGCGCAAGCCTTGCTTAAGCAGATGCGTGTACTGTTCGTGAGTTACCTTGGCCAGTATGACCGTGTAGCTACCGAACGTTGAGGCTATTGCCCTAATCCTCGAATCTTTTTCCTGCTCGACCTCCATCGCCGCACATCTCGACACATTTCGGAGCATTTGCTTTAAATGCCTTGTCTACAGTTGGCCCGCTTTGTTTATGAAAAACAAGTCAGTTTGCTCAACGCCTGGAGCATAATCAACAGCGCCCAGTCTGCGCCTGCTCCAGTTGATCAATCCTGCCTATCAGCTTGTACTTGCCGCCAGTGACCGGCAGTTCCCTGATACCTCCTTTTCCTCCGCTCTTACTCTTGTCTATGACCTCCTAGATTGTTACTTTCGGAAGAGGTGCGGTAAGCCTCTCGTACATCACCTTGCCCACTTTCATCTGCTTCGTAACCTTCTGCCTCCCCTCTATGCTCTCCATGAATCTCGTCTCGCACGTGCCCAGCAGGCTCACGCTGCTTATCGGCAGCAGGCTCCGGCGGAATCCGGCATCCATTTAGTCCTACCTTCTTTACCTCAACCAATCTCTCCAACAAGCTTCTGCGTAAGTCTCTTGATCTTTTCAGTTCTCGCTATCAGTGGTTTCTTGAGCTTGTTGTGCCTTAAATCTCCGATATCCCAGAAAACGGTCTTGTCCGAAAATTTCTTGAAATATTTAGGCAGAAATTCCTTGATCTCAGGCTTGGTCATCAGGACCACTATCCTGCCTGCTTCTCTCAACATGCCGATTTTCAGCTGCTTCCTTTTCTTCCTGGATACATCTACCCCATATTGCGTCATCACTTTAACAAGTCTCCCTCCAGGAGGACTTCCCGCAGTCCTGGCCCTGCTTACGTCGAGCCCAGCGCTGACACCCGTGTTTTTCCTAGAGTATTTGTTAAAGAAGGCCTCCGCGCATTGGCTTCTGCCGGCATTGCTCCTGCAAACGAATAACACCTTCATGTTTTCACAGTTTCATTTCTCAGCGCTCTTTCTTGCTCTTCTCTTCTCCAGATACTTCAGCACGTCCCTCTAGAACTCCTAAGCCTTGAGCATTTCAAACATCGCCTCTTTCAGAGTCCCGCTCTCTTCCTCGCTCCTCATGACCGTAGCTGCATCAAGCGGCGCGCCGCAGCGCGTGCAGTGCAGGAAATCCGCGCCGTTGGCGTACTTGCACCTCGACTTCAAGGCGTTTGGGGTTGCTGGGATTTGAACCCAGATTTGCAGGTCCCGCATCAAAGCATTTCAGCTCTTTTACACCGCTTTTCGCTCTCATAAGCCCACCAAAATTTTCTAGCGCAAAATTTTGGGTTCCATGGATTTGAACCCGTCAGATGGCCCTAACAAGATATATAAGCAAGCACGGTTCAGATGCACAACAAATCCGAACTGTATATTTTAGTAATGCGGCATTTGACTGTCCCACTATTCGAGACGAATACTTAAGGTCTGAATAGCGCTCCAAGAAAACTTACTTTCAACCTAAATCGCACGCTCCCCATAAAAATATACTGGGAAGCACATTATAAAGCACTATGTTCTGGACAGTAGAGTAGTGGCAGAACGACTCTCACGGTGGCGTATAGC
>CAZJQO010000005.1:0-18309 GCA_964548595.1 Microcaldota archaeon | reverse complement strand
GTTCAAATCTCTCCCCCTGCACAGATAAAAAGCGACGACAAAACAGGGTTCGGAAATCCGAAGCAGAAATTCCTAAGGCAGCTAGTTTGAAAGCCAGACCGAAAACAGCTTAAAACCGCTACTTTTTCCTGTAGCCTAATGGCATATCGCAGTCATTGTGATCTTTGCTCCGGAGCAGTCCTGAGTAAGCGCCGGTAGCCCATATGCCCTTGTACGTCACGTTAACATTGAAGGTATTCGAGGACAGTTGCCACATTGTTACGTGCTTCCTGTAGTTGTCGGGCCGTATTAAATTTAACTTTTCGGAGATCGAGGGGCGAACCTATATTTATTTCTTCAGAAATGCCCCCGCCTTAGCATCTCCGTAAAGCCACGCCAGTGTGCCAATCACAAGCAGGGCGGTCCCGCCCCACCAGTAAGATGAAACGCCAGGAGCGCCGAGCTCGCCGTAAATCCAGCCCAGAAGCCCTACAACAATCAGCGCTATGCCAAGATATGCCGCGCCTCCCGCGCTTTTCTGCTTGAAAGTCCCTCCCCGCACGTCTCCATATGTCCAAACCAGAGTCCCTATTACAATCGCAGCAACGCCTCCCCAGATGTAACTCTGAAGTCCGCCCGAGTAATCGCCGTAGAGCCACGCAACCGTGCCCAGCAGTATCAGCGCGGCGCCTATGACCACAAGCCTTGTTAGTGCGCTTTTCCACACAAACAGGCCGTAGAGGGCAGCCAGTATTATTATAACAATCAGCGCCGAAGATGCAAGCTGCGCAGAGGAGCTTTCCCCGTAGTAGCCGCCTGTGGTGGTATTGGTGGTATTGTATGCTGTGGTCGTGGGCTGCGTTGTACCCGCCGCCACGCTGGTTGTCTGCTGCAGTGTGCTCGTCTGGTTGCCTGTCGCGGAGTGCAGGGTGGTTGTGGCAGCAGGCGCAAGGATTGCAAGCGCGAAGGTTGCGTTGGACACGGAAGGGTCATCGCCGGTGGCCTGCAACACCACTGCGTAATTGCCAGGCGCCACCGAAGCCGGGGTTGCTATGCTCATCGTGCCCGAATATGGCGGTTCACCATAGGAGTTGCTCAGGCTCACCTTTATGCCCTTAGCAGCAAGCTGATTGCTGTTTGACACGATAAGAGTGGTGCCCCACGTGCTTCCGCTCGCAAGGTTCACCGAATAGTTGGCTGTGATTGTATTGCCTGCTGTGACGCTCCCTGAACCAGGAGAAAGGGCGATAGTGGAGGTGCCGTAACCGGCTGCAGAAACAGCGCCTGCAAAGGCGAGCAGGAGCAGCACCGCGCTTGCTGTGGTCAGGAGCCTAGCGATATCAACACCACGTGATATTGAGGGCTAAAGTTTTAATAACCTTGTTATACGTTTGCCTTTGTTAGGGCGCTGCCGCTTCCGCATCTATGCAAAGGTAGTTAGATTTTGGCAACCGATTACAGGCATGGCCGAAAGGAGCAAAGTGGGAATGGTGACGCACTACTACGGCAACATAGGCGTTGCTGTGGTGCAGCTCAGGGGCGAGCTGAAGCTGGGGGACAGCATAGAAATAGAAGGCGCAAGCACCAAACTCTCGCAGAAAGTAACTAGCATGCAGATAGAGCACAGGGAGGTAAGCGCATGCAAAGCGGGAGACGACGTCGGCATGAAGGTCGATGGCAGGGTGCACGAAGGGGATGCTGTATATAAGGTTTCTTAGTCAGTTGATTACCGCGCCGCTGTAGCTCAGTGGTAGAGCGTCTGCATGGTAAGCAGAAGGCCGCGAGTTCAATCCTCGCCAGCGGCTCTGTTGTCTGTTTCTAGCCTTTCTCCAGCTCCAGCTTCATGCTGCCGCCCACACGCATGCGCATCCGGGCCGCTGCTCCGGCCTTCAGCTCGAGCACATAACTGGCTTCGCGCTTGGGCGCGTGCGCGTCAAAGATAGAGCGCGAGGGCTTCAGGCCCCTTGCTATGTCAACTATCCTGAGGCGCCCGTCGAGCCATACGACGTCTATGCTGAAGCGCATGTTTAGCATCGTGATGGAAGCCATGCTTATGCTTGGCGAACCGAGCGTGAAGAGCATGCCCTCATTGCTCCCCATGGCAGGCCTGTGCATCAGGCCCACCATCTTCTTCAAGTAGCTATCGGCAAGCTCCACCTTTATGCGCTGCCCCCTGTAGCGCATCGTGCCTCTGGCGTAGGAGCCGTTCTTCAGCATCATCTCGTAAAGCAAACGGTCGAGCATCATGCCCCGCTCTTCTTTGATACCGAAACGCTCTGCTCGCGCATGAACTGCTGGAGGTAGTGCCTGCTGCCTGTTCCCTTGCCCGTGACTCCGCTGCCCTTCCAGCCCACGAAAGTGTGCATGCCCACTATAGCTCCGGTAGTCGCGCTTATGCGCCTGTTCACATACGCCACTCCGGCCTGTATGCCGTATGTGAAGCCCCTTATCTCCTTCCTGTCGCTGCTGTAGAGGCCAGCCGTGAGCCCGAACTCTGTGTCGTTTGCTTTCTGCATCGCCTCGTCGAATTTCTTGAAGGTGTCTATCGCGAGTATGGGCACGAAGAGCTCTTCCTGCATAAGCCTGCTCTTGTGCTGCACCTCTACCAGCGTGGGCTCAACATAAGCGCCCTGCAACCCGGTGCTCACTCTGTTGCCGCCGTAGAGCAGTTTGCCGGTGCTTTTTGCCTCCTGCACGCTGGCGCTGTACTTCTCCAGCGCCTTGGCGCTTATCAGCGGGCCCATGTAAATATTCTTTTTGAGCGGGTCCCCTATCTTGAAGCCGCGCAGCTTGTCTATGAGCTTGCTCACGAATTCCTCCTTTATCTGCTCGTGCACATAAACCCGCGAGCACGCGCTGCACTTCTGACCATCAAAGCCGAAAGCAGCGCTCGCAATGCCATCGACAGCCTCGTCTATGTCAGCGCTCTTGGCCACTATCGCCGGATTCTTGCCTCCCATCTCCACAACAAAAATTTTCTGCATGCCAAGCTCCAGGTTGCGCTTCATCATGCCCAGCCCGGTGCTCCTGGAGCCTGTGAACGCTATGCCAGCAACATCCCTGTTCGTGGCGAGCTCGTCCCCCACTTCTGAGCCCGGTCCTGTAATGTAGTTGAAGGCTCCATCGGGCACTCCGGCCTCCTTGAATATCCCGTATATCTTCAGGCCTGTCAGCATTGTCATGTTGTCGGTAGAGCTCGGTTTGAAGACAACGGTGTTGCCTGTTATGAGCGCCCCGCTGCTCATTCCGGTGGATATCGATATGGGGAAGTTGAACGGAGCTATCACTCCGAAAACACCGTACGGCCTCATCGCCACTGTTATCTTCTCCGCGTCTCCTGGTGCGCCCTGGAAGCCGGCGCCAACGCTCTTCCCGCTTCCCCCGAGGGTTGTCTTCCTCGCATAGCCCCTGTTCCTTATCAGCTCCTGAGAGTAGTAGTTGAGGAAGTCTATGGCCTCGTCTACCTCGCCCACAGACTCGTACCTTGTCTTGCCGTTCTCTATGCTCAGCGCAGCCGCCACTTCGAACTTGCGCTTTGCGAACAGCTCTGCCGCCCTGGCCATTATGCCTGCGCGTTCCCTGTAATTGGTGTTGCCCCAGGCTTCTGCTGCTGATTTGGCGGCAGCTATCGCCTGCCTTGCGTGTTCCCTGGTGCCCTTCTGGAAGCTGCCTATAACCGTTCCGTCGATCGGTGACTTCTCGATAAGCTCCTCGTCTGCGAATACCTCCCTGCCTCCTATGTGCATCGCGTGCCGCTTGCCCAGAATGCTCTGCTTCGTGGCCTCAACTGCCTCATCGAAGAGCCTGTCAAACTCCTGCTCCTTTTCCTGCTCTACGTACTTCCTGTACGTAGATTCATTCTGAAAATCAGGCATGCTATCGCAGAAAATAGGCAGCTTAAAATAATAAGCCTTGCCGGAGCTCCGCATGTAGCGATAGAAAACTTATTAACTCTGCTCGGGAAAACAGACTACGGGCGACACTGTGCAGGCAGCCAGCAGCCAGACGCATGCTAACGAGTTCGACATAGAGGCGCTGGTTACTGAAGCTACATGGAAGGATGTGCTTCTCGAACTGGTGAAGAAGAACGAGCTCGACCCGTGGGGCATAGACATAACTGACATAGTGGAGCGCTACGTCGACGCTGTGAAGCGCATGAAGGTGCTTGACCTGCGTGTGCCTGCCAACATAATACTTGCAGCGGCTATACTGCTCAGGCTCAAGAGCGAGCTGCTCCAGATAGAGGAGCAGGCCGGTGAGGAAACAAACGGGGAACCGGAGGTGCCCATGGACTACGCCCAGCCAGGCGGCATAACGCTGCGCATGAGACTGCAGCCAAAAAGGCGCGTTACGCTGGACGAGCTCATAGCCGCGCTGGATGAGGCGATGAAGCTCAAGGAATACAAGGAGGAAGCGGCAGCGCCCGCGGCTGTGCCGATACACCTCGAGCACACGGACATAGAGGCTGAGATAGAGTCTGTATTCTCGTTGGTCAGGTCGCATGCTGACAGCAGCAAAATGATAACGTACTCGACGCTCTGCGAAATTGCGAACAAGGAGAACGCGCTTGTATCTGTCTTCGTGCCCCTCCTCTTCCTGGCAAGCAAGTCGAATGTGCTTCTCATACAGGAAACTTTCTTCGGCGAGATAGTGATTGTTCTCAACATGTGATATCGTGGACGAGCGTCTGGATTACAAGAGGCTCATAGAAGCGGCCCTTTTCATGTCGCCCAACGCGCTCAGCGTGCAGGATCTGTCTGGCATAACGGGCGTCAAGTCTGTAGGCCACATAGAAGCAGTGCTTAAGGAACTCGTCCAGGAGTACGAATCAAGGGGCACAGCGCTTCGGGTGCTGGAGATAGACAGGAAATACATGCTCACGCTGCGCGAGCCCTACGCGAGCAGGGTAAGCGGCCTTGCAGGAGGGCCTGACATAACCAAGGGCGCGCTACGCGTGCTCGCATACATCAGCGAGAACAAGGACGTGCTGCAGAGCAGGCTCGTGAAGATATTCGGCGGCTCGACCTACGACCACATCAGGGAGCTCCTCGAGCAGGGTTTCGTGGAGCGCAGGAGGCAGGGCAGGAGCTGGAGGCTCAGCGTTACCAACAAGTTCAGGGAATACTTCAGCGCAGACGCTAGTAAGCAGGGTGCGACTCCCTGATGCCCTCAATGTAGTTCAGGTATATCGCTGCCACGAAAAGATACGAGGAGAGCCTGTTCATGTAGGCAAGCACGTTCCTGTCTGTTTTCTGTTCCTTTCCTGCTTCAACTATGCTCCGCTCCGTCCTCCTGGCTATGGATCTTGCGGTGTGAAGGTGCGCAGCCGCCTCGCAGCCTCCGGGCAGCACGAACCTGTTCAGCGCGGGCAGCTGCCTGCCCATCTCCTCGATAGATGCTTCAAGCCTTGCCAGAGCTCTGCGGTTCAGCACCGCCTTCCTTATCTTCACCTTCTTCGAAGCGATGTTTGCGCCTATTATGAAAAGGTCGTTCTGTATCTCGCGCAGCCCGGCCCTTACCCCGTTGTCGTGAGTGTAGTAGAGCGCCACTCCTATCGCGCTGTTCAGCTCGTCAACGTCGCCTATCGCTGCGAATATGGCGTCGCTCTTCGCGAACCTGCCCGAGCCCGGAAGCCCAGTAGCACCGTCGTCCCCCCTGCCCGTGTAGTAGGCCATGCACTTCATACAACTCTAAATTTAATATAGTGCGATGTGTAAGCCTATGAGGGCTCGTGGTCCATCGGCAAGACGCCACTTTCACAGAGTGGAGAGCTGAGTCCGACTCTCAGCGGGCCCATTTTGTTCTATCTTTTTACCGCGATATAGAAAATAATCTTTCAATAAATGCTTTAGTATGCAACGATGTAATAAAATGTAATGCAAACTACAAAAAAGCATCTTGCATGAGAAGATGGCAACAAACGGCGACCAGAAACCAAAATACAAGTTCCTGTTCGTAACCCAGGAAGCTCTTTCTGCAGACCTAGCTTGGCAGCTTGCCAAGGAAGGCCACGATGTAAAATTCTACTGCCATGACCAGCCTGAGAAGGACGTGGGCGATGGCTTCTTCGAGAAGGTGGACGAGTGGGAGAAGCAGAAGGACTGGGCCGACGTCATTTTGTTTGACGACATAGGCTTCGGAGCCAAGGCAGACGCGCTCCGCAAAGAAGGCAGAGCTGTTTTCGGAGGCTCTTCTTATACGGATCAACTAGAACTAGACAGGGAGTTTGGCCAGGAAGAGCTTAGGGCAGCGGGCGTGGCCATCCTTCCAAGCGCCAATTTCGTATCGTTTGATGATGCGATAGTGTTTGTGAAAGCAAACCCAGACAGGTACGTGCTTAAACCAAGCGGGCAGATACAGGACGAGAAAGAGCTGCTCTTTGTCGGCCAGGAGGCCAACGGCAATGATGTGCTTCAGGTGCTGGAGCACTACAAGGCGGCGTGGTCCAAGAAAATAAAGAAGTTCATGCTGCAGACTTTCGCCGACGGGGTAGAGGTGGCTGTTGGTGCATTCTTCAACGGCAAGGACTTCGTCATGCCGGTAAACGTCAATTTCGAGCATAAGCGCCTGTTCCCTGGAGAAATAGGACCCAGCACAGGCGAGATGGGTTGCTACGATGACAAAACAGAGGTACTGACGAACAACGGGTGGAAACTCTTCAAAAATCTAGCGCCCAATGACAGTATATGCACACTCAATCCGGAAAACGATGCTATAGAATTCCATATTCCCGATGCGGTGGTCTCCTTCAAACACCATGACAAACTTATCTCGATCCAAAACAGGGCACTGGATGTGATGGTAACTCCTGATCATAACATGTACGTGCAGTCACAGCAAGACACAAAGAAACACAGAGGCAATTTCAGATTTGTAAAAGCAAAAGACCTCGAATCGCAATCATTGATTAAAAGGACTGGAATATGGGCAGGACGCAGTATGGAATATTTCACTCTTCCTGCAATAGAAGAAAGCCGCTATGAAGGTCGGCAAGCAATGGTTCATAAAACAAGCGACATCGCAGTTCCGATGGACTTGTGGCTCTCCTTCCTTGGAATATGGCTCGCTGACGGGTACACCCTCCAGACCAGTACCGGTTACGGTGTAGGAATAGCACAGAGGACTGCGGGCAAAACAGAGGAGATAGAGGACCTCCTCAAGCAATTACCCTTCGATTTCAAGAAATACGACGGTGCCTTCGTCTGCGATAATAAACAGCTGTGGTCATACCTTTCACCGTTCGGTAAAGCCCCAGAAAAACGAGTTCCAGCGTTTGTGAAGGAATCAAACCCAGGTGACATAGCCACTTTCCTTAGTTGGTTCACTCTTGGCGACGGTGCAGTAATGCGCCGCGGGTTTAGAATATTCTACACATCTTCAAAAGGCCTCGCCGACGACATACAGGAACTCCTGCTAAAGACCGGCAGGGTAGGGCTGATTAAATCCCGGAACAGGGCAGGAAGGCCCTGGACAGGCGACCACTACGCTGACGCATCAGGAACCCAGTATGAAGTAATAGAGAGAGTCAAGAAAACAAATTCACTGGTGGATAAAAAAGATATTAACATTGTTGATTACGACGGCATAGTCTATTGCGCCACAGTAAAAAACCACATTATGTACGTAAGAAGGAACGGGAAACCTTTCTGGTGCGGTAACACATCGATGTACTGGACCAAGAGCAGCCATATTTTCGAGGCAACGCTTCTCAAGATGAAGGATAAGATAGCAGCAAGCGGCTATGTCGGCTACATAGACATAAACTGCATAGCAAACGCAAAAGGCATTTGGCCGCTGGAGTGGACCTCGCGTCTGGGTTTCCCGACGATAAACATACAGATGGAAGGCATAACGAGCGAGATAGGCCAATTCGTATACGACCTGGCGCATGGAAAGGATGGCGTGCAGCTCAAGACCAAGAAAGGCTACCAGGTTGGCGTTGTAGTAGCAATCCCGCCATTCCCCTTTGAGGATCAGAAGGCGTTCAAGAAGTACTCGGAGGGCGCAGCGATACTCTTCAAGCGCCCAAGCCTCGATGGCGTGCATATAGGCGAGGTGAAGAGGGACAAGGACGATTGGTTCATCGCAGGCGAATCAGGATACGCGCTTATAATAACGGGCTCAGGAGCCGCCATGTCGGATGCGATAAAGAATGCGTACCAGAGCGTAGGCAACGTAATGATACCCAATATGTTCTACCGTTCTGACATAGGCCAAAGGTGGAGCCACGACAGCGACATGCTGCTCAGCTGGGGATATCTGTAGCAGCATGCCGCATAACAGCCAGCATTCACTGTGTCAGGTGACTGTTACTTTGGCGTTTGTTTCCGCTCCGTGTTCGCCCGTAACCGCTATATTCCAGGCGCTGCCCTGAACAGGCAGCACAAGTATCCTGCCGCCTGCGTATGTTATCTGCCCGGAGAAGGTGAATGTTGCAGAAGCGCCTGCAGCCAGACTGTAGCCTTCACCATTGCCGTTGTCGAAGTTTGCGGCGCACGCTATGCCTGCGTCTGCGCAAACAGGCAGCACAAGTGTGCCATCAGGCTCCACATTAAAGACCATGGCACCAAGCATGTCGCCCAGCACAGTTTGCGATACCTGGAAGTTGCCGTTCACAGCGGCTGCAAACGGAATGAATGTATGGATTAATGTCTTGTTTAGCAGGTTGCCGCCAAACGGCTCCGCAGTCGAAGAAACTGTGGCGTTAGCCCAGAAGCCGCCGTGTATGTGCGCTCTGACTCCCAAAGCATTTACCATCGCAATGCTCCAGTTCCCTGCCTCTCCTGCGCCGCCAAAGGCACCCATGCCTGTGCTGTTGTTTAATGTTTGGACGCCTCCCCCGGCACCCTCGTGGCCGCTTGCCTGACTGCTTATCTGTCCGTTCGCCGTTATTGAGGTTCCGATTCTTGAGGTCCCGATTCCGCTCACTACGCTGATTATGTCAGGCGCCGCGCCTATATTGTCCGCTATGTCCCTGTTCGAACCTATGCCCGCGCCCAGTATGCCGCTGCCGAACAGGGAGACGTGCTGTACGTCTACGCTCTCGTTGGCGTCGTTCTTCACAGTGATGCTCAGCATTGTGGTGTTGCCCGCAACGCTAAGTGTGGCGTTTGTTATGCTTATGCTTGGAATCTCGCTGAGCCTTTGGCTCTCATTCCTGTTCAGCCCGATACGCGCCCCAGTGGGCCGCACGCTAACGTTTCCTATAAATACCGCTTTCACAGAAGGCACCAGCACAAAAGCAGCTGAATTGTTGGTGAATACGCTAACAACAACCGGGCTCAGGTCCACTAGTATGCTTGTGTTGCTTGTCGCCGTGCCAGCGACCGCGGTAGTAAGGTTCCCGCTTGGAACTATCACACTGTAAGCTGTGCCGTTGACCACTATGTGCGCGTTTGCTATCGCAAACCTTATTTTACTTATTTCGGCGTTGGCTGGTATGTTTGCTGTGCCTATCGCCTGACTGACGTTGACCAGCGTCATGAGATCAAGGGTTCCGCTCCCTGTGGCGTTTATCCATCCAGAAGCGCTGCTGTTGTTTGGTACTGCCGCATACGCCTGAAGCGAAGAATATGTTATGTTAAGCGCCGTAGTGCCTGCAGGCACTTGAGGCGGGTCCGTGAGCAGGAAGCCCACGGTGCTCGTCCCCGGAACACCGCTTGTCGCAGTCATGCTTATGGCGAAAAACGCTATTACTCCTATGAGTACCGCCAAACCCACACCCGCAGCCATCTTCATCGATTTGCTCATGTCTTCCCTGCGTTCCTGCGTGTTGTTGCCGAAATTGTTCAGATCGAAGTCCGGGTTCCTCTCGTAGTATTTCCATTTCTTTATGAAAGGATTATCGACCTTTCGCACCGCACCAATGTTCCGCAGCTGCTCTATGTGCTCGCTGACCGTAGATGGCGCCAGGTCCAGTTCCTGGCTCAGTATCTCTAGTGTCTTCGACTTACCAGAGAGTAGCTGAAGTATTCTTCGCTTAGTCTCCCACGTCTTGCTCATAAAACCAGTTATTACTATGAACCAGTATTTTAAAATAAGCTCCCCAAAGCTTCGGTTTTAATTCGGTTTTGTAGTCGCAGGGTTGGATTCTGCCTTAGTCGTTGCTCTTCCAAAGATAGAGGGCCGCAATTGTACGGTACGGTTTCCATTTCTCAGAAACTCTCTTCATCATTTCCTTGTCCGGCGCCTTGCTCATTCCGTATACTTTCCTGAAACCGTTCTGCATTCCAAGGTCGTCAACCGGGAAAACGTCAACGCGCCTGAGGCTGAACATCAGGAACATCTCGGCTGTCCACCTGCCTATGCCGCGCACGTCGTCCAGTATTGCCACCACTTCCTCGTCAGGCAGTTTTGCAAGGCTCTTCAGATCGAGCTCGTCGCCGACGAGGCGCTCGCAGAGGTCCTTTATGTACGAGTATTTCTGCGGCGATATGCCCGCCTTCCTCACCACATCCTGCCGAGTCCCGAGGAACTGCCTGGGTGTTGGAAGCTTGCCGTGGTAGAGCTTCTTGAACTTCTTGAGTATAGCGTCGGCAGCGTTTCCCGCTATCTGCTGGTATATGAACGACTCCACCAGTGCCTCGTAGGGGTCTGATGGACCCCATCCCGGTTCCAGCATACCATATCTTGTTATTACCTTAGCAAGTTTGGCATCGCTCTTCTTGAGATGCGCCATGGCCTTCTTCCACACTCTCTTGTCAGTCACAGACTCGAAT
The DNA here is from genome assembly GCA_964548595.1 of Microcaldota archaeon. Lineage (GTDB taxonomy): Archaea > Micrarchaeota > Micrarchaeia > Micrarchaeales > CABMGC01 > JAJYVH01. The sequence goes on along the minus strand of CAZJQO010000005.1, from coordinate 7,612 downwards.
TCCTTTGCCAGCAAGCCACTGCACCTCCTCCCTCTTCCGCAGCGAAACTTAAAAAAGAATTTGCATGCAAATTATTCTTTGGTTAGATGGCAAGGTACAGGTTTGTGTGCACCTGCGGCAGCTTCCAGATAGAGGACGGGAGTCTGGCGAAGGTGCTCGAGGCCGCAAGGAAGCACGCGCAGACGTGCGGCGACATCTCCGGTTCCGACGACATAGCGCTCGGCGCCATGGTAGAGCGCCTGGAATAACACCTTGTGGCTCCACTTCGGCTTCCAAAACGAAACGAGACACAATTTTAAATAGCGCGCACAGCTAAGTTTAGACCACGTGGTGCTCATGCAGTATAGGACATTTCTTAGGGCAGAGAAGCTAAAGAGGATGTTTGACCAGCTTGCCTACGGCTCGCTTGTGCTCGACTTTGCCATAGCGGCAGTAACCCTCGTATCAATCAACGTCTATTCTCCGGAACTGGGCAAGATACAGTACCTGCTCAACGTAGCACTCTCTGCTGAGGTTGTGCTCGCCGTGTTTCTTTTCATACTGATTGCGCTGCACTCGCACTACGAGAGGCTGGTGCAGAAGCTGCAGAAGTTCAGGACCACGTTGGGGCGCAAGAAACATGGGCGATAATGAAGCGTTGCGTCAGTTATAAATACTCACGTTTGGGAATTAACAGCATGGCAGAGCGGCGCGGGATTGAGAAGTCGGAGCGTCTCCTTGTGCTTGCAATAGACGTGGACAACGACCTGTACAGGAAGACGGGGATAGGGGGCCCCCTGATAGGGCGCGTCCAGAACCTCAGCGCCGCGACGCAGCTCTCGCTGGCCGATCCTGAAGACACCGACTCAAACACCATGTTCCAGGCAGTCAAGCTCTACGACGAGCTGAAGAAAGAGGGTTATACCGTGAGCCTGGCCACGATCACCGGCGCCGAGAGCGAGGGCTACGCGGCAGACAGGGCCATAACCACGCAGCTCGAGCACGTGCTGGACCAGACAAAGGCAGATTCCTGCGTCTTCGTCACCGACGGAGCCAGCGACGAGCGCGTGCTTCCACTCATAGAGTCTAGGATAAAGATAGGAAGCGTGAAGAGCGTCACTGTGAAGCAGAGCAAGGCGCTGGAGAGCACGTACATAACTGTGCTGGAGAAGCTCAAGGAGCCGCATTACGCCAGGATAGTTTTCGGCATACCGGCAGTGCTGTTGCTGCTTTTTGCGGTAAGCTACGCGCTAGGGCTCGGCTGGGTGCTGCCCGTGGGACTGATAGGCCTCTACCTTGTAGTGAAGGGCTTCGGACTGGAGGAGATGCTTATAGGCAGCTTCAGGGGCTTCGGCTTCAGCATAGACAGGCTGAGCTTCGTCTTCTACCTGGGCGCGCTCGTCTTCTTCATAGCAAGCATCTTCGTCGGAGCCAGCGACTACCTCAGCCATCTGCCGAGCGGCAACCTCGGCCTGGCAACAGCGTACGCCACTGAGGGCTTCCTGCTTCTGCTTCCCATAACGCTGCTTCTCTACCTGCTGGGCAGGATGCTCGACACAAAGTCGAACAGGTACCAGTTCCGCAACTTCCGCTACGGCACATATATAGGGTCGTCGATCATACTCTGGGTGCTCGCATACTCGTTCGTGGCCTGGCTGCTCGACCAGATATATTTCAGCGAGTTTCTGCTCTTCACCGTGGCCGCGATAGCGATAGGCGTTGGCGTATCGCTGTTCACAACGGTGCTCAGGCAGCGGGTGGTCAGGAGCAGGAGGCTGAAGGGCAAGCTGGTGGTGAACGAGTTCGGCACACTGATAGGCAAAGTGGCAGGCATAGACCAGAGGAAGGGCGGCCTTATAGTAGACACCAGCTTCGGGAACCCCGTGCGCTACAGCATAGACAGGATAGTTGACATAGCTGACAAGATAGTGATAAAGTAGCGCTTCGCATGCCTTTAAATACCTGCCATTATAAATGCTAAGCAAGCAAATAACCATATGGCAGAAGCAGGTTACAGCGGCTACAACAACAGGAACATAGTGCTCAATGAGCTCATAGGCTTGAGGGTGCGTGTTCTCAAATGCAGCGACACCAAGCAGGTTGGTTTGCAGGGAAAAGTATTGGATGAGAGCAAAAACACTCTCGTCGTAGACACGGGCAACCGGCCCATAAGGCTGGTCAAAGCAACGTCTACCTTTCGCTTTTATGCCGGGAGGCAGTCGTTCGTGGTGCGTGGAGACGAGATAGCGTTCAGGCCCGAAGACAGGATAGAGAAAGGAATGAAGTACTATAAAAGAAGGGAAGCGTGATGCCAAGCGGAGACGCATGCAAGGACCCCAACTGCCCGGTGCACGGCAGCCTGAAGGTAAGGGGAGCCAGGTTCACAGGGTCCGTTGTGAGCAGCAAGGCCAAGAAGACGGCGATAGTGAGAATAGACTACACCATGTACCTGCACAAGTACGAGCGATATCTCAGGAAGCACTCTCGCATACCGGCGCATAATCCAGAGTGCATAAACGCCAGGGCCGGGGACATAGTTGACATAGCGGAAACAAGGAGGCTTAGCAAGACCAAGTCGTTTGTCATAACTGGCATAGCCAAGCCGGCGGTGGGTGCATGAGAGAGATAACAAGCAGGGTGACCAAGACGCTGGTGCCCATGTCTACGCTATCGTGCGCCGACAACAGCGGCGCCATGACATTCAAGATAATACACAAGCTGGGCAAAGGGCACCATAGGTCGGGCCTGGCGGCTGCCGGCATAGGGGACATAGTCATAGCGAGCGTGATAAAGGGCACTCCTGCATACCTGAAGAAACCGGTGCGGGTGGTAATCATAAGGCAGAAGGCACCGATGCGCAGGGGCAACGGAATGAGGGTGCGCTTCGAGGACAACGCGGGCATAATGGTGGGCGACGACAACCTGCCGGTAGGCACAGAGGTCAAGGGTGCTATGGCCAGGGAAATAGTGGAGAGGTTCGCGAAGATGGCCGGAGTTGCTTCAAGGATAGTGTGATCGCATGATAGCAAGCGCAAAGCCGAGGAAGCAGAGGCTCTTCAGGTACACAGCAAACGCAGGCGAGAGGCAGAAGCTTGCGCATGCACACGTGGCCAGGGAGCTGGCCAAGAAGCTCGGCATAAGGCTCAGGAGCACCAGCGTGAGGAAAGGAGACGTTGTAAAGATAATGAGCGGCAAGAACAGGGGAAAGAGCGGCAAGGTCACTGAGGTCGACCTCAAGACATCCACTCTTTCTGTAGAGAACGTGGTGCGCAAGAACGCAAAGGGCAAGGAAAAGCCTATACCGATAAGCACTTCTAACGTATACATAACCGATTTTGATCTCTCCGACAAGCTGAGGAGCATGAAGCTTCAGGTGCAGAAGCGGGCTGCACAGCCGGCTGTAGAGAAGAAGTGATCGCATGGCAAGACATGGCAACTCTAGGCACGTGAAGCGCTTGGCAGCGAGCAGCTACTCGAAGCCTGTGAGGAAAGAGGCCACGTACCTGCTAAAGCCCAATCCAGGCAGGTACACTCTTGTCTCGAGCGTGGCCCTGCTCTCTCTCGTCAGGGACAAGTTCAGGATCGCGTCAAACGCTTCGGAGGCAAGGAAGATGATAAGGCAGGGCAAGGTTGAGGTGAATGGCGTTGGCGTAACAGAGCCCAGGTACCCTGTGGGCTTTGGAGACGCGGTCAGGCTGGTGGATTCAGGAGAAAGCTACGAGATAGGAATAGCAAAGCACGGCGACATGAAGATAGAAAAGCTGGAAGGCAAGCAGGTCAAGCACCGCATGCTGAAAGTTACCGGCAAGTATCTGGCAGGGGGCAACAGCGCAATGCTCCGGCTCTACGACGGCTCTGTGGTGAGGAACGAGAAAGGAGCCGGTGTAAATGACACAGTCCTTATCTCGGGCAAGGGAGTGGAGAAAGTGCTGAAATTTGAGAAAGGGGCGGAGTGCCTCGTGATAAAGGGAATGCACGCTTCAGAGCGCGGTTCCATATCTGGAATAAAACTGGGCAACGCGTCCAGCGCTGCCACGGTGACAGTGCAGAGCGGCTCAGGGCAGTTCGAGACGCTGGTGGAGAACGTTATGGTGGTAGGTGCCTGATATGCAGAACCCGATGCTCGGCGTAAGGCTTGACAAGGTGGTTGTAAACATAGGCATAGGCAACACCGAGGATAAGCTCGACAGCGCCAGGGCGCTGCTGAAGAAGCTGACCGGCATGGAAGCGACACACACGACTGCGCGAAGGAGGCTTCCTGAGTTCGGCATAAGACAGGGGCAGAAGATAGGCGTCATGGTGACGCTTCGCGGCAAGCGCGCCGATGACTTCCTCAGGAAGGCGCTGGAAGCAGTGAGCGGCACGCTCAAAAAAAGTTCAATAGTCGACAACAGCCTCAACTTCGGCATAAGGGAGTACATAGAGTTCAGCGGAGTGAGGTACGATCCCAAGATAGGCATGCTCGGCCTCAACGTCAATGCGGCCTTCTCGAGGAGAGGCGCGAGGGTAGCGCTCAGGAAACGGTCAAGAAGCAAGCCTGGCGTTGCGCACAGCACTATAGGCAGGGAGGAGCTGCTGCAGCATCTCTCCGGCGCGTACGGCGTGAAGGTCGCGGAGTGATTGCATGAAGGTAAGCTACGATGAGAAGTACAAGGGAAGGGGCCTGAGGAAGTGCAGGATATGCGGCACCTCGCGCGGCCTGATACGCTCCTACGGCCTGTATGTATGCAGGAGGTGCTTCAGGGACATAGCTGAGGACATGGGTTTCAAGAAAGTGTAGTGGTGTTTATGCCAGATTTGCTCGCTGATTCGCTGAATAAAATAAAGAACTCCGAAAGCCTTGGCAGGCAGGAGTGCACCGTCTCTGCCACCAAGCTGATGAGGAACGTTGCGCTTGCGCTCAAGAAGAACAGTTACATAAACGACTTCGAGGAGGTGCAGGAGGGCAAGTTCAAGGAGCTGCGCATAAAGCTCTCCAACAGGATAAACGACATAGGTGTTGTCAAGCCAAGGCACGCGGTGAAGTTTGACGAGTACCAGAAGTATGAGACAAGGTACATACCGAGCAGGGATTTCGGCCTGCTCATCGTCTCTACGCCCCAGGGAGTGATGAGCAACAAAGAGGCCAAGGAGAAGCACACGGGCGGCAGGCTTCTGGCTTATGTTTACTAGTGGTGCTTATGCAGGAAGTTGAGATACCAAGCGGCGTGAAAGTTTCCCTGTCTGGCGACAGGGACGAGCTGACCATCAGCGGCAAGCTCGGCTCATGCACCAAGCGCATCAACACGCACCTGCTGCAGGCGAGCATAGAGGGTGGCAAGCTCATGCTTAGGGAAGCGAGCGGCAGGAAGATGGCGAAGAAGGCCGGCCTTGCAGCGCAGGCGCTCGGATCAGAGGTGAAACGCTCCATATATGGCGTCGAGAACGGCTACGAGCGGCGCATGAAGGTGCTCTTCGCGCATTTCCCAATAACAGTAGAGGTGAAGGGAGCTACTGTGCAGGCCAAGAACATGTTCGGAGAGAAGAAGGCGAGGGTCGCGAAGATAGTGGGCAACACCGAGGTTGAGGTGAAGGCGCAGGAGCTCACCGTAAGGGGAGTCGATCCGTATGACGTTGGCCAGACAGCTGCAAATATACACAGGCTCTCGTTCGCCAAGCGCAAGGACTCGAGGGTATTCCAGGATGGCATATACTTCGAGAGCGAGGAGTGATGATTATGGTTTTGGAAAAGAAAAGGCATCCGAGGTTCGCTGTGCCTAATTACGGCGCGAAGTCCAGGAAGAGGGTCAAGCCCAGGTGGCGCTCCCAGAGGGGAGAGGACAACAAGAAGCGCAGGCGCTGGTCAGGCTACGGGGCAAGCCCAAGGATAGGCTACAAGAACGCGGATGATGTGCGCTTCGCAAGGAAAGACGGCAGCATCGAGGTGCTGGTCCACAACGAGGCTGAGCTGCGGGCGGTGCCGAAGGACGGCAGGCGCGCAGTGGTGCTGGCCCATGGAATCTCGCGCAGGAAGAAGCTGGATCTGGAGAAGAAGGCCGCTGGCATGGGCATACGCGTAATAAACAGGGTGCGATCATGAGCGCAAGGTTTGCAAGGAGGATAGCCAGCGAGGAGCTGGGCAGGGGAGAGGCATCTATAAGGTTCAGGCCTGAATCTCTCCAGGATATAGGCAAGGCGATAACAAGGGATGACATAAGGAAGCTGATAAAGGAAGGAGCCATAACGGCGCTCAAACCAAAATGGGAGCTGCACAAGAAGCGCAAGCACGAAAGGAGGTACAGGGGCACAGGGAAGAGGAAGGGGACTGCCAACGCCCGGCGCGGAATGACCTGGGAGAAGAAGGTGAGGTCGCAGAGGGTGCTTCTCAGCAGGCTCAGGGAGATGGGCAAGCTGGACAGGAGCGCATTCAGGAGGTACTACCTATTGATAAAGGGCAACGCGTTCCCGGACAAGCGCTCGCTGCTTCTGCACCTGAGCGACGACGGTATAAAGGTAAGCGAGGACGAGATGAAGCAGGTCAACGAGTACATGAGGAACAGGTACGGGTGATTATGTGCAGGCATCTACGAGCATGAAGTTCAGGAGGAGGAGGCAGGGCCTGACAGACTACAGGAAGAGGCTCGAGCTTGTGAAGAGCGGCCTGGCGCGCGTAGTGGTGAGGCGCAGCAACAGGCGCATAACAGGCCAGGTAGTGGCATACGAGGAGCGCGGCGACAGGGTGCTGGCCAGTGTTGATTCAAGGGAGCTTGAGAAATATGGCTGGCCAAGCAGGAACAACAGGCCGACCGCATACCTGTCAGGCCTGCTGCTCGCGAAGAAGGCGAAGGCAGGCGCTGAGCTCATACTTGACATAGGCGTGGCCGCGCCTGTAAGGGGCTCTGTGCCATTTGTGTTTGCGAAGGGCTGCGCCGACGGCGGCATGAAGCTCAGGGGCACGTTTGAAATACAGGAGCAGCAGTACGACGGCACGCTGACTGCGAAGTATGCGGAGCGGCTTGGAAAAGGCAGCGAAGCGTTAAAGAGGCAGTTCGGCGCATACATTGCGAAGGGCGCCGAGCCGGGCTCATTGCCAGCGCTTTTCAAGCAGGTAAGGGAGAAGATATTTAAGGGTAGTTGATTTGTTCTACAGGAGAAGCAGAGTAGAGGAGGAGAAGCCCGTATTCAGCGTAGAGGCGTGGCAGCCTAAGACTAAACTGGGCGAGCTCGTGAAGGCTGGCAAGGTGACGAGCCTTGAGCAGGTCTTCGCAATGGGCAAGCCGATAAAGGAGGTAGGCATAGTGGAGGCGCTGCTGCCGGGCCTGGAGAGCAAGCTGCTCGAGCGCGCAAGCGTGCAGCGAATGACAAAGGACGCAAGGAAGGCGAAGCTGCGCATGACGGTTGTCGTCGGCGACAGGAAGGGCCATGTGGGCCTCGGAGTGGGCAAAGCATCGGAGGCGAAGCCTGCCATGGACGAGGCCGAAAAGGACGCGAAGCTGAACATTATAAGCGTAAACCTGGGCTGCGGCTCGTGGGAATGCAGCTGCGGAACTCAGCACTCTCTGCCGATAACGCTCAGGGCCAAGGCAGGCACCGCCGAGATAATACTGAAGCCGGCGCCCAGGGGAGTAGGCATCGTGGCTGGCGAAACTGCAAG
>CAZJQO010000004.1:0-15495 GCA_964548595.1 Microcaldota archaeon | reverse complement strand
GATCTTTGCGCAGAACCCAAGCCTGAACTCAACGTTCGGGGCAAGCTCTGTAATAGACCAGGCATTCGGCACAAACCGCATACTGGTGGCAGGTTACAGCGCAAACCAGACGGTAACCGCGGGCAACCAGTTCATACAGGCGCTGCTCTCGCAGGCAAGCTCATAAGCTCGGCAGCAACACTGTAGCAACTTACGGTTGAAAGGGAGGCTTTTGCCTCCCTTTTCCTCTTTTTTCCTTTTGATGAGAATGCAGATTTTATGCTGCGTGGCACGCTCCCACCGCTGAGGCGTGTGTGATTTCCAGCTCCAATGAGTTAGAGCCAAGTATTATTATAATTGGGCGTGAATCCTTCCTTTTTCTCGCCCATGCGCGCTTCGATTGCACGTCCCTCATCCTCTCTGTGCCTCTCCAACGCAACTATGCACTTCCTAAGCGTCTGCCTGCCCTCCGCCCCCTTCTCGAAATCCTTGTCGTACCGCTCCAGCACAGTCACGCACGCCCGCTCCTCTGGGTTTCTGAAGAGGAACCCGTCCTCGAGCGCGTAGATCGCTTTGGCCCTATTGAACAGCTCTTCTTCGCTCCTGGTGCCAATCGCCATCAGATACCATCCTGCCTCATCGGCTCTTTCTCGGCCTGCACGAGCGATGCCTCTTCCGCCATGCCATCATGTGTCTCCGTTCGTGCCTTTCCGTCTCTCACGGCTGTCTGCAGATCGGGAAACTGCTTCCTCTCGCTTCCAAAGAGCGCCTTCCTGCTCTCCTCGCAAAGAGGAACCATCAGGTTCTGTTCGAAGCGGTCCACTGGCTGGGCGGCAGACTTAGGTATTTTGCCATAGCCGGTTCCCTTGTCCTCCTTCACCATACTGGTCTCGCTGGTGTTCTTTTGATTCTCCATGGGGTTGTTTCGTAACTCACGCTTTTAAAGCATAATATCGACGTTAGACAAAGCCCAAAGCGCTTCGGCATTCCGCGAAGCATCTGCTTCCTCGCTCTGCCTGAATTTATATAAGCCTTTTCGTAGCTATACTTGCGTGCCTCTATGAAAAGCAGCCTGCTTCTTGGTGCATTGCTGCTGGTGCTCGTTACCCCATACATAGCATCGGCCTACTCCGGCTCAGACGTCAATTCGCTGCTCGCAGGCTACAACGTGTCATCGCAGCTGGTCGCTTCCCTGAAGCCGGTGGCGCTCAATTATTCCGGCGATTCGTACGTGGCGCTCTACTCCAGCTCCGGCTCCCTTTACTTTCTGGTCAACGCAAGCAGCACGCCATATTCGATAGTGCTCAACACAACCAGCATATACGGCATAATCAGGAACTACACCATAAAGCAGTCGCTTGCCTCATACAACTTCACCCTCCTTCGGGCCTCCATGCAGGATTATCTCGGCAGCGGAGCAGCGTCGTATAACGCGTGCCTCTCAGAAACAGGCCTGAAGTCGGGGCTTACCTGCACGCTCGCAAACGGATGCGAAGCGTGCCAGGCTGTGCCAGGCTGCTCCCATGCGCTTAGCGCATTCGGCGGCCCGTCGCAGCCCTTCGGCCTCGGCATAATCCAGCTTGGCAGCCTCTCAGCGGAGCTGAACTCCAGCACAGCCGCTTTCTACTCAGCGATCAACGGCATAAACGCAAGCAACGCGCAGCAGAAGATAGCGCAGATCAACGCAGCCTATTCGAACATAAGCAGCGTGACGCGCACTCTGCCAACCGATTCCGTATTCCCGACCCCAAGCAACGTAACCAACAGCGAGATAGCCGGCTGCATAAACTACGCCAACGTCAACGTAGCCCCGTGGTACTGCAGCATGTCAGATTACTGCGCAGCCACCAACTACAGCTACACCGATCTTTCAGGCATGCAGCTGATGATAAACGGCATGGGCGCAATTCCTGTCTCGAGCAATCAGCTTCTGTCATATGCCGCCAACGTTAGCACTAAGGAAAATGTTTACATAGGCCCGGTGCTCTCGAGCCAGAGGCGCGCGCAGCTTGACGCTGTCCTGAGCAGCGCGGTGCCGGGCTACGGCGCGCTTGTGAACGGCACAGCCTCGCTTCTCTCGCATGTCAACGACACAGGGCTTACTGGCATGCTTCTGGCGCTGGAGAGCACCTACAGGAACGCAACAGCCAATTATCTCTCAGAGAACTTCAGCAGGGTCAACGAGACGCTGTCGCTGCAGTACTCTTCTCTTTCAGCGTACTTCGTTTCCATAAACCAGTCGTATTCCGCTGCCCTCTCCTTTGCCAGGAACAACACTGCGAAGCTGCTGGAGCTGCAGGCTGATAACAGCCAGCTATCGGGCCAGATCGCTAGCGCGGCCCTGCTGCAGGCAAGCATAAACAACGAGCTGACAGCGCAGCGTGGTGTCCTGAACATCACGAGCATAGCCGTCGAGGCCAAGCACGTCGCTTCCATGCTCTCTGCTTATTCGGCATACTCGCTGAGCCTTGTGGAGTTCGCTCGGTGGTTCGACTCCGGCTTCATAGAAGCGATGGCATCTGCGCTCGGCACTAGCTACAGCAGCTCTGTAGCGCTTGCGCCGCTCTTCGGCTCGCTGCTCTCGCTTATCATAGGCTTGGTGCTGCTGCTGCTCCTTTTCCTCTATCGCAACTACATGCACATCAGGCGCAAGATACTCAACAACGAGCGCACAAGGCACAACTGGAGCAACGTCTTCAGGCTTGCGGTAGCTCTCCTTGTCCTGTACGTGGTCTTCACATACGTGCTGCTCTCCTACGCCAACTCATCTGCGCCGTTCGGGGCCTTCTCCAACGCCTATGCGGGAGCTGGCAGCGTCGTGGTTGCGCTGAACAACACGCCGAGTTCCAGCCTGAGCCAGTATACGTGTGCGAGCAGGCTCAGCGCTGCCATTACCGCGGCTGGCAAGACTCCTGTAGTGGCCACTTTCTCCAACGGAATATGCAGGGTGGGCAACGCCACTGGCACGGTAGGCGGCTGCCTTAACTACTACGCTACGCACAACGCGCCTGTGATAGTGCTTACCAACACCAATACGAGCAGCGTCTCGCTCTACTCGCTCTACGGCACAGTGCTTAGCCTCGGTGGCAACGAAAGCGTTATGAATGCCTGCTACGCAAGTCTTCTTCTCAGCTGAGTGTTTACTATGGCAAAGAAAGAAAGCGACAGGAACATGGATGGACAGCAGGCAGCGAAAGCCAGGCCCCAGAAAGCCGGCGAGGGGCAGAGGAAGAGCAGGCAGCTGCTCAACAGCAATGTGCGCACCGCCATAATAGTTGCTGTGCTTCTGGTGGTTGTCTTCGCCGTATTCTACCTGGTGCTCCTGCCGTCGCTCACCGTGCCTTTCTCCACCTTCAAGTCCAACTTCGCCTCCGCGCCGAAGGTGGCCATAGTGGTGACCTACACCAACTCCACGTTGCTGGGCGCAGAGTCGAACTGCGCCGACACCCTTATCTACGTGGTGGCGCAGCACAGGAACGCGAGCAGTATAGGCTATTATGTGATGAACCAGACTGCGTGCACGTATCCCATAGGCGGCCTGGGCCATACCCTCTCTGTGGCCACCAATACCACCGCCAACTGCCTCAGCATGATAGGCAGCGAGCCAGCCGTGTACCTCAACGCGAGCGTCAGCAACCGCACGCTGACGCAGACCTACAAGTTCTACGTCTACGGCAACGCTGCTTACTTCGGCGAGTGCCCTGTAGCGGTAGACCTGTCCTGATCCGCACGATATCTGGTAAATCTGCTGAAACACGAGTGAATCAGCGGGTGGCGTTTTGTTTTTGCCCGCCGATGACGTCGTCGAGCTTGCGGTTCAGGCCCAGCACCTTCCTCTTCGTTATGTTCCAGTTGCTCCTGCCCTTGGTGAACTCCTCGAGCTCTATGAAGAACCAACCGGCGCCGTTCATACGCCATGCGACCAGCGTGGGGAACCGCGTGTTCGCCTTCCACTCAACCAGCTTCTCGTACTGGTCCGGATCCAGGGAGATGCTGCCCCTGTTCCAGGCCTTGCACTCTATCGCCAGTACCCTGCCATTCCTTACAGCCATCAGGTCGGGGCTGAGCGCGTTTACTCCTGATCCCGCTGATCTGAGCACTGAGAAGCCCGCCTGGGAAAGTATGCCCAGGAGCTCCCTTTCGCTCCTCGCGCCCTTGTCGTACCTGGCCAAAAAGTCGCCTTTTACCTTACTCATGCAGAACATATTTAATGCTTTCCAGCCCAATTAAGCATATACAGCTTCATTTGCTGAGTGATATCGTGCTGATCGCAGTTTTTCGCTCTTTCTGTGGTGCGGAACCGCTCCTTTTGCATGCATACCGTTAGCAATGGCTGCGCGGGTGAGCTAAGTGCGGCAGGGCAGGCATTACGCTGTTTTTAAGCATGCGCCATGCGCCGCTGCAGTTGCCGGAAGCTCTGGCCTGTGATCGGAAACAAGAAAAGATGAGTAGAATGGCGAAAACGTATTTGGACATAGTAAAGTATATGGTGGTTTCAAAATTCAGCATAGACGGGCTGGTCGAGAAGCCTGACATAATAGGGGCTGTATTCGGACAGACCGAGGGCCTGCTGGGCGACGAGCTGGACCTGAGGGAGCTGCAGAAGAACGGCAAGATAGGCAGGATAGAGATCGAAGTGAATCAATCAGGCAGCAAGACATACGGCAGGCTCTACCTTCCCGCTTCTCTTGCAAGAGTCGAAACGTGCATACTGGGAGCGGCGATAGAGGCTGTTGACCGGGTGGGCCCCTTCGACGCGCAGTTCATGGTCGAGAAGGTCGAGGACACAAGGGCCGACAAGCGCAAGAAGATAGTGGAGCGCGCCAAGAGCCTGATAAAGCAGCTGCTTACCACGGAGATACCGGACAGCAGGGAGCTTGCTGAGATGGTGCAGAACGAGGTCAAGAGCAGCGAGATAACTGAATACGGGACAGACAAACTGCCCGCAGGGCCCGACATAGCCGCTAGCGCAGACGTGATACTGGTAGAGGGCCGGGCTGACGTAATCAACCTGCTCAGGAACGACATAGCCAACGCGATAGCCGTAGGCGGCGCCACAGCTACCATACCCAAGACGATAGTGAAGCTGGCCAGCGAGAAGGAAGTTACCGTGTTTACCGACGGAGACAGGGGCGGAGAGATGATAGTGAGGTCGTTGCTCAACTCGATAGACATAGACTTCGTCGCCAGGGCCCCTGACGGCAAGGAAGTGGAGGAGCTTACCAGGAAGGAGATAATAAAGTCGCTCAGGTCCAGAATCCCGATAGACCAGTACCTTGGCACAGAACGCGCCAAGCACGACAGGAACAACAGGTTCGACCAGAGGCAGGGGCAGCAGCAGCCTCAGCAGCAGCAGAGTCAGCAGGAGTACAGGGCTCCTATGCAGCAGCAGCCACAGCAGCAGCCCCAGAGCGCGCCAAGGCCCAGCGTCCTCGGTGCTGTGCCTGAGCCAACGCCCGGGCCGGCGTCAGATGAGGCGGTGACGATAAGGGACATAAGGCAGTATGAGGAGGAGCAGCAGGCTTCGCTCCAGAAGATGGAGCCCTCGCCCCTGAAGCCTGCGGAGCGCGAGCAGCAGTCAAGACCTGTGCTCGAGAGCGCGCTGCTTGCACAGCTGGCCAACGGCCTTGTTGAGCTTTCAGGCACGCTCAGGAGCAGGATCTACGCTTCTGACGGCCGTGTATTGACCGAGGTGCCCATAAGGGAGCTGCTTGCAACGCTGCAGGACGCGAGGAGCGTCTACGCAGTGGTGCTCGACGGCGTGATAACGCAGAGGCTCGTGGAGCTCTCGCTGGAGAAAGGCGTGAAGGCGATATACGGCATAAGGGCCAACCCGATGCCGAGGAGGCACCCGGAGCTCATACTGTACACGAAGGAGCAGGGCAAGCTGGAGTAGAAACGGATTGCTGCGCCGTTGTTTGCCGCCAAGCATCCTTTCAGCACCCGCAGCCTGACCGGGCGGCTGCCGGCAACGAACTGCAGATAGCAGAAGAGACCAATCCTCTTTGCTGGGCGGTTTCCACGAATCTGTGGAATCTGGTTGTTTTGCAGTCTATTCCAGCCGCTTGATTATGTGGTAGCCGAACTGCGTCCTGACTATGCCAGACACCTGGCCTTTCTGCAGCCCAAACGCAGCGTTCTCGAATTCCCTGACCATCTGGCCCCTTGAGAAAAGACCAAGATCGCCACCCTTCTTGGCAGATCCGTCGATAGAGTACTGCCTGGCGAGATTTGCGAACTTCTCGCCCTTGCCCAGCTTCTCCAGTACTTCCTTTGCCTGGATCTCGTTCCTGACGAGTATGTGCGCACACCTTATCTTGCTCGGCATCCCGATGCACCACTATCTTGACGGAAAGCCCGCTTATTACTCTTTCGGCTCTGTTGTGTCAACCCGATTCGCGGGAGGATATCGGATTATGCGCATTCCGGGCTTCGGTACCTTTGCACGCAAGCATTCCTTTCCGATCCGGCTCAGGGCCAGACGGCATCTGGATTCTCCACAGGCTCCACAGGCTGCGGCTCCTCGGGCGCGAGCTTGTTCCTCTCAAGGTGCCTGTACTGCTGCGTCTTGCGCATGTCGAAGTTCCTTACGCCCAGGCTGCCGCGCAGGACCTTGGCTATCTGCATGTAGCTTATCTCGCTCTTGGTCAGCGTGCCGCGCATGGAAGCGATGAAGCGCGCCATTGCCTTCTTTCCGTCGAAGCCGGCTATCACAAGCGTGCCCAGCGGGCTCGGCGTGTCGCACATGTAGATGCACTCGTTCTCCTTCTTCTCGTACTCCCTGACAAGGCTGGCGAACCACGCGCTCTTTGCGTCAGCGAAGCCAGCTGCGTCCGTTGTCCTGGCCGTTATCACCACAGCCTGCCTGCCTTGTAGCGACTCGAAATAGGTCACTCGTTTCAGTATCTCTGTCTTGACCAGCCTGTCGTACGCGTAAAGCATCTGCGCCGCGCCCTGGTGAAACTTGTTGCCTATCTCTGTGAACGTGCCCCTGCCGTTTCCGTTGAGGCCTATGAGCAGCTTCTTGTAAGTGTCGAAGATGTCGAGCTGCCCTATCAGCTGGTCGCTGGGAGGGAAGAAGCCGAACGTGTTCCATACCCTGGTTATGCTGGTAAGCATCCTGTAATGGCCGAGTTTCTTGCTCATGCCTTCGATGAAGCGCAGTATGTCGTCGTAGCTCCTGTCAACCGCGTATATGAACAGGTCGCTTTCGCCCTGCAGCCTTGCAGCGAACTGCGCAGAGTACGTGTTGCCTATCGCCTTCTCTATGTCGGCATCATTCGGCCTGCCTCCCTTGAACTTTATGAATATGATGTACTCCCCGAAGCCTGTGGCCGGCAGCTCGTCGACAGCCTCGGCGAGTATGCCTCGCTTCGTCCTGACCCTTGCCCTCTTTATGAACTCCCACTTCCACACCTTGTCTATGCTTATCTCGGGCACGAAGCGCAGCGAGCGCTCCCTAACCGCCTCTGCAATCAGCGAGAAGGCGCTGGCCTTGCTCGTGTTGAGCTTGTCAGCAAGGTCGTTGACGCTTATCCTTGCGTCAGTGCTCAGGAGGCGCAGCAGCGCAGAATGCGGCATGCTCCCATTGTCACTCTTGCTCATTGAATGGCATAGGCTAATTAGCTTCTTATTGCTTTTCATTCAGCGCCGGCTACACCGGCGCGCCCAGGAGCCTGCCTATCACGTAGCCCGCCAGGCCCGCCACAAGGCCTATCAACGCAAGCTTCACGCCTGTCCATACCAGCGAGCCGACGGTGAGCTTGGCTTCGTAGTAGCCTACGAGGAACAGCGTTATGCCGCTCGCGGCTATGGCGGTGTAGGCAGCAGTTGAGAAGTTGCCTGAAAGGAAGAGGAATGGGATGAGCGGTATGGCCGAGCCAAATACTGTAGAAGCGCCGACCACAAGCGCGTTTCTGAGCGGTTCTGATTTGTGCACGCGTTCCAGGTTAAGCTCGTAGGACATCATGAACTCGAGCCAGGCCCTGGGGTTTGCCACTATCCTGTCGGTCAGGTCTGAGAGCGCCCTGCCCTTGTAGCCCCACCCGTCGAGTATTGTCTTGACCTCGGCACGCTCCGCGTTCGGTGTGCGCCTTATCTCATCCTTCTCCACCCCGAGCTGCTTTGCGTAGTACTTCCTTCTTGCAAGCGTAGAGGTGTATGCCACTGCTCCCATGGAGATGGACTCTGCCGCAAGCGCTGCAAGGCCAGCTATGAAGAGTATGCGCACGCTGCTGGTTGCTACGCTCACTCCAAGCACTATGCCGAGCACGTTGACAAGGCCGTCTTGGCTGCCGAGTATGAAGTTCGAGAGCATGCTCGCTCTGGAGTGATGCTTGCTCGGCTGTGGCGTGCTCCCTGCCCTGCCCGGTCTTACCTGCATTAACTTTAATCAGAAGGAAAACAATAAAAGCATGGAGCTGGGCAAAGGCGGCGGGGGTGCGTATTACGGCAGCGGTTCCTACAGGCAGGTGGAGCCCATACTGCACAGTTCAGGGGAGCTGCTGATAATCTCGCCATACATAGACGATTATTATGCCTCCTACCTGGCCTCGCATTCGTCGAAGAGAAGGGTGTATGTGATATCGTCGTCAATACACTACAGGACGGCGAAGAAGCTGAAGGGAAGCAGGATAGGCGATGCCGCATTGGCTGTTTTCGTACTTGCAGCCATAAATGCGCTGATGCTGCAGCTCGGCATCTTCAACGTGCCCGTTGCCGTAGCCTCGCTGCTGATATCCGTTTATGTCGTCTGGTTTGCGCTCAGCCACAGGAGCGGCGTGAGGCTCAAGGTGCCCAAAAGTTTCGTGCACATCAAGATGTATGTTGGCGAAGGCACTGCCGCGGAGGGTTCTGCAAACCTCACATACGCTGGCATGCACAAGAACATAGAGAAGGTGCACGTCGTCACCGACCAAGACGAAGTGGAGGCCATGCGGCGCAGCTTCTGGCGCCTCTGGAAATCTCTGGAGTGATGCGTTACTCGAAGGTGAGCTCAAGCGGGCCCGCGTAGCCGTAATCGGGCGCGAGTATGTAGATGCTTGCTATGTAGCTGTCCGGCTTGTCTATGGCGAACGGCGCCTTCGGTTCAGAGCCTGCCATGGCAAACGGCTTATTCACACTTATGCCGCTCACTTTGTCGCCGAACTTCATGAACCTGTAGAGCTGCACGTCGCGCCTCAGCACCTGCCCCTTCTGCGCGCTCGCCACGCTAGGCTCGTCCTCCAGGTTGAAGCTCTTGCCGTTGCGCATCGCCACCATCTTGCTTATCTCAAGCCTCACCACGCTTGAGCTCTTCTCATTCAGCGTTATGCTTATCGGCCCGGTATACGGCACCTTCGGAGCGCGTAGACTAAGTGTAAGCTCCACGCTCTGCATGTACTTCACGGCTATGGGCAGCGCAGGTTTCACGTCGGCAAGCTCGAAAGGCTGGCTGACACTTGCACTCTCTATCCTAAGGTCCGGCCTCTTCACCTCGTCCGAAAGCATGTCGCTGCCCGTCTTGTTCTTGAACGGTATTTTGACCTCGAAGACGCCGCCGCCCACCTGCATGCCGTTGAGGCTGTGCCTGTCGCCCATGTATGTTATGTTTATCACTGTTATGCTTGTGCTCGGCACTTTCTGATTCTTCCCGAAGCCCAGCAGCCTCGCTAGATCTAGCATGCTATTACTTCTCCGCTGTAGGTATTTTAACCTTGAGTGTGATATCGCATTGGATTCTATGGTGGCCGAGGGTGACAGGGCTCCTGATTTCGATCTGGAGGGAAGCGACGGGAAGAGGCATAGCCTGGAGGAGTTCAAGGGCAGGTATCTTGTGCTCTATTTCTATCCTAGGGACGACACGCCAGGCTGCACGGCCGAGGCTTGCGGCTTCAGGGACTCTGTAAGCGAGATAAGGAAGAGGGGCGCCGAGGTCGTGGGCGTAAGCAACGATAAAATTGAGTCTCACGGGAAGTTCAGGGACAAGTACGGGCTCAACTTCCTTCTGCTCTCCGATCCCGGGAGTAAGGTGATAAGGGGATACGGAGCGTACGGCAGCAGGGGCATATTCGGGATAGGCACGTTGCGCAAGACCTTCGTGATAGATGGCAGAGCCAACATAGCAAAGGTTTACGACAAGGTGAGCCCAAAGCAGCACGCGGGAGAGATACTGCAGTTCCTGAACTCGGCGAAGTGACGATGCATGGCTGAGAAGCGCGCCACTCTTGGGACCAACGTCATTCCGCAGCGCTACACGCTTGAGATCGAGCCGCTGAAGGGCTTCAGGTTCTCGGGCAGGGAGGAGATAGAGGTAGGTATAGGGAAAGCAACAAGCAGGATAGAGCTCAATGCAGCAGAGCTCAGGATAGGGGGCGCGGCTGTGCTTGCCAACGGCTCGCAGCAGAGGGCAAGGGTGCTCGGCCTGCCCAAGACGGAGCGTGTCGCGCTCCTGCTCCCTAGGAAAATTTCAGGCAGCGCGGTGCTAAGGATAAGCTTCACCGGCATAAACAACAAGAAGCTTCATGGCTTCTACAGGAGCGTCTATGGCTCCGGCAAGGGCAGGAAGTACGTGCTGACAACACAGTTCGAGCCGGTGGATGCGAGGAGGTGCTTCCCGTGCTTCGACGAGCCCGCGCTGAAGGCGCGCTTCAGGCTCTCGCTTGTTGTAGGCAGGGGCCAGCAGTGCATCTCGAACACGCCAATCGAGTCTGTGAAGCGGCTGGCCGGAGGCAAGAAGAGGGTTGTGTTTGCAGAGACGCCGCGCATGAGCACCTATCTCCTTTACATAGGCATAGGCTCGTTCGGGTTCGCAAAGTCGAGCGTTAACGGCATACGCATAGAGGCCGCGGCTACCAGGGGCAAGCAGAAGCTTGCGCAGCTGCCGGCCGATTATGCGGCCAGGTTCGTTGGCTTCTACGAGAAATATTTTGGCATAGACTATCCGCTGCCGAAGCTGCACCTGCTCGCAATACCGGATTTTGCTGTCGGAGCGATGGAGAACTGGGGCGCCATAACATTCAGGGAAGCCAGGTTCCTTGGCGATGCCAACACCGCGATCGAAGTGAAGCAGGGCATCGCGAGCGTGATAGCGCACGAGCTGGCACACCAGTGGTTCGGCGACCTGGTGACAATGGCGTGGTGGGACGACATCTGGCTGAACGAGAGCTTCGCCACCTTCATGAGCAACAAGGCGCTCGCGAGCGTGTTCCAGGAATGGACGATAGACAGGAACCTGTGCGAGTATACCCTGAGCGGCATGAGCGCTGCCTTCTCAGAGGACCAGCTCAGGAGCACGCACCCGATAAGCGTCAGCGTTGCTGACCCGGACAGCATAAGCGCGCTATTCGACAGCATAAGCTACGAGAAGGGAAGTTCTGTGCTCCGCATGCTCGAGGATTATGTCAGCGAGGCTAGTTTCAGAAAGGGACTGCACAACTACCTGAAGGCGCACTCGTACGCCAACGCAACGAAGCACGACCTTTGGAAAGCGATAGGAGAGGCGAGCCATGTGGAGAGAGAGCCGATGAGCATAGATGATGTTGCAAGTTACTGGATAAGCAAACCGGGCTACCCTATAGTCAGCGCAAAGCTAACGGGCAAAGGCGTAAGGCTCACCCAGAGGAGGTTTATGCTTAACAACGGCGGTGGCGGTGCAGGTTCATGGCCCATACCGGTGCACTATGTGCTTGACGGGAAGGAGCGCAGCCTGCTGCTTGGGCGCGAGCCGGCGGTGGTTAAGGCAGGGAAGGTTGCCAAATATCTGAAGCTGAATCTGGGCCAGAAAGGATTCTACAGGGTGCAGTACGACGACAAGCTTACCGAGGCACTGGGGGATGCGATGCTGCACAACCGGCTCTCTCCGGCAGACGAATTCGGAGTCGAAGATGACATGTCAGCGCTGCTAAGGGCAGGCTCACTTCCGCTGGCCCGGTACCTCTCTTTCGTCTCCAGGTACTGCGTCTCGTGCAGCTATCCCGCCAACGTCAGCATAATAGGGCACCTTGTGTGGCTGTACCTCGTGCTCTCCGGCACCAGCTACGAGAAGCGAGTCGAGAAGTGCATTTCAGACATATGCGTTGGGTTGTTTGCCAAGCTGGGAGTGGAGGGCAGGAAAGGGGAGAAGAGCACCGATGCACTTCTGCGCAGTGCGGTGCTCTCCGCGCTTGGGCGCATAGGCGACGCGCAGGCGATTCGTGTGTCGCGCGAGCTCTTTTCAGCCCTTGCGTCAGGCAGGAAGAAAATAAGCTCTGACATAAAAGGCGCCGTACTTGCAAATGTAGCGTGGAGTGGCACGCCAGAGGATTTCGAGAAGATAAGGGGCATGTACGTCAGGGAGAAAGTGCCGGATGACAAGCTAAGGTACCTTTCAGCGCTCGGCAGGTTCCGTGCGCCAGAGCTAGTTTCAAAGGCGCTCGAGTTCTCTATATCAAAAGAAGTGAGGTACCAGGACACCATGATTATAATAGCAGGCGCAGCGTCGAATCCAGCCGCGCAGCGCATAATCTGGAAATGGGTGGAGAAGAACTGGAGCATGCTTAGCGAGAGGTACCCGCCGGGCACTCTGCTGCTGCGCTACTTCATCAGGCCCCTTGCGTTCCAGCGCGACAGGGAAGCGATGCATGAGATATCGGGCTTCATGAAGCGCAACGTGCCAAAGGGCAGCGTGGTTGAGCCTACCGCAAAGCAAACATTGGAATTCATAGAGGCGAACATAAGGCTGCTCGATTCGCTTTCCTAATCGCCCAGCCTGTACTCCCTGCCGCGCCACCTTATACTCCTTGCCCGGCTCGCGAAAGCAAGATTGGCCACGTATATGAAAGGCATAGCCGCTGTTACTACCGCTGTTGTCACTTTTGCTTCGTCTTTTCCTATCCTGCCCTCGTTCTTCGCGAAGCTTATCGCAGCGTGCGCGAGCAGGAGCAGAAAGAACGGGGACACGAGTATTGCGCCGGCCACACCTGTCGCGAATACAAGCGCCTCCGAAATGTAGTAGGCGAGGCCGTAGTAGAGCGTGCGCCTGCTGGCGAAGAGCACAAGTGCTGTCTGCCTGTTGGCCCACTCCCAGAAGGTCTGGAATCTTTCGCTCACGTAAGTTACCGGATGGTGGCTGCTGTCGTAGGCTATGCCGAGTCCGCTCCGGCGCACTATCATGTTTATGCATATGTCGTCGGAAATCGAGTACCTTGAGTTTTTGAAGAAAGAAAGCGCCTTCCTGTCCATCAGCCTTGCCCTGAAAGCGAACGAGCCGCCGTCAACGAAGCGGGTCATGCCAGATTCCATCAGGCTCTGGCCCACGAAGCCCCATATCTGCTTGGCATGCGACCAGAAGCCTGCAGATAGCGGTTTGAACAGCGGAAACATCACCGAAGCGCCTATGCGCTTGTCGGCCAGCGGCGCAACAAGCCTGCCAAGCCAGTCGCGCGCCACGAGCTCATCGGAGTCCAGGACAACGTAAATGTCGTAGCCGCGGAAGCGCTCCATGGCGCTCGCAAGCGCCCTCACCTTGCCGCTGCACTTCGCGCACCTGGCGCTGGAGTCTATGTGCTCCACCCTCGCCCTGGCCACCACCCTGTGCGCGCTGTCACCTCTCTCGAGTATCGCAACGAACTTGTAGTTCCTGTAGTCCTGCCTGCTCGCCGCCCTCAGGTTGTAGTATAACCCTATGTCGCTGCCCTTGCAGGGCATCATAACAAGCGTGCGCGGCTCGTAGCTCGCCTTCTTCACCGGCTCAGCTTTCCTCGCCAGGAAGAGCCCCCTGGCGTCAAGCGCCAGCAGCCCCAGGAACAGGAGCAGCACGAAGGCCGTATAGACGGGCAGCAGTGGCGGTAGCATCTCTTGGACTTTGCAAACACAATACATAAAGCTTTTGGCGTGTGCACAACGCTTTTAATGCTGCCGAGAGAAATGCTAGCATGGCATACCACACGTTCCAGACAGTGATAATACCTGCGCTCGTATCATTCGTAGTTACGCTGGTCAGCATCTGGTTCCTCAGGGGCTACCTGAGGTCGGCCGGCATAGTGGTGGAAGATAAAAACAAGGAAAAACCGCTAAAACTGCCAGCCAGCGGAGGCATTGCTGTGGCGTTCGGAATAGTTGTTGGCATACTCATGTACGTTTTCGGCGCCAGCTTCGTGTTCACGCCGGTGGTTAGCGTCTACGAGCTGCTTGCAGTCGCGCTTTCTGTAATCATGATAGCCATGGTGGGCTTCCTTGACGACCTGAACATAAAGATGAAGAAGGTAATGACCACAGACCTGCTCGACACCAAGGTAGGCCTGAAGAAATGGCAGAAGCCGCTGCTTACAATAATAGGCGCACTGCCGCTAGTGGCGGTAAATGCAGGAGTAAGCACGGTCGTTGTGCCCCTCATCGGAGCCGTGAACCTTGGCATATTCTATCCGCTCTTGGTGCTGCCCATAGCGATTATATTCGTCTCCAACGCGTTCAACCTGCTCGGCGGTTACGACGGCGTGCAGACAGGTACGGGTGCTGTACTAGCGCTTGGGCTTCTGATCTACTCGCTGCTCTTCGGCAACTATGCGGGTGCGTTCCTGTCCGCGTTGCTCTTCGCCGGTGCGGCAGCGCTGCTGCTATTCAACAAATACAGGGCCTCGATAATACCCGGGGATAGCTTCACGTATGCGGTAGGCGCCTCGCTCATAGCAATAATGGCGCTAGGCAATGCCGAGGCGTTCGGAGTGATAATATTCATACCCTGGTTCATAGAGTTCTTCTTGCACCTGCGCAGGAAGTTCAACGTAACTGACGTGGGGAAGAGGAGGAGCGACGGCACGTTCGAGGCGCCTTACGGCAAGAAGATATACAGCTTGACGCACTTCGTGATGAGGATCAAGAGGGTGAACGAGAAGGAGATAGCGCTTTACCTGTCGCTGATAGAAGTAGCCTTCGTGCTGCTCGCGTTCGGTATGAAGTTTGCAGGCCTCTTGTAGGCTCGCGAACGCCTTAGCAGAAGGACGTCGTCCTTCCTTATCACCTTGCTCCTGCCAGCATGCTCCGCATACAGCCTGAGCTTCTTTGTCATTACCTCGGTAAGCTTCTCAAGCTCGCGTTCCAAATCCACCACAGCATCCTCGCCCACGCGCTCAGCGCCTGCTTCGCGTATGAACTGCTCGACGTCGTAGAGACTGAATGCCCTTACCCCCAATAGAACACCTGAAAAGTGCAGCATTTATTCCAATGTTCATGCTTTAAAAACAATCCTCGGGCGCGCGAGTAGTGGCATTCACTTGTACCTCAGAATGGCGCCGATGCCCTGGAACCCCATCATAAATTCCTTGCCGAGCGAGCTCTCGTCAGACACGAAAACCACCTCGGTGCCGTTCGCGTCTGCCATGTCAAGGAGCTCCTCTATCGCGTCCCTGTCAGCCACTATGGTGAGCGTGCCGCCGTCGTCATGCGCAGCGGTGCGCTCCGTGCCCTTCTCTACCTTCTCCAGTGTCTTTCCACATACCCCGCACCTGTATGTTATCTTGTGAAGCTCAAGGTCCTCGTTGATTATGAGCACTCCCGCCT
>CAZJQO010000003.1:0-35521 GCA_964548595.1 Microcaldota archaeon | reverse complement strand
ACCTTTACCTTTCTGCGCTAGAAAGCTGACGTGACGCTGCAATAGCACCCTATCCATTCCCCGCTTCCCACGTCGAACCTCCTGTGCTCCGGCTCCTTCTCCCTGTTGTACAGCTTCCATGCCATGTCCGCGGCGATGCCGACATGATCCTTGCAGGTGTCAAGCGCCTTCCCCTCGATGCCGAAGTTTCCCAGCACTCTATGGGTGCCGACCTCTCTGTATGTAAGTCTTACTCCTATCACCTCGCATATGCCGCCGAGCTTGTCGGAGTTGTCCACAGCCGTGGCATAGGCCGAGAGCTGCAGCTTCTGGTATAGCGGCATCTGCGTATACGGCCTCTTCGGGTACTTGTCGTCCACTATCACGCTCTCATTCCTGTGATTCCCGTTCATGCCCATCAGCTCGAGCTGGTCTATCCTGCCCACCAGCTTGTGCTTGCCATCCGTGACCGGCAGCTCCCTGACGCCTCCGGTCCCTCCGCTCCTTATCTTGTCTATTACCTCCTCGAACGTTATCTTTGGCAGCGGCGCGGCAAGCCTCTCGTGCATAACCTTGCCTACCTTCATCTGCTTTGTTACCTTCTGCCTGCCCTCTACGTTCTCCATGAACCTTGTTTCGCATGTTCCAAGCAGACTGACGCTGCTTATCGGCAGCAGGCTCCTGTGGAATCCAACGTCCATTCAATTCCCCTTCCTCTTCTTCATCCTCTTCTCCACATCCTTCAGTATTTCCCTCTGGAACTTCGGATCCTTTAGCGTCTCGAATATCTCCTCCTTGAGAGTCCCGGTGACCTCCGTCTCCTTCAGCACAGAGCCCATGTCGAGCGGCGCCCCGCACCTCTGGCAGTGCAGGAAATCGATGCCGTTCGCGTACCTGCACCTCGGGCATATCTTCTCCGTGAGCTTCGGAGCCATCGCCTCCTTTGGTTTCTTCCCGTACGCCTGCAGCACCGCGTCGTCTATGTCGCGGCCGCTCATGTGCACGTAGGTGCTGACCATCCTACTGTCGCCGGTCCAGCCGAAGAACGACTTGAGCTGCTGCTCCGTCAGCCTGTTGGCGTAGTAGGTGGCCCGACTGTGGCGGAACAGGTGCGGATATACTCTCTTGCCTATCTTCGCCTTCTTGCCGAGCCTCTTGAGCATCTGCCTTATCCCATCGGATCCTATCTGCTTGCCCGTGTTGCCCCATGTGCCTATCGCGAGCCAGATCGAGTCGTCGGGCTTCGCGTTCTTGAGCGTTCCGAGGTATTGCGTCACGTACGGCGCGCTGAAGAGTATCGGCACCTTCCTCATGCCGGTCTTGCCGCTTACCGTCACGTGCGCCGGCTCTGAATCCAGGTCTATGTCCTTCTTCCGCAGCCCCGCGAGCTCGCCTATGCGCATGCCGGTGTCGAAGAGCAGGGCCACGAGCGCCTTGTCGCGTATGTCCCTTCCCGATTCTATCAGCTTGAGCACGTCGGCCTCGCTCAGCAAATCTTGCGGCAGCATCCTGTTCCTGGAGCCGCCGGTGCGTATCCACGCGACCTGCCTTGGATAGTAGTCACCCTCGCCCAGGAAGTGCTTGTACAGCACCTTTACCGTAACCCTTACCTTGCGCTTCTCCTCATCGCTCAGCTTCAGAGCATTTATCTTAGCTAGGGCGCGCTCAACTTCTTCCTTGTCTGCCTTCATGAGGTCCTTGTCGCCGCCCATCGCCTTCATTATCTTCTCGTAGTGGTAGACATATTTGTCCACGGTGCGCCGCTTCGCGTTCCTAGCCAGCAGGTACGTGACGAAATCGTTTATGTACTTCTTGTTCGCCTTTGATATCGAACGGCTGGCGTTTATCCTGTCCAATACCGTCGAAGCGATCGCTTTCTCTTCCCCCATGAGCATATTTGTATAGAAATATATATAAATAACTATGATGGGGAGTGTGTGTCAATGTCAACAGCCCCAGGAGGGATTCGAACCCCCAACTTACTGCTTACGAAGCAGTCACTCTGCCATTGAGTTACTGGGGCGCATTACGTATTAAAAGCATATCATAGAATAAATATGTATTCTACAGGGTTGCCTTATGGATAATCAAGGGAACGGTACGCAGCAGCCACAAGCTGATTTTGTGCAGAACCAGCCATCCCAGGCTCAGGCTTCTGGCGCCGCACCTTTGCCGCAAAGCAAAATTGGCCTGGGTGGCATATCGCGCAGGAACGTAGCGGTTGCGGCGGTCGCCATCGTGGTCATAGCGGTTGTGCTGCTCGCACTAACAAGCAGCACCGGCGTTCCCGCAACCACATCCACCACAAGCGTGCAGCAGGCGACAGTTTCCCAGATCAGCGGCTGCACCGCCATAAGCAAGCCCGGCTCCTACTACCTTGCCGGCAATATAAACCACACGCAAGTGTCGGGCGCCTGCATAACAATAGCCGCAAGCGACGTCACCCTGAATGGCAGGGGCCACAGCATAACTGGCAGCGGCCCGTTTTCTGACGTTCAGCCATACTCCTACGGGATACTGCTGCAGGGCGTTTCCAACGTGTCAGTAAGCAACGTTACCGTGTCGCGCTTCTCCTATGACGTGTTCATGAACTCTACAAACAGCTCTGCGTTGTCTTACAGCAACTTCACCAACTCCACTCTTTCGGGCCTCTACATGCGTGCATCTTACAACAACAGCATAGCCGACACAGGTGTGCATGTGTCGCAGAGCAAGCAGGGCGGCATCTACGTAGCCAGCGGGGGCGGCAACAGCTTCTCACACGATACAGTGTCAGGCAATGCCTACTACGGCCTTGTGCTTGACGCATCCGGTAACGGTTTCTCCAACGACGTCTTCTCCAGCAATCCGGTAGATCTTTTATGCAACGCCTCTTCCGCGCCAACGGGCGCAGGAACATTCACGGGCTCGACATGCTCCGTCAACGATTACTGCGGCTTTGCCTCGTGCAAAGCAAACGCGCCGTTCAACTTCTCGAGCGTCAGCCTCTCTCCGGGCCCGGTCAGCTCGTGCGGCACCATCTACGCCGCCGGCAACTACGTGCTCTCGAGCGACATAAGCACATCCGCATATTCCGGCAATCAGGCGCTCTCCAACGGCGTTCCGTGCATACGCATACTGGCGGCTAACGTGAGCTTCTCGTGTTCGGGCAAGCAGATCTATGGCTCGAGCTACGGCATATCTGTCGGCCCGGTTCCCGGTGCCAGCATCTCCGACTGCGTGCTGAGCAACGACACCTACGGCGTGTACCTGTCAGCGTCGCCGTCTCCGCAAGTAAGCAACTCCCTGTTCTCCAACGATGCCTATGGCCTCTTCCTGAACGGAACCAGCGCAGGCAGCGTTTCCAATGACATGATGCTTGGCAATGACTACGGTCTTTACGTGAACTCTTCTCCTGGCACGCTCTTCTATGGCATAAGCGCGCACAACAACAGCTATGGCGTTTACCTGAACTCGGGCTACGGCGCAGTATTCAACAGGGGTGCAGCTGCAAACAACACCAAATCCGACCTTTACTGCACCCCGGCGACGTACAATTCCACAACAGACCTGGCGCAGGACTTCTCGTGCGGCGTAACCACGTGCAGCTGGGCCTCTTCATCGTGCAGGCAGACGGTCCTGCCAAGCCTTTCCGTGTATCCTCTCAGCTCGTGCGGCACCATAACCAGGCCGGGCAGCTACGAGCTCAGCCAGGACCTGCTGGCGCAGGGCGGCACGTGCATGTCGATAGACACTAGCAACGTGGTGCTGAGCTGCAACGGCCATAGCATACGCGGAGCTGGCTCCGGGAGCGCATTCATAGTTGGCAGGGAGAGCAACGTCAGCATATCAAACTGCACGGCAAGCAATTTTGCAATTGGCATAAAGGCGAGCAACGCATCGGGCCTGAGCCTCAGGTCAGATGCTTTCAGCGGCGTCTCGGCCGGCTTCTCCTTCTACAACATTTCAGACAGCCTCTTCTCGTCACTGAACGTATCGGGTGCTACTTCCTACGGCTTCAACTTCACAAGGCTCGCCTCAAGCAGCATCACGCACAGCAGCGCAGGCACAGGCTCGAGCAGCGCATACGGCTTCGCCTTCATAAACGCCACGCTAAACAACATAGGCTTCGACAGCGCGACTAGCAATCCGGGCTACGGCTTCCTCTTCGACAACTCGCGCAACAACACAGTCTACAACAACACGGCCGACTCGAACAAGGCCGGCGATTACGTCTGCAGTGGCTCGTCCACAGGCATCTACTCCAATCCGATAAGTGTCGACTCGGGCATAACCAAGAGCGACTGCACCTGGCTGGTGGAGACAAGCCCTGTGGTGCAGGGTACATCGTGCACCTCTGTCTTCTCCCCGAGCAGCATAGTGTTAAGCCGCGATATGTTCTTCACCAACGGAGACACATGCTTCGGCGTGTATGTAAACAGCGTGGGCTCTGCCAACGGAACGAGCATAGACTGCGCGGGCCATACAGTGTATGCGGAAAAAGGAGGCACGTTTGCAAACATAGTTGATGCGGCAGGCGTGCGCATCTACAACTGCCTGCTCGTCAACTTCACCACAGGCATAGAGGGCAACGGGCAGGACGCCAGCGTATACAACAACACCATAGTGTATGCAGGCAACGCAATAAGGCTCAGCGGCAGGTTCTCCAGCATTTATCGTAACACGATACAGAACGGCACAAACGGCATAGAAGTGAGCAACACCACTGAGGCTGATGTTTACAACAACAGGCTCTACAGCAACGCAGACTCGCTCGTCTTCTCCGACGTCTCTGCCGCTACCGTAACCAACAACACCGTTCAGAAGAGCGCCTACGGCGCATATCTGAGCAACACCACAAGCAGCACCATGCAGAGCGACATATTCTCGGATTCGAGCAGGGCCAGCGTATACTGCGTTGGCACCTCCCTGAACAGCACCAGCAGCAACATCGACTCCGGGGGCAACGCCTGCCAGACGGCAAGCAACTGCGGCTGGTTCAGCGCATCAGGCACGTGCAGGTAGGGGCGCGCTCCTCTGCAACTAATTTATACCTGTACGTATAACTAGGTATTATGGCAATGCTCACCATAGCTGAAATAACAAATGCGCTGAAGAACACTGTGGACCCGGAGATAGGCATAAATGTGGTTGACCTCGGCCTCCTCTATGACATAAAGGTAAGCGCGAGCAACGACATAGACATAAAGCTCACCATGACCAGCCCGATGTGCCCGGTTACGAGCGTCATACTCGCGGACGTGGAGCTCAGGCTCGAGAACCTGGCCGGGGTGGGCAAGGTGAACCTTGATCTTGTCTGGGAGCCTGCATGGAACCCGGAGATGATAAGCGAGGAGTTCAGGATGCAGATGGGCGCCTAGGCGAGCTCCTTCTTCGAGAAGAAGAACGCAATCTCTTTCTTCGCCTCTTCCGCGTTTCCAGATGCGTGCACCACGTTCCTGTTTGCCCGCTCTTCCTTGCCTGCTATGAATATGGTGTCTGTGGAATAGTCCCCTCTTACCGTGCCAGGCTGCGCCTGCGCGATGTCAGTGGGGCCGATCAGCTTCCTTACCGTGTATATTGCGTCTATTCCCTCAAGCACCATGGGGATGCAGGGCCCCGAGGAAATATAATCAAGAAGCCATTCCCTGACAAGCTTGCCGTACTCCCACTCGCTCCTGCCTAGCTTCTCCCCGCGCAGCCGCGCCGCCGCGGTGTTCTTCTTTCCAAGCATCAGTATCCATTCCTTGTCGCTCGGGTAGAACGCATCAACCTGCTTCTTGCCGAGCCAAACCATTTTCATAGCAGCCATATTGAGTCCAGCCCTCTCGAACCTGGCCGTTATCTCCCCGATAAGCCCCCGTTTCACAGCGTCCGGCTTTATTACCACTAGCGTTCTCTCCCTGTAGTCTTTTGTCATCTACCACACCCTGTAAAAAATGTCCTCGGTCTCCCTTCTGTACTCGAAAAGCTCTGCTTCTTTGAACCACACTCCAATCTCGCGTTTTGCCTCGTCCACGCTTTCAGAGGCGTGCACAACGTTCATCATGGGCCTGTTGGTGCTGTTCCCCAGTATCACGCTGTCTATCGAGAAGTCGCCTCTTATCGTTCCAGGGAGCGCCTTTATCGGTATTGTTTCGCCTACCAGCCGCCTCGCATTCTCCACCGCTCTGTCTCCCTCCAGCACCATCGCGACCACGCTGCCCGAAGTCATGAACCTGACTATCCAGTCCTTTATCATCCTGCCTATCTTGGCCGCGTCCGCTGTGCCGAATTTCTCCTCCACGCTCATCCCCGATTCCCTGAACGTCTTGGCGCTCCTTTCACCCACGCGCACGAACCAGACGTCGTTTGTCGGGTAGAAGAGCTCCACCTGCGCCCTGGAAGGCGTCACCATCTTCATGCCCGCTATCCTAAATCCTGCACGCTCGAACCGCGTTACCACTTCGCCGGTCAAGCCCCTGCCGACTCCGTCAGGCTTGATTAAAACCAAAGTTCTCTCCATCTGCATCACCTATACCCGACAGGGAAGCCCGCGCGCTTCAGCGGCGGTATGAATTGCCGGGCAACAACAATCTTTATAGGTAATACGTCCAATATCTTTATAGCTTGCTGTTTCTGGCGATGCGCATGATCAGGCAACCGATAATCTGCGTTATGGGGCACGTGGACCACGGCAAGACGACGCTTCTTGACGCGGTGAGGCATACGGCTGTTGCAAGCCGCGAAGCCGGCGGCATAACCCAGCACATAGGCGCCAGCGAGGTGCCGCTCGACGTGGTAGAGGAAGTGGCCGGGCCGGTGCTCAAGCGCTTCGGCGCCAAGATAACGATACCTGCGCTTCTCTTCATCGATACCCCGGGGCACGAGGCGTTTACCAATCTCAGGAAGCGCGGAGGCGCTGTGGCTGATCTCGCGATACTCGTGGTTGACATAAGCAAGGGCTTCGAGCCCCAGACGTATGAGGCGATAGACATACTCAAGGAGTACAAAACGCCGTTCATCGTTGCGGCCAACAAGATAGACCTGATAACAGGCTGGAGGAACCAGCGCACCATGAGCTTCGCCGAATCTCTTTCGAAGCAGACAACAGACGTCGATGCCTCCCTGGACACTAAGATGTACGAGCTGGTGGGCAAGCTGAGCGAGCTCGGTTTCGAGAGCGAGCGCTTCGACCGCGTCAAGGACTTCAGGAAAGAGGTGGCGATACTGCCCGTGAGCGCAAAGACGGGAGAGGGAATAGCGGAGCTGCTCGTCTACACAGCGGGCATAACGCAGCGCTTCCTTGAGGCAAGGCTCAGCGTAGAGGTATCCGGGCCAGGCAAGGGGAGCATACTGGAGAAGAAAGAGGAGAGGGGGCTGGGCACAACAATAGACGTAATACTCTACAGCGGCGAGCTCAGCGTCAATGAGAGCGTCGCGTTCGCCACCGCAAACGGCATAGGGATAGGCAGGATAAGGGCCCTGCTCAAGCCCAAGCCCCTGCAGGAGATGCGGGAAGCGGGGAGCAAGTATTACTACGCCGATTCGGTATCTGCCGCATCCGGAGTAAAGCTGAGCGGTGTAGGCTTCGAGGAGGCTCTTCCGGGCTCGCTGATTGTGTCAACGCTCGACAAGGATTACGAGAATGAGATAACTGGCGAGATGCAGGACGTGTTTGCCGTGGAGATGCCGGGCATAGTGCTAAAGACAGACACGATGGGCAGCATGGAGGCGCTCTCAAAGCTGCTTGGCGCTGGAGGCGTAAAGATAAGCAAGAAGGGCATAGGGAACGTGAGCAAGCGCGACGTGCTCGACGCCTTCAGCATGAGGGCGATAGACCCGTACAGCTCCGTGGTGCTTGCCTTCAACGTCAGCGTGGACCCCGACGCTGCGCGCGAGAGCGAGGCCGCGGGCATCAGGGTGCTGGGGGAGAATGTGATATACAAGATACTCGACGACTACAAGGCCTGGCTCGATGAGCAGAAGAAGAGGGAGCGCGAAGACGCAGCAAGGACCCTGACGTTCCCCTGCATGCTCAGGGTGGTGCCCAATACCGCTTTCAGGATATCGCACCCTGCCATATTCGGCGTTGACGTGATAGCGGGAAGGCTAAAGTCTGCCGTGCTCCTGATGGACGAGAGGGGCGACCCGCTGGGAAGGGTAAGGGAACTGCAGAACAACGGCATCAGAGTGGATGAGGCTGCGAAGGGGGAGAGCGTGGCGATATCGATGGACGGCGTTGCGTTCGGCAGGCAGGTAAAGGACGACAAGGTAATGTACTCGCACATAAACGACGACGAGGAGATGCTGCTGCGTTCGAAGTTCAGCTACCTGCTCGACGACGAGGAGAAGAAACTGCTCGATGAGATATCCAGAATTAAAAGAAGCGCGAAGTAGCACCGCCTGCCTGTGTCGGGCGTCCAGCCTGAAAGGGGGCGGCAGCGTGATTGCGGTAAACCTGCCAGCGAAGCACAGGGAAACGATAGGCAAAAAGCTCGAAGAAGGAGCTGCAGCAACGTGTTCACGGGCGAGCATGCTGGCGTAGCAAGCGAGGCTGCTTTCGTCAGGGGCGTTATCGGCTCGAAGCCTGGCGGCATCGTGCTGTTCAAGGCTGGCAGCTTCGAAGAGGGCGAGGGGTTCTTCGGGGCATTTCCGGCCTGATAGCGCCAGAGCGCTAAAGCGCGAGCCGGAGTAGGCTCTACTTCAGCATTTTCTTCAGCTCGTCTCCGTCTATGTTGAGCCTGTGCTTGCTCATTATGCGCCTGGTCCTTTCCTCAACGCCGCCCTCTTTGCCTGCTTCTTTGATCGCAAGCTCCAGCTCCCTGCCCTTCAGCCTCTCGAGCCTCCCTTCTTTTATTATCTTCTCAACACCCGCCGCGTCCCTGGGCCCGCGCTTTAGTATCTCCTCGATCGCTGCCTTCGTGATCGCGCCCTTCCCGTATTCTGCAAATATCTTCAGCATCGCCTCTTCGCCTATGCCGCTGGTGTCGACGCCGCTCCTCCTAAGCTGCGTCATCTTCTCCAGCAGGGTAGCGGCAACGGTGCTGCCGTCAGCTCCAGTTTTCTCCACTATCTCGAAGAAGCCGCCTAGGTGCTGCGACCAGAGCATCTGCTCCTCGAGCTGGGCGTTGCCTATTGCTTTTTTCAGGCGTCTCGATATCGCTTCAACGTCTACGGCTTCATCCTTCGCGTGCTCGAGCATGCCAGCCTCCACCGGTATGGGTCTCTCGTCAGTTTCGGGGTACATTCGCTCCCCGCCTGGCAGGGGCCTCAGGAACGTGGTGATGAGCATCTTTGGGTCGACGCCCCTTGTCTCTTTCGGCACTCCTTCCAACGCCTGTTCGGCCCTGATGCACGCGGCGCCAAGCGCGCGCATGCATGCCTCTTTCTCTCCGGTCACAAGTATGAATGCATCGCCAGAGCCGATGTTCAGCAGGCTGCGAAGCGTGCCTATCTCCATTTCGGAGAAGCCGTATCCGGCAAGATCCTCGTCGCTGTGTATTATGCCGCCCAGTCCGGCCAGTTTTGCATAGTCGCTTATCTCGCTGCCCAGCCTCCGGCCGGGGTTTATCTCCTTGCCAAGCATGCCTGCGAAGCCCTCCAGCTTTGCGGCCATGACTGCGCCGCTGTTGCCTACGCTCTTGGCGACTATGCGCGCCCCGGTCTCGCCGAAGACGCTAGTGACGTCGGTGCGCGCCGTATGCACCTTCGCCTTTCGCCTGAGCAGCTCGTCGCGTATCTCAACCAGGCGCCGCTGCCTCTCCACCTCGTTGGCAATCACCCTGTCCATCGTGTCGAGGTCCTGGAAGCCCTTTATCTCCACGCGCGCTCCCTCCCTTATCGAAACGTTGACGTCCTGCCTTATCGAGCCTATACCGCGCTGCACCTTGCCCGTAAGCCTGAGCAGAAGGCCGAGAGCGGCTGCGGCTGCCTTCGCCTCCCCAGGGGTCCTTAGACACGGCGCTGTGTCTATCTCGACGAGCGGCACGCCGAACCTGTCCAGGTTGTATACCGCCATGTTCCCGTCGCTGTACTCTATGCCGGCCGATTCCTCCTCGAGAAATATGGAAGGCACGCTTATCTCCCTGCCCATGGTCTTTATTATGCCATCATAGCCGACGAGCATCGTCCTCTGGAAGCCGCCCGGATCGCTGCCGTCCACTACCTCTTTTCTCATGACCTCGAGCTCGTCGGGCACGCCTGCATGCAACGACGCCACGATTCGCATCGCTATGCCGAGCGCCTCCCTGTTTATATCGTGCGGCGGCTCCTCGTCTGTGTCCACAAGGCACGACGTCTTGGAAAAAACATTGTAGACGAACCTCCTGCCTTTGGATGTCTCGAAGGCCGCGGACTGGTCTATGCTGCCGAGCTCTCCGGCTACGGCCCTCTGCCTCCTCTCCACCTCAGCCACCGAAACGTCGTTGGGCAGCTGCGCGTCGCAGCCGCAGAAGAGCTTCGTCTGCGTTGCAAGACGCTGGTGTACCTCAAGCCCGCACTTGAAACCCAGCCTCCTGTAGTCTTCATCGCCTAGCATAATCTCACCAGAGCTGGTTGGCAGCGCTCCTCTCGCTTATCTCTCCGGCCATGTTCTTTGCCAGCAGCCGCGCCGCCTCCTTTTTCCTGTAGTTGCCCAGCAGCACGCCAAGCTTCACCAGAGCGACTTCGGGAATCATGTCCTCGCAGTATGTGGCTCCGGTGCCCGCTATGAGCCTCAGGTTCCTGTAGACGTTGGTGTTCACCCTGCCGTTTATGCACTGCGAGGTCATGCCCACTATCATCCCGGAATCGACGGCCCTTTTTATGTGGCCCAGCCACGAGTATCTCTCATCGCGGGGCGATACCGCAACGTGCCCCATGCCAGTCCCCTCTATTATGACGCCCTTGTACTTCTTCCTTATGTAGTAATCAAGTATCTCAGGATCCGAGTTGGGGTAGAACTTCAGCAGCGCCACTCTCGGCTCGTATCCCTGGAGCACGCGCAGCTCCCTGCCGCCGTCCTCGATCCTCACCCTGCTGTCGTCTACGTATGTTATCCCTCCTTCAATGGTCACGTTGGCTATGGGCTGCGAGTTGATGGGCTTGAACGCGTCGCGCCTGGTTGTATGCATCTTCCTGACCCTCGTGCCTCTCATGAAGGCGCACGAGGTGTCTGATGATGTGGCGTGCATGCAGATGCCGACCTCAGCCACGTTGGCGCTCGCGGCCAGGCGCGCCGAGCACGCGAGATTCATGAAGGCGTCGCTTGAACCGCGATCGCTGCTCCTCTGCGAGCCTGTAAGCACCACAGGGCCGTTTATACCGTCGAGCATGAATGAAAGCGCGGCCGAGGCGTAGTGCATCGTGTCTGTTCCGATTGTTATCACGACTCCCCTTGACTGCGAGAGCGCCTTGGCCGTTGCCTTAGCAATCAGCTGCCAATCGCTGTACATCATGTCCTCGCTGCTTATGCTCATCAGATTTACCACTTTGAAGTTTGCGATGTCTCTAAGCTCGGGGACCTCATAGAGCAGCTCCTCGGGCTCTACCAGCATGTGAACGCCGCCTGTCTCGTAATCAATTTTGCTGCCTATCGTGCCTCCGGTGGCTATTATAGTGACATCGGGCAGGCCTTCCTTCCTTGTAAGATGCGCTTTTGGGAACTCGAATCTTGCCTTCTTTCCATCCACCTTTTCCAGTTTAGGCCTGCTGCCGGCGCGTACGCCTATGTTGTAGCCGTTTACGAGCTTGAGCACAAGCGCGCTGCTGTCTCCGAATTCAGGCCTCTGCATCAGTATGCCCTCGAACGTCCTGCCCCTTACCAAGACCTTTATCCTGTCGCCGGGCGCTATCCCCTTCTCTGCCAGCAGCCTCTCGAGCTCCTCAGAGTACATGCTGCAGACTTGGCGTTCTCTCTTTTTAATCCCTTTTGTCGCCCCGGGCTGGCGACCGGCCTGTTACGTGTTTTTATACCTTCACTACCTAACGCATTTGGAAAGAGTGAATTGCAATGCGATGCGAGAGATGCGGCAGGGAGGTTTACAAGCACGACGTCTGCAACTACTGCGGCAGGAAGATCTGCGTCGACTGCGTGAAGAGCTCCAAGAGGAAGACAAAGATAGTCAGGCTAGTAATCTGCAAGGACTGCTGGGGCGCGATGGCTAAAAGGAAGACGTACAAGCACTCGGAGCTTTCGCAGGCGGTAGCGGTAAGTCAGCAGTAGCTAGCCAATTTTCTCTATCGCCAGCCTGAGCTTCTCGTCTTCGATGTCAAACTCCATGGCCCGCGCTTCGTCCTTTATTCCCGCCTTCAGTTCCCTGGCGTTCACGTCCTTCTTTATCATGTTCGTGTTTGCAGCTACTATGCCTGCCATATCGGGCCCGGTCGCGTAGTAGACGCGTATCTTGTCAGCCTTCCCGAGCCGCAGCTCCTTCCTTGCAAGCTGCACCCTGCGCTCGAACTCGCGCACCATCGCCTCGCCAAGCAGCTCCTTGCTCAGCTGCGCGTCGACGCTTGCCATTCCGTGGCTGAACGGTATCGCGTTGTCTGCCTCGAGCTTCTCGTTTATTGTGAAATGCTCCTTTGTTATGTTCGCCACGCCCATGCTCGTATGCAGCGGATAGTAGCCCCTGGTGGCTATCTCGCGCTCTATCTCGTCGGCATCCGACCCGGCGAGCGCGTCTCCCACAGCCTGCGCCTTCTCCTTGAACTCGGGCCCTATCCTGCCGAACATGGGCCTTATCTCCCTGGCGAAACCCTGAACGCGTTTCACCTTCAGCTCCTTTATGTTGGTGTATTCCTCTATGAGCCCCGACATCCTCTCCAGCGCCGCCTGCACCTCCCCGTCCTTCACTTCCAGCCTGCCGCTTGCAATGGGCCAGCGCAGCCTAACTTCAGCCTTCTCCCTGCTGTTCAGCAGCGCCGTTATTGCGTTCCTTGCTATTTCGAAATCAGCCTCAAGCGCCTTGTTCTTGTCCCTCTCCCTTGCCCTGGGCCATGAGTTCAT
The DNA here is from genome assembly GCA_964548595.1 of Microcaldota archaeon. GTDB lineage: Archaea > Micrarchaeota > Micrarchaeia > Micrarchaeales > CABMGC01 > JAJYVH01. The sequence goes on along the minus strand of CAZJQO010000003.1, from coordinate 22,596 downwards.
GAATATGCTCGCGTTATCTTTGCTGAACAGCTCCTGGTATATGCTTTCTGTTGCGAATGGCGCAGTTATCGATGCCAGAACAAGAGTGTTCCTGAGCACGTAGGCCGCTAGGTTTGCTAGCTGCCTGAGCCCGCGCCTGTTCGAATACGAAGCGTGCTTCTTGGCCAGCCTCAAATAGAACCTGCTGAAATCCTCTATTACGAAGCTCCTTATGTCGCGCACCGCAACATCGAGCAGGTAGTTGTCCAGGTTCTGCGTGCAGCTGCCCGTCAGCGTGTTGAGCCTTGACAGCATCCATGCATCAGCATCGCTCATGCCCCTTGCAGACGGCCTGCGCAGCTCTCTTGTGTCTATGCCGGACAGCGCCGCGAGCTCCTTAACGAGCTCGGCCGTGTTATAGAGTGTTATTATGTCCCTGTCGGCCTCAAGCATCTCCTCCTTCTTCAGCTTAAGCTCGCCCCATCTCGGATGGCTCGAGCACCAGAGCCTGAAGCCGTCAGCACTCGTCAGGCCCAGCAGCTCGTCTGCGCTCACCGCGTTGCCCAGGTGCCTGTGCATCTCCTGGCCCAGTTCATCCTTTATCATGCCCCCGATGCTTACGCTCCTGAAGGGGCCCTTCCCGTATGCCGCCACGCTCGTGCGCAGCAGAGTGCTGAACCAGCCCCTTAGCTGGTCCAGGCTCTCGCTTATCCAGTCGGCAGGGAAAAGCCTTCCGAACTCGTCATCAGAGAGGCTGGCAGTGTGCGAAACACCGGCATCATACCAGACATCGAGTATGTCTTTTATGCGCTTCGTCTCGCCCCCGCACCTGCCGCATCTGATGCTTACGGCGTCTATGTAGGGCCTGTGCATGTCGCTCAGGGGCTCCTTGAGCCCGGCCCTGCTCGTCAGCTCATCGATCGAGCCAATGACCTCTATGCTGCCGCAGTTGCCGCAGCTCCAGATTGGCATCGGCGTTCCCCAGTACCTCTGCCTGGAGATGGTCCAGTCTGGCGAGCTCTTCAGCGCGTCATCGAACCACACCTTGGAGAAAGGAGGATACCACTTTACCTTTGCGTTCTCCTTTAGCATGCGCTTCTTTATGCGCTGCACGTTCAGGAACCACTGCTCAGTAGCGAGGTAGATGAGCCTGGAATTGCACCTCTCGCAATGCGGGTAGCTGTGCGTCACGCTGCCCAGCGCAAGCAGCGCTCCGCTTGCCCTGAGGTCTTCCAGAACGCGCTTGTTTGCCTCATCGGGCACAGAAAGGCCGGAGTAGCTGCCAGCTTCGCTTGTGTATTTCGCGTGGCTGTCAACAGGCGAGAATACTGGCAGCTTATGCTCCGTGCCGAGTTTCGCGTCCTCGGCACCGTGACCCGGAGCGACGTGGAGCAGCCCGCTCCCCTCGCCTGCGTTCACGAAAGCACTGCTCAACAGCACCTTGTGGTACTTGCCGAGCTCCTTCTGCTTCGGCACCTTTTCCTCAAGAGGGCTGGAGTAACGCACGCTTTCCAGCTCGCTTCCGTAGAATTCCTTTACTACAACAGGGTTGGCGCCTACGAGCTGTGCGTAATCATCAAGCCTCTCCTTTGCAAGTATGTAGTTGTTGTCTCCGATCTTAGCCAGAACATACATCTCCCTGGGGTTTGCAGCTATCGCAACGTTGGCCGGAAGCGTCCACGGAGTGGTTGTCCAAACCACCAGATACGTGTCGTTCTCCAGCGCGAGCCTGCCTGCCTTGCCCCCGAGTACCTTGAAGGCTACAAAAAGCGACACGTCTTTCTCATCCTCGTACACTATCTCAGGCCCCTGCGCCGCTAGCACTGTCTCGCAGTGCGGGCAGTAAGCGAGCGGCTTCAGCCCCTTGTAAATGAGCCCCCTGTCGTAGATCTTCTTGAATATGCGCCACTCCTTGTCCATGTACTCGTTGCGGAGCGGCAGATACGCGTTCTCGAAATCGAGCGAGCTGCCGAATCTTGTAAGCGTAGCCACGCTTTTTTCCACGCCCTCGTCTATGAGCTTGCGGCACTCGCCAACGAAATTCCCTATGCCTATCTTCTCCTCTATCTCAATCTTGGACTTTACGCCCAGCTTCCTCTCTACCTTGTTCTCGGTTGGCAGGCCGTGCACGTCGAAGCCGGCGCGGTCGTGCACAGCGAAGCCCCTGTAACGCTTGTACCTGAGCACCATATCCTTTGTCGTCCCCACCCAGATGTGGTGCGATGCCAATTCGGAATATGCGTACGGAGGGCCGTCAAGGAAAAAAAATTTCTTGCCGTTTGCGTTCTTCGCGTCAACGCTTTTGTTCACGCTGTGCTCGCTCCAGTACTTCAGCACATCGCTCTCTTTTTTCCTAAGATCAAGCAAGCAGACCACTCACGTTGGCACGTGCTAATTCCTGTCTTTAATATTATAAGGTTTGCGTCTTATACTCTCTTGTTTTCGATGAGAAGCGCCGACCTGATAACTTCGTTGCGAATACTATTCCTCTTCGTGGTACTCTACGCTGTGGCCGTCAAGATCAACGCCGTGGCAGCAGTGCTGCTGATAATAACACTGTTCCTTTCAGACTCCCTCGACGGCTACATGGCCGCTCTCGGCGAGCACTCACCGGTGGACTTCGGCAAGTACCTGCTGGACGAGGCGAAAGGAAATAGGAAGAAGAGGTTCCCCAGGCACATGCCATCGTATGCCGCATACTTCGACATAGCTGTTGACAGGCTTGTCGAGTACGGCTTCTGGCTGCTCTTCACCCTCCTCTCCATACTGCCATGGTTCATCTTCGTGATTGTGTTTGCGAGGAACACGCTTTCCGATTTCCTTGTACTCAGGCGCGGCAAGTCGTTCTCCAGCATGCATACCGGCTTCGGCAGGATTGCCTCTTCGCACTTCAGCAGGGGCCTGTATGGGGCTCTCAAGGCGCTGGCTTTCATCTATCTCGCGCTGGTATTCATAGCAGGCCTGCCTCTGGCCGTGGGCTACGCCCTTGCCGCTATGGTTGTTGCTTTCTCACTGCTGCGCGGAGCTGCAGAAATATACGAGGCGCTGGTGTAGCAGGAAGCTAATTTAATCCTTTTCGCATATGCTTAAGCATGAGGCTGCAGGCGGCTCTGGAGTATCTTACCACATACGGCTGGGCGGTGCTCATAATAGCCATAGCGCTTGCGGTTATCGCATCGAGTGGCATTTTCACTTCCGGCACCCATCTTGAGCAGTGCGTGCTGGAGTCAGGCTTCAGCTGCCAAAGCTACTCGCTGAGCACAAATGGCATGCTCGAGGTCACTGTAGCGCAATCCACCAGCGACCCGATAAACGTGACCGCAGTCGGATGCAACTCGGAAGGCACCGTAACCGACATGCAGGCGCCATACAATCCGCCGAGCAACCAGGTCTTCATGCCCGTTGGCTCCGAATACACTTTCTCGGTGCAGTGCTACGACAACGGGACAGCTGTCTCTGGAAGCACCGGCCGCTTGTTCACGGGCTCGGTGCTGCTGAACTACACCGACGAGATCAGCGGACTGCCGGGTCTGGCGTTAGGCAAGCTCTCGCTCAGGTTCACGTGAAGCATGCGGCACAGGCAACCAAAACTTTAAAGCTTGAGCAGACAATATAAAAGTGCTGATCTGATGATGCAGCCGGATGATTTCTACTCTTTCGAGGCCAGGATATTTGACGCGCTGGACAGCAAGCTGAGCAGGCTGTCTGAAGAAGCGGACAGGAACAGGCTCATAGAGAATATCGCCAAAACCGTGTCCCCGGCCGTCACGCCAGAGGACGTGCACAAGGTAATTGCAGATTCCAAAATATTTGGGCCTCTGGACAAGTACCTGAGCGACGACAGCGTAGAGGACATAATGGTAAACAACACCTCCAACATGTTCGTTTACAAGAGCGGCAGGGGCTACGAGAAAGTGCAGGACGGGGTCGTAAGCAAGAAGGAGCTGGACCAGCTTGTTAGGAAGCTGAAGATGTACGCTACCACTGAAGTGTCAGGCAAGCGCATCTTCGACGTGCACCTGCCCAACGGCTCACGCGTAAACATAGTGGATTCGCCTCTGGGCGCGGACATAACGGTGCGAAACTTCAAGAGGAACGCGCTAAGCATAATAGACCTGATAAACGCCGGCGAACTGAGCTACAACCTCGCCGGAAGGCTCTGGCTCTACACCGAAGGCCTTAAGGTAAGGCCCGCCAACCTGCTCATCGGGGGCATGCCCGCCAGCGGCAAGACAACGCTGCTCAACGCTATGTTCAGCTTCTTCAGGCCCGAGCAGCGCGTTGTTGTGATAGAGGAAACATACGAGCTAAACACGGAGACGCAGGAGAACACTGTAAGGCTCGAGACAACGCCGATTCTGCAGATGGACGAGCTCGTCAAGAACTCGCTCAGGATGAGGCCCGACCTTATAATAATAGGCGAGGTGCGCGGGGACGAGGCGAAGGACATGATGACCGCCATGAACATAGGCAAGATAGCGATTGGCACGATACACGCCAGCACATCCAGGGACGTCATCACCAGGCTGGAGCACACGCCCATGGATGTCGAGATGGACCTAGTGCCGCTCATAGACGCCATCATAATAGTGTCGCAGGTGAATGAGAGCGGGCAGTTCACCAGGAAGATAACGCAGGTAAGCGAAATCTCGGGCATAGAGACTCAGGTGCTGCTCTCCGACCTCTACACCTACGACTACAAGACGCACAAGAGCTCCGACGTGCTTCCGAGCGTTACATACAGGGACACGCTAGCAAAGCTCACAGGCTACACACCTACAGAGATAGTGATAGAGGAGCAGCGCAGGGGCAAGATACTCGAGCGGCTGAACAAGCTGGGCATAAGGGACCTTAAGGGGATAAGCGAGTTCGTCAGGGAATATTACCGGGACCCGAAGAAGGCGCTTGAGAAGATAGACCTGCAGACTCTAGGCACCATGCACCAGTGAACGATACCACAGCATCCTCCAAAAATATTTGCGCCTGCATATGCGCCGCGGGGGGAGAATCAGGGCAACACGTCGTTGTTCTTTATCTTTTCCCTTATGTACTCGTCCACGAAAGTGAGCTTGGGGCCCTGCAGCGCATCCTGCTCTAGCTTGAGCTTGCTCTTTATCATGCGCTCCAGCTCCACCACCCACTCCTTGTGCTTCTTTATCCACTCGTACTGCAGCATCTCCTGGGCGCGCTTGAGGTCGACCTCGCTGGCCTTTATGGTGAGCTTCTTCAGGAATTCGTACTTGTCAAGGTCAGACATTGTCACTCCAAGGAACCTGGCCTCGGGGGTTGCGACATTCCCGCCCATGTAAGCCAGGTTTATGCTGCCTGTCTTTATGGTCCAGTAGATGTACCAGCCCCACGCATCGGAATCAGTGAAGACATAAACGGGCAGTCCCTTGTCCGCCAGCTTTCTTATGAGCCTCCTGACCCCCCTCGTCGCCTGGCCCTGCGGCGTTATAAGTATGCAGTTCTCCTTCTTCCAGAACTTGTCCTCATTCAGCCTCTGCCAGAGCGCGTCCTTCTCCACCACGATGACATACTTGGCGTCGACATCCTTGAACTCTATCTCGTTATCCACGTCGCTCGGTATCGCCCACCCGCTCCTTCCCATCTTGCTGGCGTCTATCGTCTGCTTCTCGTTTCCGAAAGTGTCAACCACCTTCAGGTTGCCTGCCAGCACTCCGCGCCTTGTGGCGTTCAGGTTCAGCTCCTCCCTCTTGACCCCGAGCGAAACCTCAAGGTCCTCTATGAGCGGGTTGCTCTCGGTCTGCTCGCTGAAGATGCTCTCGTCAACGTCCTCACCGAGCGAGAACTTCAGCTGGTAGAAAAGGCCTCTTATCGTGGTGTGCAGGTCCTCGGCCAGGAACTTGTGGCACTTGGCCGCTATGGCTATTGTCTGCATGAACCTCTTGCTCTGGGCCACGTTTATGAAATTCCTCTCCTCCTTCGCGCCGCCCAGCGTCAGGAAGCCGTTTTTCTTGTCGAAGTGTATGTTGCTCCTTGTCCTGGCCGCTGTGACGAACTTCGGGTTCCTGCCGGAGTCTATGTCGTGTATTATGCTCTTGCCAAGCCCCTCGAGCTTCTCTGCCGTCTGCTTCCCCATTCTCACTTCACCGCGTTTGATTGGCTGACGGCAAGCGGTTCGCGCTCCCTGCTGTCTGCGGTGACGTACTGCCGCAGTTCTTTTATTATTGCGTCGCGCCTCCTGCTCCTCTTCAGCGCGTACTCTAGCACGTCCGCTATGTTGGATACGTAGAGGAGCTTGACCTTCTTGGCCATCTTTGCCTCAAGGTATACGTCTTCCTTGTTGCTCCTTGGTATTATCACGTACCTTACACCTGCCTCTATCGCTGCCTCTATCTTCGGCGTTATGCCACCCACGGGCAGCACCGCGCCCCGCACCGAGAGCGAGCCTGTCATGGCAACGTCCTGCCTCACAGGTATGCCCTCGAGCGCAGATATGACACTTACAGCAACGGAAACGCTTGCGCTGTCTCCTTCAACCCCCGCATAGGTCTGTATGAATTGCACGTGTATGTCGTAGCCCGCTATGTCCATGCGCATGTGCCTCTTGATAACTGCGCTTATGTTCTTCACAGCCTCCCTTGCTATCTGGCCCAGCTTGCCGGTGGCTATGAGCTTGCCCTCCGCGCGAGAGCTCGCCGGCGTCACCTCAGAGGCCAGGGGCGTGACTATGCCCGTTGCGGCTACGCCGCCTCCCATTACCGCAAGGCCGTTCACCCTACCTATGGCAAAACCACTGGTGTCAAATACCTTGTAATCCTTTATGTACTCTATCTGCTGCTCGGCGTACTGCGTCTCGATTGGCTTGGCCAGCGCGAGCGCGGCAACCACGTCGTCAGCATCCACCAGCTTCTTCCCCTTCTCCACGGCTATGTCGCCTGCTGCACGCACCAGGCCTCCGAGGTCCCTGAGCACCAGCGTGAGCCTGTGCTTCCTTCCGGCCCTCCTCCTCGCATCCTCTATGACTTCCATACATGCCTTGTAGCTGAAGTGCGGAATGCGCTTGTCCTTGTTTACCTCCTGCGCTATGAACCTGACAAGGGTCTCCCTGTTTGCATCGGTGTCTGGCATGCTCGATTCCATGTACACCTCGTATCCGTAGCCCCTGATCCTTGAGCGCAGGGCTGGATGCATGCGCTCTATGTCCTGCAGGTTTCCGGCTGCAACAAGCAGGAAGTCGCAAGGAACGGGCTCGGTGCGCACCATCGCCCCGGAGCTCAGTTCGCTCTGGCCTGTTATCGGGTACTTCTTCTCCTGCATGGCGGTGAGCAGCTCCTGCTGCGACTTTGGCTCGAGATCGGCTATCTCGTCTATGAAAAGCACTCCGCTGTTTGCCCTGTGCACCGCCCCGCTGTCGACCCTGAGGTGCGCCGGCGTCCCGAGGCCGCCAGACTGCAACGGATCGTGCTTGACGTCTCCGAAAAGGGCTCCGGCCCGTGAGCCTGTAGCGTCGACAAAAGGAGCGTGCGTCATGCCTGTGTTGTCCACTATCAGCTTTGGCTCGTTCGACTCAAAGAAGCCCGAGAAGAGGCCCGCTCGCCTGAAACCCCCGACAAAAACAATGATTCCTGCAAATATAAGCACGCCGAGTATGAGCGCAGCCATGACCAGGAGTTGGAAGCCCTGCAGGAAGCCACTGAGCGCGATCAGCGCCAGGAAAACGACTATGACTGCTGTTATGGGCACTATGCTGCTCTTTGTGTTAGAGGTGCTGGCTATGCCCTTGATGCGTGCTGCCTGTATTATGCGCCTTCCCTGGCCGTCGCCGCTCTCCATGCCCTTCTCCTGCTGGTTCACCCTGGCCTCAGGGACTATGTCAGCCTTCGCCTTCGGATATGTCTTTACCACTTTTATCAAAGGATTGTTCTCGTTGTTAACGTTCTTGTACGCGAGAGCGTCCTCCAGGTCTTGCGTTGGCATCAGCTCAGCCATCGCCTGCGCGAGCATCGTCTTCCCGGTTCCCGGCGAGCCGATCAAGAGCACATTTCGCCGTTGCTTTGCAGCCTTCTTCACTATCTCCACTGCCTTCTGCTGGCCCACCACCTGATCTATGATCTTGGGCGACATTTTGACGTCGGCCGTGCTGGCGAATTTTTTCATCAAATCCTCGATACTGATATAATGCAGGCTTCTATTTATTATATTTGAGCGGGTTTTTCGGTTCCTTTCAGTGCAGTATAGGCAGCCGAACACAGGAGCGAATGAACATCAGAGGGCGTTTAGAGGTGGGGAATAACGGGTTTAAAATACGCTCTAAACGCTCGGGAAGTATTATGTGGCAGCATATTTATTAATTATACTATTACTGGGTTATACGTGCTACCGCCAAGCCCGCCTGCCCGCGTTCTCGCGTGTACGGAACAAATATATTGCTTGCACGCATGGCGTATATGAAAAACATGGATCTGGAGGCCAAGATGCATCTTGTGAAAAGGAACGCCGTGGAGCTGCTGGGCGAGGATGAGCTTAGGGAGAAGCTGGGCGGCAAGAAGGGCGTCTCCGCTTATCTCGGGAGGGCTACCACGGGCCCGCTGCACCTCGGGCATGTCATCTCCACGAGCAAGCTTCTGGACCTGCAGAAAGCAGGCATAAAGACAATACTCCTGCTCGCAGACATACACGCCGCGCTCGACGACCAGAAGGCGAAATGGGACGAACTCGACGCACGCGTGGAGTACACGAAGAAGTGCCTGGAGCTGTCGTTCGCCTGGGAGACGCTGCCGAAGTTTGTGCGCGGCTCTGACTACCAGCTAAACCGGGACTACGTGCTTGATGCTCTCAAGATGGCGTCTTTCGCCACGATAGACAGGGCCAAACGCGCGGCCTCTGAGGTTACGAGGATGAAGAACCCGAAGGTGAGCGAAGTGATATACCCTATATTTCAGGCCCTTGACGAACAGTATCTGGACGTTGACCTGCAGCTCGGGGGCCTGGACCAGCGCCACATACTCGTCTTTGACAGGGAGTACCTGCCCCTGCTCGGCTACCGAAAGAGGGCAGAGCTGATGATGCCGCTTGTAACCTCGATGAACGGCCCCGGGGTCAAAATGTCTTCATCGCTGCCTGGAAGTTATCTGAAGGTGCACGACTCCGAGGGAGCGGTGAGGAGAAAGATAGAGGGCGCGTACTGCCCCATGGGCGCAGCCAACGACAATTTCGTGCTTCAGGTAATCAAGATGGTGGTGTTTGTAGACCAGGACCACTTTACAGTGGAGAGGGAGGAGAAATTCGGTGGCGATGTCAATTTCGATTCCTACATGTCTCTGGAAAAAAGCTTTTTGAACAACGAGATACACCCGAAGGATCTCAAGAATGCGGTGTCGGATTACCTTATCAAGAAGTTCACCAGGGTCAGGAAGTATTTTGAAGAGAACCAGGACCTGCTCAAGGCGCTCGGGCCTGTTTTCATGCCCTCGCAGTAGCTTCAGCTGCTTCCTACAAGCAGCGTGCCCACTGTTATTACGAGTATGCCAATCCACCTTATTGCGGGTATGGCCTCTCCTCCCAGAAGCTCAAAAGCGAGCAGAGCGGCAAAGATGTAGCTCAGGCCGGTGAAGCCATAGGCCCAGCTGAGGTGCGTCCTGCTCAGCACGTACCAGTATACGGCTGTGGAAATCAGGTATGCCAGCACCCCGGCGACTATGAAGCCTATGAACACAATGCTGAACGATACGGAGTGGCCGAAGACGCTGGCCTTGAAGAAGATCTGCCCTATGCCGCCGAGCAGCGTGCTCAGCAGGAGCATAAGTACATACGTCTTCTTTCCTTGCTTCATTCTATCACACCGGGAATGTGAGGGCTACCACACCTATTCCTATGGCAATGAGCACAACTCCGATGATCCTGCGGGCGTGTACCGGCTCGTTCAGCGTGTACTTTGATATGAGCAGCACGAAGATGAAGGTGCTCGCGAATATGGGGTATATGAGCGAGATCACAGGCTCGTTGCTCAGCGCGTATATGTAGAAGACCAGGCCGACGAAGTAGAGGCACACTCCAGCCATCGTGCCCTTCTTGGAGAGCAGCTCGGCTATGCGCCTAAGATTGAACTCGAAGTTCCTGATGTTGGTCTTGAAGAAGTACTGCGCAAGCGCTGTGAGCACCGCAGCAACTAACGTCAAGCCAATTATTTCGAGCGTGCCCAGCATGCAAGCACAGCCAATTCTGCTCAGCTAAGCCTTTTAACTTTTGTTATGCATACTTCATGCACAGTGGTGCGATGCAGTTTGATTTCCTGCAGAACGAGCACGAGATGCGTGCATTCGCTTTCGCGGTAGGCGTGCTTGCGCTCAGCATCCTTGCCATAGTGGCGTTCGCAGTATCTGGCAGCAGCTGGGTCTTCTACGTGTTTGCGGTGCTGGCGATAGCCCTGGGGCTCTACATGGCGTACCACGTCTCCAACCCGACCAGGCAGCAGCCCGCAAAGCAGGCGGGCAGGAAGAAGCGCTAGCTGGTTCTGATGCAGACTCTTGTCATAGCCGAGAAGCCTAGTGTAGCGCTGCGCCTCGCTGCAGCGCTTGGTGAGGGCTCTCCGCAACGCAAGAACGTGCAGGGAGTGAACTACTTCGAGCTCTACAGGAACGGGAACAAGCTCGTGGTGGTGGCAGCTGTCGGGCATCTCTTCACCCTCTCGCAGAAGGGTGTCGGCTATTCGTTGCCCGTATTCGATGTTGAGTGGGTGCCTTCTTTCAAGGTGAACAAGCAGGCCTATTTCACTAAGAAGTACCTTGATACGATAAAGCTGGTTGGCAGCGGCAGCCAGAGCTTCGTGAACGCGTGCGACTACGACGTAGAGGGCACTGTGATAGGGAGCAACATAATAAGGTACGTGAAGAGTGGCGACGTAAACAAGGACACCGACTGGAGCAACGTGAAGCGGATGCACTTCTCAACAACCACGCTCCGCGACCTGATGGACGCTTACACCAACGCCGGCGCTTTCGACAGGGGCAACTTCGAGGCCGGCGAAGCGAGGCACGTGCTCGACTGGCTCTGGGGAATAAACCTCAGCAGGGCGCTGATGCGTGCAATACACACCAGCGGTGCGAAGCGCGTCATGAGCATAGGCAGGGTCCAGGGTCCCTCGCTCGCCATACTGGCAAGGCGCGAAAAGGAGATAAAGGGCTTCAAGCCCCGCGACTACTGGGAGCTTTTCGCAGAGATAAAAGGCACCCTTTTCAAGAACGTGCGCGGCCCCATCTTTGACGCTGTGCTTGCAGAGAAGCTTGCGAAATCAGCAGCCGGCTCCACGGCGAAGATAGAGAAGGTGGAAGTGGGCCGGGTCAATCTCTTCCCGTTCCCTCCGTTCGACCTTACGTCGCTCCAGCTGGAGGCTAACAGGGTTTTGCGCATGGATCCTTCCAAGACTCTTGCCGTTGCGCAGTCGCTCTACGAGCGCTCATACATCTCGTACCCGAGAACAGCGTCGCAGAAGCTGCCCTACTCGCTGAACCTGCCCAGGGTGCTGAGTGACCTGGCGAAGAATCCGAGTTACAAGGCGCAGGCGGAATCTCTGATAAGTGCGTCGAGGTTCAGGCCAATCGAGGGCAGGAAAGAAGACGAGGCGCATCCTGCAATATATCCCACCGGCGAGCTTCCGGCCAAGCTAAACGAGGAGGAGGCGAAGCTCTACGACCTAATAGCGAGGCGCTTCCTGTCTGTCTTCGCGGAGCACGCAGTTATCGAGAAGGTAATTGTTATGGCGTCGCTCGGCGGGGAGAAGTACGATGCCAAAGGCAGCAGGCTTGTAAGCGAAGGCTGGCTATCGTACTACACCTACTACAAGCCGGCAGAGTCGGGCGTTGCGAGCTTCGAGCAGGGCTCCGTGCAGCAGGTAGGGAAGAGCGAGGCAAAGAAGCTAGTGACAAAACCGCCGGAGCGATACAACAAGGCTAGCCTGATAGCGCTGCTCGAGCAGAAGGAACTCGGCACCAAGGCAACTCGCGCAGCCATAATAGACACGCTGTTCAACAGGGGCTACATAAGGAACAGGAGCATAGAAGTAACCGAATACGGCATGAGCGTCTACGAGGCGCTGAACGAGCACATGCCCGAAATACTCGACGAGGCGATGACGCGCAAGCTCGAGACCGACATGGAGGAGATAACGCGCGGCAAGGTGACGGAGCAGGCGGTGATCGGCGAAGGAAAGGAGATCATAGCCAGGCTGATAGGCGATTTCAAGGGCAAGGAGAAGGTGATAGGCGAGAGCCTCGGCAAGGGCCTGGAGCAGACGCAGGCGAGCAGCGTGCTGGGGAAGTGCCCCAAAGACGGCGGCAATCTTAATATACTGCATTCAAGGGCGGGCAAGCAGTTCGTCGGCTGCTCCAACTGGCCGAAATGCGACCAGACATACCCGCTGCCCCAGACCGCCAAGATAGTGCCAACAGGCAAGGTCTGCCAGCTCTGCCATACGCCCATAGTGAAGGTATTCAGAAACAGGAAAGTCTTCGAAATGGACCTTGACCCAAATTGCGAGACCAAGAAGAATTGGGCCAAGAGGGGCGATGCCGCAGCAAAGCAGACGGCAGCTGCAACTCCAGCAGCAGCGCCAGCAGCAACTGCAGCGGCAACGGCAGGCGCTGCGGTGACAAATGTGCAGCGTGCGCCCAGGCTTAAAAAAGCGAAGCCGGGGAAGAAGGCTGTGAAAAGCAAGGCGTTGAGGGCAAGGAAGGCGGTGTAATGTTCATATATCCGAAGATCTACAAGAAACTGAGGCGTGGGCCGCAGGTGATCCTGCCCAAGGACATAGGCATCATACTGGCGTACTCGGGAGTGGGCCGCGACAGCATCTGCATAGATGCGGGCACAGGCAGCGGGTGGCTGACAATAAGCCTTGCGAGGGTTGCCAGGCACGTCTACGGCTACGACATACGCGACGACTTCCTAAGCATAACGAAGCACAACGTAGACTTGGTTGGCGCAGACAACGTCACGCTGAAGAACCAGGACATTTTCAAGAAAATAGACGAGACGGATGCTGATCTGGTCACTCTCGACCTGCCGAATGCGGAGAAGGCGCTGAGGAACGTGAAGAAGGCGCTGAAGCCAGGCGCATGCGTAGTGAGCTACTTCCCGAACATAGAGCAGGTAAAGAAATATGCGCAGAAGCTAGAGCAGCTCGGCTTCGTTGACATATATACCATAGAGAGCATAGTCCGGGACATGCTCATAAGGAAGGAGGGATCGAGGCCTTCGACGAAAGGGCTGTGGCACACCGGCTACCTTACGTTCGCGAGAAGCCCGCTCCTGTAGCTACTTTTTCTCCATCAGTGCCAGTTCGGCCAGCATGGCCTCGAGCTGGATGCGCTCGTTTGCGCCTTCGACTATCTTGAAGTTGCAGTCGCCTATCTGCTTTACTATGCCGAGCTTCGCCCTGTCCCCGACCGGCAGGTTGAACGCTTCACGGTAGCACTGCAGCAGTATGTCCTCGCCGCTCATGCCGTAGCCCAGCAGCAGGGTGTTGAGCTCATTCCTCGACTTTGCGAAATCGCCCTCGAGCGCGTACCTTAGCATGGAAGCGACTTCCTTGGGCCTTGCGCGCGACGCGATGTCGTATATGGCCCTGTCGCTCACCTCCTTTCCAAGCGATGCAGCGCTCTGCAGTATGTTGGTCAGCTTCCTCAGGTCCCCTTCGCTCACGTACACGAGCGCCTCCACCGCCTTGGCGTCTATCTCCAGCTTCTCTCCCTTCTCTATTCTCTTTATGTACTTCTTCACCTGCTCCTCGTTGAGGGGCTTGAACCTCAGCACGACGCACCTGCTCTGTATCGGCTCTATTATCTTGCTGGCGTAGTTGGCGCTGAATACGAACCTTGTTGTAGCAGAATACTTCTCCATCGTGCGCCTCAGCGCGTGCTGCGCCTCAGGCGTCAGCGCGTCTGCCTCATCAAGGAAGACTATCTTCACAAGGCCGTTGGTCAGCGGCATGGTCCTTGCGAATTCCTTAATCTTTCCCCTTATGACGTCGATACCCCTTGCGTCTGACGCGTTTGTCTCCTGGAAAGCCTCATCCATCTTGTCTCCATAGAGCTCCTTGGCCATGGCTATCGCGGACGTGGTCTTTCCTACCCCGGCAGGCCCTGCGAATATCATGTTGGGGAAGCTTCTCAGCTTTACAAAAGCCTTGAGCCTTTCGGCTATCGCCTCCTGGCCTATTATGTCATCTATTTTTGCAGGCCTGTACTTCTCAGTCCAGGCTATGTCCTCTATGCTGGTCATGCGAAAGCTCCTCGAACAGGCAACAGGTAATAGCGGGGCAGTAAAGATTAGCAACGCGCTCCCACCCCCGAAGGGTGCGGACTTCTTGGTTCTTCGACAGCCTCATGGATCATCTCCCCCAAGCGTTGCTTCCCGTCTGCCCCGCGGTAGTTGCCTTGTGCAATATATTTGTGCTCACATTTATGTCCCTGTCGGTAACGGAACCGCAGATATCGCAGGCATACGCCCTCTCACTGAGGGGCGTGCACTGCCCGTTGCCGCAGACATGGCAAGTCGCTGTAGTCTCCTTCGCGACCATGATTTTGTGTAGCGCCCTCTCCGGATACGGCCGGTATTGGTAGGCTCTTGCCATTTCCACATCCTCTATTTCGGTGTGCAAATTTATACGCATTTAGTCAACCCGCTTTCATCCCGCGACCGAAATCGCGGTTTTCCCAGCTCGCAATCTTATAATACTTCCGCCCTCGCGCTAGTCCCGCTGCCAAAGCATGTGGAATTTCCAGCTCTGGGGAGCTAAGCGTAGGCGGCTATCCTGCGGTGCAGGAGCGCCAGCATCAATCCTGTAACGGCTGCGGCAGCGCCCACGTAGCTGTATATGTAGCCGATGTAGCCGCCGCAGCGGCAGATCTGCGCTATCTGCGTTGCTGTAGCGTTAGCGGGTATCGCCGGGCAGCTGCATATCGCACTGGAGCCAACGTACATGCCTATCGCGAGCGTTATCAGGCCTGCAACGAGCCAGCCCAGTCCGGCTGTCAGCACAAGCTTTTCAAATGAACTTCGCTTCATGGAGTCAACCATACAAGCAACCATGTAACTTGAAACAGACTAATTATTAGGCATTATGCTATCCACTATGAACTTGGCGCTGTAGGGTATGAGGTCTGTGTACTTTTCACCCGTGCCGAAGTAAAGCACCGGTATGCTGGTGTCGCTCAGTATCGAGAGTGTGTTGCCGCCCTTCGAGTCAACGTCCAACTTCGTGAGTATTATGCCGTCGAGCCTGGCCGCCGAATCGAACTGCTTCACCTGCTCGAGCAGCGAGTTGCCCGCTATGCTCTCGCCTATGAAGACGCACATGTCAGGCTTGTTGACGCGCACCATCTTCCTAAGCTCGTCTATCAGGCTCTTGTTGGTCTCCTGCCTGCCAGCGCTGTCTATAAGCACAGCGTCTATGCCGTGAGCCCTGGCGTAAGCAACCGAGTCGAAGGCTATGCTCGCCGGATCCGCGCCGTAGGCGCCCTTGACCACAGGTATGCCTAGCGCCTTTGCGTGCACAGCGGCCTGCTCTATCGCAGCAGCCCTGAACGTGTCGCTGGCAGATATGGCGCAGCTGAGTCCATTGCTCTTGAGCATGTATGCGATCTTTGCTATTGTTGTCGTCTTGCCTGCGCCGTTCGGCCCGAGAAAAAGTATCTTGAACGGACGGTCACCGCTCTCTTTCTTCGCCCTTGCCATATTCACTACGTCCTTGCCGGCGTTCTTGGCCATGACCTGCATCAGCGTGTTCCTTATCTCCTCGCTTATCCCCTGCTTCAACCGCCTCGATTCAAGCTCCTTGCCCACCAGGCCCGAGTGCAGCTCGCCTATCATCCTTTCCGCGACATCGTAGTTGACATCGCTCTGCAGCAGCGCGAGCCTGAGTTGATCCAGGAACGGCTCAGCGTCGCCCTCGCTTATCCTTACCCTGCCCAGGAACGTGCCTCTTATCTTGGTGGCGATGCTTACGTCAGGAGCCTTCCGCCCCGCTGTTATTTTTTTCCCGCTCTTTTGTCCGGCCTCAGCCACCTGCCCGTCTTTCTGCACCGGTTCGGGTCCGCTCGGCTGGGGCTGCTGCTGCACCATAACCGGGGCTTCCTCTTCCTTCTGCTCTTCCTTCTGCTCCTCCTTCTTGCTCAAGCCTTCCACGAAACCCGAGAACTTCTTCCTGAGCCCCTCGAACATCTACTGACCCTGCTGCATCGATTCAATTGCGAACTGTATGCTTGTTATCTCCTTCTCGAGCTTGCGCCTATCATCGACAAGCTTCTTCAT
The DNA here is from genome assembly GCA_964548595.1 of Microcaldota archaeon. Classification (GTDB taxonomy): domain Archaea; phylum Micrarchaeota; class Micrarchaeia; order Micrarchaeales; family CABMGC01; genus JAJYVH01. The sequence continues at coordinate 6,342 of CAZJQO010000003.1, read as the reverse complement.
CGCCTCCGTTCCTGCTTCGCTGCTCTTCTTGAGCAGCGCCATGGCTCCGACAGCGTCCTTCTCCACCAGATAACCTGCCCCCGCATAGGCAAGCACCCTATCTATCTTGTTTATGCTCGCGTCTACGTACGTGCCTCCGCCGCCGCTTATCAGTATCTTCGAGTTCTCAAGCTTCTCCCTCTGCTCCAGCAGCTCTATGTTGCGCGCCAGCGCAGCCTGTGCCATGCCCAGGCTCGCTATCTCGTTCACGACAGCCTCGTACTCCTTGCTGTACAGACTCTGAAGGTACATGAGCCGCTCCATGTCTTCCCTGCTGCCTTTTTCCTGCATACCTACACGCTTAGATTTTTCTACCGCAATATATATAGACCGGAGGTAGCGATCGCGTTGCCCTTTGCCGTCATCCGATGCCAAAGTGTTGCAAAACTGCAGACGCGGGGAAACACCAGCCTTTTTGATGCAGTGCCCTATCTGTCCGAGAAGCCTTTATTCAGAAATGTACGGGAGAGAGCGTGGCGCTCTCGGAGGGGAAGCGCGGCTAAGCCGGAAAGGTATAAAAGCATTGATGTGCAAAGAGTTGCTGTAATGGCACCAGAGCGACAACTGCCTGTTTGTGCCGTGTTTTATGCAAAGGCGTGTCCTTGATGGAAGAAAAAGAGAAGCTACTTGCAGTTGTAAGAGTGCGTGGCCGGGTGAAGGTCAGGCATAACATAGCGGAGACTCTGGACAGGCTCAGGCTCAGGCGCGTCAACAACCTTGTGCTTGTAAACGGTTCAGACGCTGCATACGCGGGCATGCTGAAGAAGTGCAAGGACTACGTAACTTTCGGGGAGATAAGCAAGGAAACGCTGGCAAAGCTGCTCAGCGCAAAGGGCGCGAAGGTGGATGAGGCAGGCATCTCCGCTCTGCTTTCCGGAAAGAAATCGGCGAAGCAGCTGGGCATAGAGATGCCCTTCGGAATGCACCCCCCGAGGAAGGGCTACGAGGGTGTAAAGAAGGCGTACAAGAGCAGGGGAGCACTGGGCAACCGGGGCGCTGAAATTGACAAGCTCATAACGAGGATGCTTTGAAATGGTACTGAGGATCAAGAGCAAGAGGAAGTACTTCGGCACCAGGAGTTGGGGTGTAGGCAACATAAAGCACGCCAGAGGAGCGGGCAGCAGGGGTGGAGTGGGCAGGGGCGGCAGCAAGCACAAGATGTCGCACATACTTGTCTACGAGCGCGAGAGCCTGGTGCACAAGGGTTTCGTGTCAAGGAAGGGGAAGAGGCTTGAGATAATAAGCCTGCGGGACGTGTCTAAGAGGCTCAACAGCGTGCAGGGCGACAAACCGGTGCTTGAGCTGAAGGGCTTCAAGGTGCTGAGCTCTGGCACACTGCTGAAACCAGCAGTGATCAAGGCTGATTCGTTCTCTGCGAACGCAGAAGCGAAGATAAAGCAGGCTGGAGGAGAGGCCGTAAGGCTCTGAGTGTTTTGATGCAGCGTTTAAGGATTGCTTTTTACACAGACAGCTATTTCCCTGCAATCGACGGCGTAGTCACGTCGATATGCGGCTTCAAGAGAGAGCTGGAGAGGCGCGGCCACAAAGTCTACACATTCGCTCCAGCGAAGCAGGAGGACATGAAGAAGTACGGACGCAAGGACGTATTTTTGTATGCAGGAGTGAAGTTCAAGCCGTATCCGCAGTACAGCACCGCGCTGTTCCCGTACTATTCCTCGCTGAAGCTGAAGAGCCTTGGGATAGACATAATACACAATCAGACCCCGTTCATGATGGGCTTTACAGGCCTGCTGGCGGCGAAGCTCAACAACTATCCTGCAGTAAGCACTTTCCACACGCTGCTAAATAGCAGGAGCCTGGATGCATACTACCCCAAGAACAGGGCGCTGCGCAGGTTCTACGCCAAGTACCTATGGAAATATGTCAAGTTCTTCTACAGGTCGAGCGACGCGGTGATTGCGCCGTCGAATTCGATAGCGACCATGCTCAGGAAGCAGAAAGTAGGCAACATTACAGTTGTGCCGAACAGCATCGACCTGAAGAGGTTTAACAGGAAAATAAGCGGATCAGGCATGCTGGAGAAGCTTGGAATAGGCAGGGAGGAGAAAGTGGTGCTGTACATGGGCAGGATAAGCAAGGAGAAGAGGCTGGACGTAATGCTGCATGCCGCAAAGCTGCTGCTCAAGAGGCGCACCGACATACGCTTCGTTGTAGGTGGCGCGGGCCCTGAGCTTGATGCCTCCAGGCGGCTCTCCGCGAAGCTAGGCATATCGGCAAATGTAATATTCACCGGCTTCGTAAGGACGGATGAGCTTCAGCAGATGTATGCAGCAAGCGACCTGCTCTGCCTGCCCTCCAACTTCGAGACGCAGGGCATAGTGGCGCTGGAGGCCATGGCGATGGGCAAGCCTGTGGTAGGCTCAGATTACATGGCGCTGCACGACCTGATAAAAGACGGCAGAAACGGCGAGCGCTTCAAGCCATCGGACGCGAGGAGCTGCGCAAGCAAGATAGAAAAAGTTTTAAATAACAGCTCTGCTTATACAAAGCACGCAACCGAAACAGCTAGACAGTATTCCAGCAGGCATGTGACAGACGCTCTGCTTGATACTTACAAACTATTGCTAGAGGAACAGGCGGTTCACTGAGCGACGAGAAGAAGGAGACAAAAAACGAGGCTGCTTCGGCACCAGTTAAGGAAACTGCGCAGGCCAGCCCAAACGCTGCGCAGGAGCGCGGCGCAGCCAAGGCAACCGATCCTGTGCAGGATGATATAGACAAGGCCAAGAGGGAGAGGGCCTCGCTCATAGACCAGATGCGCAGGCTGAAGGGCAGGCTCGACTACAAGGAGTCGGAGCGTGCGGCCATACAGAAGCTCACCAGCTACGACATGCCGCAGAAGAATCTCGGCAGGCTCAGGAAGATGAAGAAGGGCATAGAGTTCCAGATCTCCACGCAGGCGGGCACGCTGGCTGCGGAGAAGGAGCTGATCAAGAAGCTCAGCGACGTGGACGCGGAGCTCGAGGAGGCGCTGAAGGGCTACAGGATGAAGAGGAAGCTCGAATTCCTGACGAGCGACATAGACGCGCTCAACAGGGAGCTGGAGGCGCACAAGGGCAAAATACTGGAGCTTGACAAGAGGCTGGACGCGCTCTTCGCAGGCATAAGGAGCAAGGCGGCGAGGCAGAGGAGGAGCGAGGGCAGGAGCCCCGAGTACAAGCAGAAGCGCAGCGAGCCCTTCGAGATAAGCCTCGAAGACATAGCCACGATAAAGAAGAAGGAATAGAAGCAATCTGCGCAAAAAGAAACGCGAAGTAAAGAGAAGCAAAAAATACAAAACAAAAGAAAAGTGATTTATTGAAACTAAAATTTTTCGGAGCAGCAAGAGAGGTAGGAAGGAGCTGCATAATGGTAGAAGGGAAGAACACAAGAATACTGCTGGACGCAGGAGTGAAGATAGGCGAGGAGGAAGCGGAGCTGCCTACCCTGCCCGACTCTATGCTGAAGAGCATAGACGCGGTTGTGATAACACACGCGCACCTTGACCACTGCGGGTACCTGCCGCATCTGTATTCGAACGGATTCAACGGCCTTGCTTACGCGCTCAAGCCAACGTTCGAGCTCGTTAACGTGATAGCCAACGACTACCTGAAGATATCGGAGCCAAAGAACATCAGCAAGGACTGGCAGGCAAAGATGCAGAGGAAGGCCAAGGTACTGGAGTACCATCAGGAGGCCAGGATCAAGGATTTTGCAATAAAGTTCGTGCCGGCAGGCCACATACTGGGCAGCGCGATGGTGGAGGTTAGGCTCGGCGATGAGCGCATTCTCTACACAGGCGACCTGAACCTGAGGACAACCAGGCTGCTGGATCCGGCGTACACCGAGTACCTGAAGGCTGACACGCTGATAACCGAGTCAACCTACGGCGGAGACAAGGACACGTTCCCAGCGGAGAAGGAAGTGCTTTCGGGGCTGATGAAGAGCATAAAGACAACGCTCGAGAACGAGGGCAAGGTCGTGATCCCGAGCTTCGCCGTTGGAAGGGCGCAGGAAGTGCTCTTCATACTTGACGACTACATGCGATCAGGCACGCTGCCCAAGGTGCCCATATTCGTAGATGGCATGATAGGCAAGGCTAACAGGATCTACAGGCACAACGTGATATTCTGCAAGGACGAGCTGCAGAAGCGCATACTGATGAGCGAAGACGACCCGTTCAAGAGCAGCAATTTCTCCATGGTGGAGGACAAGGCCGACAGGAGCAAGGTCATGAGGTACCAGGGCGCAGCGATAGTAGTCACCACCAGCGGCATGCTGAAGGGCGGCCCCGTGATAAAGTATCTGGAGCACATGGGCAGCGACGCGCTGAACAAACTCATACTCGTAGGCTACCAGGCGGTCGGAACCCCGGGCAGGGATCTGCTCAACGGCGCCAAGGAGATAAGCCTGGAAGGCAAGAAAATCAAGATGGGGCTGAAAGTCGAGTCGTTCCACCTCTCTGCGCACGCGGACAGGCCGCAACTGGTCAGGTTTGTGAGCAAGATACAGGGACTAAAGAGAATATTCATAGTACACGGAGACGAGGAAAAGATGAAGCAGCTTGCAGCCGCGCTCGGCAAGCACTACAAAGTGACCATGCCGGTGCTGAATGAGGAGTGCACCATATAGCCAGAGCTGCCTGTCCTCCTCTATCTCAAAGTCGGCATAGGTGCCAAACTTCTCGTCCCGCACTCTCTTCTCCACGTGCAGCACGCTGGGTCCGTGCCGCGTATCTACCATTATTTCATCCTCAAAAGAGGCGAGGGCCTCTGGAGTGCCCACGGCCAGTATCTCCACGCTGCCGTCAGAGACGTTCCGCACGTTCCCTTTTATGCTGTGCCTCAGCGCGATGCCCTTTACGAAGGCCCTGTATCCCACGCCATGCACCACTCCGTGAACGGAAAGTATCACTTCCATGAACATGCGCCGCTGAAAACTGCGAGCGCCGAGAGTTGAGCTTCAAGTAACGTTCGTGTACGATATACAACGATATACAAATCTCTGATCATTAATAAGGTTTACCTATGCGACTACGTATAATCTTAAGCGAATCTATTTATACCTAGTAAAGTAGATTTTAATTAGTGAAACACGTGAATAAGGTATTTCGAACAAGAATACAGTCTTCAAAGGGCAACCTTTCTGCAGCAATTCACCAGAATGACGTTGCAACTGAAAAGCTCGCAATTCTGTGCCCAGGTTACTTGGACTCAAAAGATTACAAGCACATGACCAACCTTGCAGAAATGTTAAGTAATGAGGGCTACACTGCCGTCAGGTTTGACCCAACAGGAACGTGGGATAGTGAAGGGAACATCTCTCAGTACACCACAACCCAGTACCTTACAGATATCAGAAATGTTTTGGAATATATGTCAGAACAAGGAAAATATGAGCATATACTAATTGGAGGTCATAGCAGAGGAGGGCAAGTTGCACTTCTTTACGCAGCAAGAGATTTACGAATTTCTGTTGTGGTGGCAATAATGCCTTCTGGCAGAAGCACGGCGACAGATGAAAGGATGGCCGAATGGAAGAGAACTGGTTTTAGCAAGAGTACACGAGAATTGCCTGAAGGTAAACCAGGAAAAAAGACTTTTATTGTACCAATTTCATACGCAGACGATAAGGATAAGTACGACGTACTCACTGATGTAAAGAAAATAAGAGTTCCAACTATTTTTATAGCAGGAGAATTAGATAATTCTTGCCCGAAAGAAATGGTTCAGGAGATATTTGAAAGTGCAAACGAGCCAAAGAAATTTGTGGTAATACCAAAGATGACTCATGACTACAAACTGAAGGATGAAGAAGTAAAGATAGTAGATAATGAGATTTTAAAATTACTAAGAAAAACAGGGACTCTATAGCCTGTAACGGTAAACCATATGCAGTTCCAGCAAATTTAATACGGCAGTAGACCTTATAAAAATAGTCAATTTCTGTTAAGCAAACATTCCAAGTTTTCACATATAGGGTTGTTGGCAATCGAAGGAAAAGGATAAAAGTGTAAAGTTTACCAGTTTACTTTACATGGAGGAACAGTTTTAATATCCAAGAAGGGGAAGTGAGGTGATAAATAAAGATGCGGTTACTGCACGAAGGCTATACGATATGCAGGCAGTCCAGTACTCGGCTACCCAAAGCAATTACAAGGTAGTGAAGGTTCTGCGGAGACAACTCTTTAAATTGATGGGACCCGTCCACGGAAAGAAAATTTTTTACGCTGGGTGTGGAGACGGTTTGGAATGCGTTCCTGCTGTTAGGGCAGGGGGCATTGTATATGGGATGGATATAAGC
>CAZJQO010000002.1:0-31155 GCA_964548595.1 Microcaldota archaeon | reverse complement strand
AGCTCCATCTCCAGACTTTGGCTGCGCCAGCGGAGAGGTTGAGTGCACTAGTAGTGTTCCTAAATCCACCACCACCTACCAGTCCACCACCACCCGGACGATATCAGTTTCCGTGTCCGTTTCTGTCTCCGTCTCCCGGACTGTCTCCGTCTCCCGGACTGTCTCCGTCTCCCGGACTGTCTCCGTCTCCCAGACTGTCTCCGTCTCCCGGACTGTCTCCGTATCCCAGTCGGTAGCCACGGTCTCCCAGTCGGTAGCCACGGTCTCCCGGTCGGTCTCCGTCTCCGTAAGCAAGGTCACCACAGCTTCTAGCAGCTTCGGACCCGCCACAGCGGTGCTCACGGCCAGTGGAGCTTACGTGCCCATATCGTCTATAACACCAGGTTACGCCATAATGTCGTATGATTTCCAGAGCAGGACATACGTGCCCGATGTGGTGGTGAAGGTGCTAAGCTACAACGTCAGCCAGCAGTACATCATAAACGGCGTGATAGTTACTGATGCTAACGAATACTTCTACACGCGGGGAGGCTGGGTAATGGCATCAGAATTGAAGATAGGAAGTTCAATCTATGATACTGTTTCAGGCACCTACGTGGACGTGGCTTCCATAGCTGTCGTCGATGCGCCCATAACAGTATACGACCTTGTCGGCAACGATGGCAACAATGTTGTAGTGGACTACGGTTACCTTGCAGATTCTGTATCGCAATAGTGATGCTATGCTGACTAAAAACATGTTTTTACTTGCTGCTGTTGTGATTGTAGTTGTTGTAGTGGTTGCAGCCGCTTACTATGCGCTTGTCTACTTGCAATATCCAGGCACGAATAAGGCGGGCACCACTTACATCACCACCTCACTGAATGCCAGCGTCACGCCCCTTGCGGTTGCGAACGCTTCGTTGCTCACCTTAGCACAGCTTCCCTACGCAGCCCACTACTCCAAGACTTTCAACACTGTCTACTATGGGGCTCCTTGCAATGCCACCGCTGTTTATGTGGTGTATGTTAATCCAGTAACCTATTTCGCTGCAAATTATTCACAGCTTAATAAGAGCGTGCCGTTTGCGGTGTACGACACAGTGTATGTCTTCAACCATACGGTCTCCTCAGCCACCCAGGACTGCCCCTTCCTGAATGCCACCACCGCCAGCGACTTTAGTTCGTATGCAAGCAGCAACACCTCGGTTGCGATCTCAGGAATGGGCACGCAGGCTGTACTTCGGGAATTTGAGAACCTTACCGCGTACGGCCTCAACTCTACCAACTCGCCGTATATAGGCTCTATGCCGCAGCTAAGCACCTATGCGCTAACTTTTGCTTACAATGGCTATGTTGTAGATTTGAACACATGGGGCTTCTACAAACACATGAACGCGTCGCAGCTCCTCGCGTATGCCAACTACACTCTCTCGAAGCTGAAGTGATGCGTTGCGCTCGAAATTCCTTCCCGCATACGTCGCATTGACAATCGTGCTCGCTGGAATCATTATATTTTTCGCTTTGGCGCACATATATACCAAACCGCTGCTCGGCGCGTCCGCTGTGAGCAGCGCACTGAACGCCAGCTACTCGGAAGGAAACACTAACTGCGTCGCCTCAAGTTATCTCAGATCGGTGGGCATACTCGGCCTCTGCACCCAGGCATTCAATATCACTGCATCCGGCCATGGGAAGCCTGAAACGCTGGTGGCATCCGTCTACCGCATGAACACAAGCGGAGCCGCGCAGAGCTACATACGGGGCATAACGTACGACCTGAACACGACTCCCTGGGCTCCGGGCGCTGCGTCGGCATTAAGCATGCTGCAGGTAAACGGCACCAGCATCTACTTCACCACGATGGAGATATTCTCGCATGGCACATATATCACCACCACCGCATACCTGCTGGTTAACAACACAATACTTGGCGCAACAGCTGAGGCCATAGCCAACGAAACAACATACGCCGGTATGCAGCGCGGTTCGATGGCGCTGCTCTATCTGCTTTACAACACTACGCTAAATGCGAATTGGAGTATTTCATAAAAACAGGCGCTGAAGTCAATAGAGGACGGAGATGCGTCTTGCAGCCTGATTGGAGGCTCTGGCCCCTGTTACTGGTATGGCATGGCCGCACTTTGCGCATTTGCTCTCCTTGTCTATGTCCCATTCAGTTATCGAGAAGCCAAACCTGCCTATGACCTTGCTTCCGCAGCCCGGGCAGTATGTGCTCTCGTACCTGTTTCCGGGCACGTTGCCTATGTACGCGTAGTCGAGCCCGTTCCTTTTGGCTACGTCGTAATGCTTCTTCAGCGTCTCGTACGGCGTTTCCGGGTACTGCAGCATCTTGTAATCCGGATGGAAGCGGGTGAACTGCACCGGAGTGCCGGAGCCGAGCTTGTTTCTTATCCATCTTGTCAGCGAGTCGCAGGCATCTAGCGAATCACCCACCTGCGGTATTACCAGGTCCGTTATCTCGATGTGGATTCCCGCCTTCTTCAGCTCCAGCAGCGCCTCCCTGATCGGCTCCTCGGAAAGAACAGCCTCGTACTTGTTCGCGAATTTGGAATCTGCGTTGCCCTTGAAGTCGACCACGACGGCGTCTATCAGCCCCTTCATCTCATGTACGGCTTCCTTCGTCAGGTAGCCGTTGCTGACCCATACGTTCTTCAGCCCGTTCCTGTGCGCAATCCTTGCTGTGTCAAGCGCGTACTCTATGAATATGCTCGGCTCGTTGTATGTGTACGCTACGCTCTGCACCCCGTAGTCCATTGCAAGCTCAACTATGCGCTCGGGGCCAAGCTCCGTGCCCCGTATCTCGCGCTCCCTGCTTATGTTGTGGTTCTGGCAGAAGAGGCAGCCCCATGAGCAGGAGCTCGTGCCTATGCCCAGCACCGACGTGCCTGGCATGAAGTGGTTGAACGGCTTCTTCTCTATGGGGTCTATCTGCACAGCTTCTGCAAGGCCGTAGTTGGCGAGATAGAGCCTGCCGTTCCTGTTCTGCCTCACAAAGCAGAATCCGTGAGAGCCTTCGGGTATCTTGCAGCGCCTGGCGCAGGCTGTGCACTCTACCCTGCTGCCTTCGAGCTTCCTGTAAAGAGTCGCTTCCTTTTCCACGCTCTACTATGCGCTCCAGGCATATTTATTGCTTGCTTTTCAGCGCAGCCTTGTCAATTACGTACACGCCATTGGTTCCAGAGCCCTCCACGTGTGCCTCGATCACTTTTATTCTCTTTCTGAACAGCGGCGCATCGAGCACGAAACTCTCCGCCTCTCCACCCTCGAAGAGCATGTTTATACCATGCTTCCTGTTCGCCTGCCTGAGCTTCTCCACCATCTCCTTGTCTATGCGCTTCCCCAGCAGCTCGGTACCGAGGCCCTCTGCAGATACCGAGGTTATTATTACGTTGAAGTTTTTGGAGAGCTCTCTCAGCTCCTTCTCTGGCTCTACGTGCCAGAGCGGTGCCACGTGCTCTATGCCGAGCCTCCTTGCGATCGCGTTTATCCTGTCGGCCTGATACCTGCTCGACGTTGCTCCGGTTACGAGCAGCCTGACCTTGTTATCAGTCAGCGCATGTTCCAGATCGTCCAGCTCCCTCTCCTTCTCTCCTGCTGTGTCTGCGAATACGTGCGCCATGCCGAGCGCTTCTGCCTGCAGTTTGGTAAGACCAACGTTGGGGTAATGGAACATGTAGCTTTCCCTGTTGGCGCTCCTCATCGTTATTAGTAGTCCTATGCCTATGCCGAGCTTCGCCGCTTCGTGGAGCGCGAGCGTCGAATCTTTGCCGCCGCTGAACAGGCAAGCGTTCGTAATCTAACCACCTGTCTGCTTCCCTATGTCGAAGCTGCTGAGCGTGCGCACCCGCCTGCTGGCGAATGGCTTGAACTCCTTGCCATTGCCTGCGTAGAACTTGGAGAAGAATTCAACGTAGATGAGTCTGGCTCCCTGTATGCCAGGCTCGAAGAGCGCTATGAGCATGTTGAAGAGCTGCCCCACTAAGAGTATGAGCACTCCCGCTATGCCCAGGAGCAGCGAACTCTGTATGCCCTTCAGGAATATAAGGTCTATAACCTCTGCGAGTATCACTGATGCGAGCAGTATGCCAACAAGTCTGGTGTAAGAGAGCATGTGGCTTATCAGCGACGGCAGCTCCATCAGCGCCTCGGCGCCCTCTCCCATGAGCACGGTCACCATGCCCCCGAGCAGCAGCGCGTATGCCAGTATTGCAAGCGGATTCGAGAAGCCTATCGGCTGCGCATGCAGCACAGAAAGCCCCAGTATTACTATGGCCCATGCGGCAGCGAGCCAGCCCAGCCTCGCCGCTGCCTTCTTCATGCTGCCCGTAGCGAGCCTGTTAAGGAAGCCGAGCAGGAAGCCGAACGATACCATGAACACTCCTATCCAGCCAGATATCACCAGAAGCGTCGCCACGTTTGCGGTAACTGAGAAGGGCGTGGCGTATGGCAGTTGGAAACCAAAATACTCGTTGAAAAGCACTCCGAGCGCTATCGCCATTACTGATCCTGGTACTATCGACCTTGCTACTATCCTGAGACTGTTGTTGCCTATTATCGTGTGCACGAAATTCGACAGTGCTTTCGGTATTCCGCTCTTTTTGGGCGGATGCGAGAGCCTCCTGTTGAGCCATATGGCCCCCAGGAGAAACGTGGCTCCGTAGCCCACGTCGCCTATCATGAAGCCGAAGAAGATCGGAAACACAATAGCGAATATGAGCGTAGGGTCTATCTCGTCGCTCCTGGGCAGCGAGTAGAACCTTATGAAGAATTCGTAGAGCCTGGCTGTAACCGGGTTCTCGAGCTTGGTTGGCGGCGTGGCATCGGTTTTGATCTTCTCGGTCACGAATGACTTGTTTGTTATGCGCTCCATCTCGTATTTAAGGAGCTGCATGCTTGCATCAGGCACCCAGCCGTCTATGGCCACTATCGACCTGCCTATGCCGAGCTTTGCAGTTACCTCCTGCTTCTCCACCTCTATGTCAAGCTGTTCCCTTATCGCGCTTACCTCCGGATAGTGCTCCGAAGATATGCGCATAAGCTCCTGCTCCAGCTTGGTCTTCCTTGTACCGTTAGCCTCTATCGCCTTCCCGAGTCTGGGAATTTCTGCGCTTACTGTACCCGAGAGCTTCGGGACCGCTTCCACATGGAGCTTCATTCCTTCCACCGCCTTGCTGAACTTTGCCTGGTCCAGCTTGTCTATGCACACCAGCACGGAGGAGCTGCCTGCTAGTACGAATGAGCCTGCGAGCTCCTTTTCTGCTTTTGCTGCGAACTCCTTCAGTTGCTGCCCGGTGACCAGGAAGGAGGCGATGGAGCTCGTAGTAAGTATGGCGAGGTCCTGTGTGAATGCATGCGGCATTGCCCGAAGCACGGCTCTGCTTTCAAGCAGCAGGTGAGTGTCCGTTGTAATCTCATCGATGTGCTTCCTTAGCCTTGCAACATCGTCATCTATCCTTATGCCGTCGGCCCTCGAGAGCAGCTCGTCTATGCTCTTGAACATGTACCTCTTCTCGGAGTCCACCCTGTAGAGCTGGCTCTCCAAGCCCCTGAAGCGCTGCGCGTAGTCGCCTATCTGTCCGCGCGTGTAGCCCTCTCCCTTGTTGAGCAGTGCGGCCGCTTCAGCGGGCACGTACTCTATCTGCATCACGCCTATGTCGTGCAGCGTTGCGAGCACCTGCTCCGCATAGCTCTTCGAGAACATGAGCCTTACCCTGAGCATCTTCGCAGGCTTAAACATTCACGCACCATATTCCTCTTCCACAGCTTCGGCAAACGCCTCTAATGCTTCATCGGCACTCACGTTCTTCAGCGCTGCCTGCTTCTTCTTCCATTCCTTGGCAATTTCTGCAGCCCTCGCTTCCGCTTCTTTCTCCGATGCATCAATCTTGCTGTTGCGTTCAGCTTCCGCAGCCTTCAACGATTCGCCCGCTATCTTTTTTGCGTCTTCATTGGCCTTCGCCACGCTCCTCGCCGCGTCTTCATTGGCCTTTGCCACTTCCCTGTCTGACTCGGCCTCTTTCTCCTTTATCTTTTCAAGCATCTTTATGTCGTCCATGAAACAACCTAGGAAACAAGGATAACCGCTGCCGCTATCAGTGCCAGCGCTGCCGCTATGTTGAATGCGAGCAGTAGCGTCCTTATCCTGTTGAAGCGCATAACCGCATCGCTGCCCCCAGCTGTCATGCGCAGCTGCTTGGCCGCTTGCCTGTGCAGGTACTTCCTTTCTATATATTCCCTTCCGCTATCCACCGATCTTACCCTTTATGAACTTTATAGAGACTATCTGGTCCCGCTCCATGTCATCAAGTCTCATCTTTATGTAGGTAGCCTTGTCCAGCATGTTGGGTATTGCAACGTTCTCTATCGCGTTGGCCCTCCTGTTTATCTTCTCTATCTCGTAGAGCAGCTTCCTGAGCGAGTTCTCCTTCTCCGCCACTTCCACGAGCATGTTGAAGAGCGTCAGGTAGCTTCTCTTCGCGTCCTCTACAGATGTTGGTACTGATATGAGCTCGTAGGCCTCGGAGAGCGCGGCTCTGCGCGCCAGCTCCACGTCAGGTATCTTCACACCCATGACGTTCCTTGCAGCAACGCTTGCGCCCATCTGGCTCTGCTCGGCCGCTATGCGCTCCAGTATTATCCTGCCCGCATGCAGCTCAGCGAGCTTTGCGCTCTCTATAGCGCCGGTTACAGCGTTCCTCATGCTCTCACGCATTAGCTTAATCTGCCTTGCAAGATCGAAGAAAGCGAGCACGAGGCTGCTGCGCTTCATCTTCAGCAGCGTGAGCCCCTTGTTCGCAACCCTTATCCTGGCCTTTGTGTGTATCAACTCTATCCTTGTGGTCTTGACGCTACCCTTGGGCATTCTTCCACCTTCCGTACTTGCTTATCTGCTCCTGCTTTACTCTCTTCATCTCGCGTACGTCGAGATCGGCGAAGAGCTCCCACCCGAGAGAGAGCGTCTGCTCTATGTTCCTGTCCTCGTAGAATCCCTGATTGACGAAAAAGTTCTCAAATTTGTCTGCGAAAGCCAGGAACCTCCTGTCGCTGGCGCTAAGCGCCTCCTCGCCAACTATCTCTGTCAGGCTCCTGAGGTCCTTGCCCCTGGCGTAAGCTGCATAGAGCTGGTCCGCCACTCCTCTGTGGTCTTCCCTGGTGCTGCCCTTGCCTATTCCCTGGTTCATCAGCCTGGAGAGCGAGAGCAGAACATCAACGTTCGGGTATACGCCCTTCCTGTACAGGTCCCTGCTGAGCACAATCTGGCCTTCGGTTATGTAGCCCGTAAGATCGGGTATGGGGTGCGTTATGTCGTCGCCTGGCATCGTTATTATGGGCAATTGCGTTATCGAGCCCTTCCTGTTGCGTATCTTGCCCGCCCGTTCATATATGCTCGCGAGATCGGTGTACATGTATCCCGGGAAGCCGCGCCTGCCAGGCACCTCGTTTCTTGCAGCGCTCACCTCCCTCAGCGCCTCGCAGTAGTTGGTCATGTCGGTGAGTATTACCAGCACGTGCATCTGCTCCGTGTAGGCCAGGTACTCTGCTGCGGTGAGCGCGAGCCTGGGCAGTATTATTCGCTCCATGGAAGGCTCCGAGGAGAGGTTGAGGAACATTATGGACTTGTCAAGCGCTCCGGTCTCTTCGAATTCCTTCTTGAAGAAGTTGGCTTCTTCGCTGTTTATCCCTATGCCCCCGAAAACCACGGCAAAACCCTCGCTGCTGTCAAGCAGCTTTGCCTGCCTTGCAATCTGCGCAGCTATCCTGTTGTGCGGCAGCCCGGAGCCCGAAAATATTGGCAGCTTCTGGCCCCTCACCAGCGAGTTCATGCCGTCTATGCTCGATATTCCTGTCTGTATGAATTCCGAAGGCTCTTCCCTTGCGTCGGGGTTTATGGCGCTGCCTGCTATGTCCATAGATTCCTCGCTGTATATATTTGGGCCGTTGTCTCTTGGCATCCCCGTGCCATTGAATATCCTGCCGAGCATATCGGTGCTTACGTTGAGCCTCGCTCCGCTGCCCGTGAACCTGACCCTTGTCTTTGTGACGTCTATGCCCCTGGTCTCTGCGAACGACTGCACGACCGCAAGCCCATTCCTGGTGTCGAGCACCTGGCCTGTTACGCTGCTGCCGTCCTCCAGCCTTATCTCAGCAAGCTCCCCGTATGCCGCGTCCTTCACTCCTTCTACGAAAAGCAGCACGTTCGTTACCTGATTAATCGTCTTGTAGTATACATCGCTCATCCAATCACCTATTTCGCCGCCTCGGCCTTCATGGCGCCTATTGCGGCTATGTCTCTTGCCACGTCCTTGTAGTAAGCGTCAGCCTCATCCTCCTTCGCGTACTTCATCCTTGCGATTTTCTGCTTCACCGATAGCTCGGAGAGCTGCTCCATCGTGATGCCTTTCTTCAGCGCGTCGCTTCCGGCACCCGCAAGCTCTATTATTGCTTCCAGCATCAGGTGTTGCTTGTGGAGCGTAGTGTACGTGTCTACCTCGTCGAACGCGCTCTGCTGCAGATAATCCTCGCGTATGCTCTTTGCAGTATCCAGTGTCAGCTTGTCGGCCTCCGGCAGGGCGTCGTAGCCCACGAGCTGCACAACCTCGTTTATCTCGGCCTCTTTCTGCAGCGTCTTCATTGCTTCCCTGTAAAGTTCGTGCCAGCCCTTGCCAACGTTGTCAGCGTACCATTTTGCAAGGTCGTCCACGTACAGGGAATAGCTGTTGAGCCAGTTCACCGATGGGAAGTGCCTGCTGTTTGCGAGCGCAGCGTCAAGCGCCCAGAAGACCCTTGTTACCCTGAGAGTGTTCTGCGATACTGGCTCTGAAGTGTCTCCTCCAGCGGGCGACACGGCTCCTATGGCTGTTACGCTGCCTGTGCTGCCGTTAAGCGTGTGCACCTTCCCGGCGCGCTCGTAGAACTCGGCCACCTTCCTGCCAAGATACGCGGGATAGCCCTCCTCGCCCGGCATCTCCTCAAGCCTTCCAGATATCTCCCTGAGTGCCTCGGCCCATCGCGATGTGCTGTCAGCCATGAGCGCAACGCTGTAGCCCATGTCCCTGTAGTACTCGGCAAGCGTCATGCCCGTGTATATGCTCGCCTCCCTGGCAGCTACTGGCATGTTAGATGTGTTTGCTATGAGTATTGTGCGGTCCATGAGCGGCTTGCCTGTCTTCGGGTCCTTTAGTTCCGGGAAGGTGGAAAGTATCTCCACCATCTCGTTTCCGCGTTCACCACAGCCCACGTAGACTATCACATCGGCGTCGCTCCACTTGGCCAGTTGATGCTGGATCACGGTGTTGTGTAATAGCATAGGCGCGTCTCCTCCGATGAAGTTGTGCGTTTCTGGGACCACCAGGTCGTACACATCAGTCTTTTCATCTATTTGATTCACTTCAGTAATTTCATCAAGGAATATGTACTCTAGCGCACCGGCCAGTTTTGTGAGCTTCTCCTGCTTCGATTCGCTCGCCATCTTTGCAAACACCTGTACCGCGAAATTCTGATCTGCGTAATATCCTGCTGTTTCTATGTCTGCCTTTTCGAGTGCGGATGGTTTTGCGGCATCCGGCATAGACTTAAACAGTGCGGTAGTCATTGGCACTATGTCTGAGGAGTTGAAGTGAAGGTCTCTCCCATACTGCGGGTAAAGTTTTACCGCCTCGTTTGGCGATATGAATATCTTGTGGTACGTCCGGCCTGCCTCTGTCATCTTGCTGATTCTGTACAAAATGCCCAGACGCAGAAGCAGGTATGCAAGCCCGTCCCGCATGTTCTTGCTCGTGGTTGTGATTTCAATCTCTCTGTAACCAAGGGCGCCATCTCCCTCTATGTACGCTCTCAGGAAGCTTTCCAGGACGCTTTTGGGAGAGTCAAGCAGCCCCTTTGGCAATAAAGCGTTTCTCGATTTCCTTTTTGTTGGATAACCAAACGAGTGCAACAAATCAGCTACCGCCCGGCTGTGTACCGTCATTGAATTCACTGTTCTTTGCCACGTTTCTTTTGCCTCCAGCCCAAACAGCTTTCTGAACAGTTCCCCCGCCCTGCCGAGCAGCTCTACGTTGTTATTGAAGAAAATTACAGTACCGGCTCCTCTTACTGTCCCGTCAGCAATAAGCAGCCCTAGAAGCTCCGCTAGATCCTCGTCCAGGTACTTTACAACTTTGACGGGCTTCGCCCCCCTGCCTGCCTCTATAGAGCCGACTTCTATCTCCTTTCCGGTTAGCTTTTCCAATTTTCTTAAAAAGCTCATCGGGGGCCGATTGCTGCTATTGTGGTACCCTATCACAACAGCGTAGTCGATGCCTAATATCTCAGAAAACCTCTTCAAAGTGATTTTTTTCTTTCTTATGTACGCGTCTATCGCAGCATTCATCTCGGCGATTGCGTGTCCGTCCGCCACTCTGCAATCGAAATCTATATTCACATTCTGGTACTCCCAATCAGCGTCAATCTTTCTCGGCGAAGCGACATACTCCCCCGGATTTAGTTTGTATGCCTCCCTCTCTACCATGTTTAATTCTTTATCCAATACGTGAAGTTTATGTATTGGCGTCATTTTTATGCATCTTCCAGACTTGGTTTTGATTTCCACTATCTTTTCAGTAACTCCTTTGTAGATCTGGTGCACATTTGTCGTTCTTGTTTTTTGACCGTCAAAGGTATAGACTTTCGATTCTTTATTCAGATTTTTGACCGACTCGTTATCGCTCAATCTTTCTGTGCTGCCTTCCATCGAATTGAACGCGTCTTTTATCTCCATTAGGGATCCATCGATTAAAATTTTCGTTTCGCCTACAATGCACTTGCCGCTTCCGAATGGCCCGGGCACAGCTGCCGTGCCGCCCTTAGCAACCGGGAAGAAAGTGTCAATCACACGCTGGCCTGTGACCAACGGAGCGTCGAGCATCATCTTATCTGCCACGGGTCTTGCAACTCTGACCGGCCACCTCTGTGTCAGTCTTATCTCCTCATCGCCCACCTTTGCTATAGCCTCTTTTATCGTGTAGCTGCCCGCTTCTAGACCTGAGATCTTTCCAGAAATTCCAGGCGGCACAAGCACTCTGTGCTTTATCAGGCTTGTCTCGTCAACTTCACCAATCACATCCCCGCCCTTCACCTCTCTTCCGTTCTCTACAACTGGCCTGAAGCTCCACTTCTTCTTTTTGTCCAGGGGGTCCGCGCTTACGCCCCTCGCGATGAAATCCCCGCTCGTGGCCTTTATCTTGTCCAGCGGTCTCTGTATGCCGTCGTATATCGAGCCGATGAGCCCGGGTCCTAGCTCCACTGACAACTGTGCCCCTGTGTTCTCCACCCTCTCTCCTGGCTTCAGCCCGTTCGTGTCCTCATACACCTGCACTATCGCCGTGCCCCGGTCGAGCTTTATTATCTCTCCAATAAGCCCCTCGTCTCCTACCTTAACCACGTCGTACATCTTTGGGTCTGCAAGTCCCTCTACCGTGACAACGGGTCCAGATATCCTGTATATTGTTCCTGCCATCATTTCACTGTTTGAATATTAACGCCGAGAATGCGCTTCGCTAGCGCCTCAACCGATTCCTCTCCCTCTCCTGCTCCCGGGGCGGGTATGAAAATCACAAGCGGCCTGAGCGTAGTCTCTGCTACTTTCAGTACAGCCTTGCCGAGCGCCTTCCTGATGCTTTCAGATACTATGACGAGCCCGTACTCCTTGCTCGCCAACATCTCCATGAATCTATTCGTGGCGGCATCCCCTGTTTCCATAAACACATCGCTTACGCCCACCAGCTTGAAGCCAAGAGCAATCTCCCTTTCGCCTATCACAGCAATCCTGTCAAACTCCATTCGATCACGCAAACTATCTTATGTGCTTTAGCACCTTCACATTCTCAACCCGTTCCCTGCTTACGTTGTAGTACCTGTTCATCCACGCGAGCCTGAGCTCGTCGCGTTCTATCTCTGCCCTTATCATATAGCCAACTATGTAGGCCAGGGAAATGGCAGACTCGTCGAAGAGCTTCAGGTACTTGCTGTACAGCTGGCCCTTCAGCGCAGACTCGAAGTACGCCAGGTATGGGTCCTTCTTGTAGAGCTCAAAGGCCTCGTCTATTTTGAAGGGCATGTCGTTCCTCGTGTCGTCTATGCGCTTGCCTGCGATTTCCGCTATTTTTGATTCTGGTATGTTTCCGCCTTTAATAACATAGCTGCCAACGTCTTTGTAGCCAAATGTAGAGGACTTGAGTGCGCTCATCACGTTCTTTGTGTCTATCAGCTCCCTTACGTATCTCAGCATCACGCCCTCGTCGCCGTTGTAGAACTTGAGCGCTGACATGAGCCTGTCGTAGTATGCGAGGTCTAGCGCCACTACCATCTCCGATATGTCACCTGTCCTAAGGACGTCGTTGAGGTACTTGAGCAGCACAGTGCCGTAGCCGTGCCTCGTCAGAGCGTGCACTACCGCCTCTATGTCCTTCTGCTCAATTATCTCCTTGTATTCCTCCATGCTTATAGGCCCGCCTATAACGCCCACGGGCACGTTCCTCTGGACCATCAAGAATATCTCGGTGCTCTCCACGCTGTAGTTGAGCTTCTTCGAAGAGAGTATGAGCTTTATGTTCTCAATGTCCCACTTGCTCGCGTACGCCATCACGAAGTCGCGCGCTAGCGGCGGTACCGCCATGTAAGCGTTCCTCATCATGTGCATCGCGTGCGCATTAAGCGCCACTTCGACAAGGTCGGGAACCTGGTACAGCGCCGAGAACGCGTCTATCTCCTTCCTGTAGCTGGTTGAGCTAAGCGACTTCAGGAACTCGTCAGGCTCCTTCTGCTCGAGCTGCTCTATGAAATCGTTGCTAAGCAGCTCTGTGCTCAGCACGCTGAGCTGGCCGAACTTGCCCGCATAAGTGGAGTCCATTAAATCTACCCTTTGCGCACGCTCCCGAGCAGTTTCTGCGCCACTCTGTCGTGCAGCTTGACCAGCAGCGCGTCCAGCGTGTAGTCTACCTCCATCTTTCCGTCTGCCGATACAGCGATAAGGCCGCCGGAGACGCGGCCGCTGGCGGTGCCTATTCTGAATCCGGCATCCTGCTTGAGCAGCTGCGCATCCTCCTCGCGCACAAGTATCGTGCAATCGATTCCAAGCCTGTCAGCCGCTTTGGAAGCAAGCAGGTTCAGCAGCTTCTTGTACCTCGCGCTCTTTGTGTATTTGTTGAGCCTTTCTGGGATACCGCCTATAGCAGACTCGATTTTGCCGTTCGCGGCAAGGTCGTAGTTCATCTTGGCCGCTATGTTAGCCTTAGAGGTTTCCCTGAGCATTATCTGCTCCGCTTCCTTCTCGGTTCTTTCAGTCATTTTCTGCTCGTTCTCCCGAGCCCTACTCTCAGCGTCATCGCGTATGCGCTTGGTTTCCTGGTCTGCCTTCTGCAGTATCGCCTCTACTTCGGAGCCCGTTTTCCTGTCTATGTCCTCTAGTATTTCCTTGAGTCCCATTGAAGGCACTTCTGCGCGTCAGAGTATCTGCAGCAGCAGTATCAGGCCCAGCACGAATCCGATTATCCAGAGAGTTTCTGGTATAACGAAGAAGAAGAGCACCTGTCCGAACTTCTCAGGCCTTTCCGCTATTATGCCCATTCCAGCAGCACCTATTCCCTGCTGCGCCATTCCAGTGCCTATCAAACCTCCTGCTATTGCTATAGAAGCAGCAATAGCGAACTCAGGATCTAACGCCATTTAGTTCACCAAAATATCATAACAAGTGGCACATGGCGCAGGCTGTCCGTGTGCCGGTTGAGAATATGAAAACAGCATACCTGTAGTTTTACAACAAACAGCTTAAAATGGTTGCTTATCTCGCCTTTTGTCTCGCTCTTTGGCTGCTTGACGGGCATATGTCGTTCAAAACGCATCTTTCGCACTCCTTCTTCCTTGCCTTGCAGACGTCCCTGCCAAGCTCTATCAGCGTGTTTGAGACGCGCCCCCATTCCCGCTTGGGATACGTGTGCATAAGGTCCTTCTCTATCGCGTAAGGCTCCTTCTGCCTGGAGAGGTGCAGCCTTCTTGCAACAGTGGCAACGTGCGTGTCAACGGCTATGCCCTCATCTATGCCGTAGCCCTCGTTGAGTATCACGTTTGCGACCTTCCTGCCCACCCCGTAAAGCAGGAGCATCTGCTCCATGCTCCTCGGCACCTCGCCGTTGAACTGCGCCACTATCTGCTCGCAAGCGCGCTTCAGGTACCTGGCCTTTGTCCTGTAGTAGTTCAGCCCCTTCAGGTAGTGCGCGAGCGTCTTGGTATCGGCATTGGCATAGTCGCCGAAATCCTTGAAGTCCCTGAAGAGCCGGGTAGTGGCAGCGTTGACCTGCTTGTCGGTGCACTGCGGAGAGAGCAGAACCGCTACAAAGAGCTCCACCATGCCCCTGTGGCTGAGTTGTGTGTGCAGCCTAGCCCCGTATCTCTCAGATAGGCGCTTGAGCACAGTGCCGGCGTAGCCGTTGGAACGCATTAAAATAATGCGGGTATTAAATATTAAATGTGTTTGCATGATACGGAAGCCCGCGGTAGCAGGCCAGTTCTATCCGGACCAGGAAGGCGAGCTGTCCCGCATGCTTGACAAGCTGCTCGCTGACTCGAAAGCGGAAGTAGTTGCAGAAGGCATTGCCTTTGTCGCCCCGCACGCAGGCTATGCCTATTCCGGCGCGATTGCGGCGCATACCTATGCGGCTCTGCGCAGTGCGCACTCAAAAAGGAAGTTCGATTCGCTTGTTGTTATAGGCCCCAATCATACGGGCTATGGCTCGCCCATAGCGGTGTCGATGGACGACTGGCAGACGCCGCTCGGAGTGGTGAAGAACGACATCGAGCTGTCGAAGCTCATTGCTAGCATGCCTGACATGAGCGCAGACGACATTGCCCACGGTTTCGAGCACTCCGTGGAGGTGCAGCTGCCCTTCATGCAGAAGACGCTGCCGGGCGTAAGCTCTTCGTTCATCTGCATGGGAGACCAGTCATACAAAGCAAGCGTAGGGCTTACGAATGCGATAACGGTCGCGGCCAAGAGGCTGGGAAGGAGAATGGCGGTGATAGCGAGCTCAGACTTCAACCACTATGAGTCGGCTGAAATCGCAAAGAAGAAGGACATGCCCGCGATAGATGCGATCCTGAAGCTCGACGCCGAGAATTTCCACGAGATCATACGCAGGAACGAGGACAGCGCGTGCGGCTACGGGCCCATAACGGTCGCTGCTCTCTTCGCGAGGCGCAACGGCGCTAAGAAAGGGGAGCTTCTGAAGTACGGGAATTCCGGAGACGCAACAAACGATTACAAATCAGTGGTGGCCTACGCGAGCATTGTCTTCGTATGATCTGCAGCTAGGCTGTGGCGTGCGCTATCTCTTGTCTCTCTTATCTCTCTTTCGTTTCGTCTTTGTGCCATCCTTGATCTCTTTTTCAAGATATGCAACCCCCTTTTCCGCTTCCACTTCCACATCCTTTCCTGCTTTCTCAATGTCACACTCAACACGCTCCTCAACCGCTTCCTCGAACCTGTCCATCCTTGGCCTTACCCATCTGTTTAGGTAGACGTAGTAGCTTGCGCCAAAGATTATGCCGCCTATTATGTGTATGTACCAGAACTCGTTGCCGTCCAGGTACACGAAGAGCGCGGCAGATAGTGCAAGAAGTAGGGCGATGAACGCAAGAGAGGCTATCTCCAGCCTCCTCCTGAAGTGTTCACCCCTCTCTGACATGCGCTTTATGAGCTCAGCGTCGTACGTTTCGAAAGAGGCGAAGATAAGCACGTTGAAGGCAAGTATGGACGTGCCGCTTGATGGGAAGCCCGCATACTGCCAAACTACCAGGGACGTGATGTATGATGCAAGCACGCTCATAACTGCTGCATTCCTGATCAGCGCGACCCTTCCCTTGAGGTGCGCCAGGTTCCTGGTGTAGAGCTCCACTATCAGGTAGACCGCTATCAGGAGTACATAGTTGTAGAAGATCCCATTCCCCTGCATCTCGTAGAATATGTTGAATGGCGACGAAAGCCACACCGCCAGCGGTGTCTGCCACGAAACAGGGGCATGGATGTAAAGGTACGTGATAAATGGCACGAGTATTGCTAGGTAGGTGGTGGTCCAGGGGAACTTGAAGTGGAAATTCATGGCAGCCATGCTGGTCGGCATGATTTATGCTATAGAGCGCTTTATTAAGTCTTTTAGTGCGCTGAGCCCGTTTTCTGCTGTGCCATGCAGCAGCAAGTCTTTTTAGATATACCTTCAATATGATGACATGGGGCAGGCAAATAAGCCAAACATAAGCATCATAGTGCTGGATACGCTCAGGCTGGACGCATTCAACAAGCTGGAATCGCAGAAGGGCAGGAGCCTGTCCGGCATAGGCGAATTCGTGTTTGCGGGCACGTGCATAGCTCCCTCTTCGTGGACGTTGCCTTCGCACGCGTCGCTCTTTACCGGAATGTACCCCAGTGAGCACGGTGCGCACGAGACCAAAACGATCAAGGCGCTTGACATAGCGCAAATAAAGCTGAGACGCAGGACCTTTGTCTCGGACCTTAACGATACCGGTTATGCCACATACGCCATATCGGCAAACCCGTACGTGCATCCCATATACGGCTTCGACGAGTTCAAGCATTTCAAGACGGAATCGTATTTCACTGATCTCTGGGGCTACACCATAGAGGTGCCAGAGCGGCTTAAGCCCCTGCTGAGCAAGTACAGGGCTCAGTACGGAGGCAACTTCTTCAAGATAGGCTTCGCGATGCTGCGCGATGACCCGGGGCTTATACGCGAAGTGAGCGGCCTGCCGCTCGCGGCCGCGCTTACGCTGAAAGGCATTGCTAAGAAGGCACGAGCCAGGGCGATAGAGGGCTGGCCCATAGAGAAGGGCGGCATGAGGGTAGTCAAGACTGTGAGCGGGATGCGGTTCAGCAAGCCTTTCTTCCTGTTCATCAACCTTATGGAAGCGCACGACCCCTACACCACTTCAAAGAAACTGAAGATGGACTGGGCCACACCATTCCTCAAGAAGCCTGTCGATACCTCTACAATACAACTCTGGAAGAGGCTCTACGCTAAGGCTTCTGAGAGAGCCTATGACTATGCCTACAGCATAGTCGAGGATCTTGTGGAACGCTTCGGGGACGACCAGATAATAATACTGACGAGCGACCACGGCCAGGAGTTCAACGAGCACGGCTACGTAGGCCACGGCGCTGTGCTGCACGATGAGGTGGTGAAAGTGCCGCTTGCTGTGATGCTTCCGAAGAAGTTTGCAAAACAGGAGCGCAGCGGCTATTCCTCTCTTGTTAACGTGAGGCGCTTCATTTCCGAGGTTCTCCAGGATAACGTGCGCGCCGCCGACTATCTGTATAGCGGTGAGGTGCGCGCCGAAAGCTTCGGCGTCCCTGCCGCCATACCCAAACGCAGCGACATAGACATGAGGAAGCTGAATTCGTACAACAAGAAAGTTGTCAGGACATTCAGGGCATGACAGTCCCTATGCCCACGAACCTGCCATTCCTATAGAGCACGAACCTGCCAAGCTCCCTGGTCAGATTGTAATCCTCGACCGGCACCTTCCTCGCCAGTTTTACTTCTGCCTCAACCGCCTCTAGCACCTTAGCTCTCTTCGAATTAATCGCATCTCCGGTGGTGGTGCTTATGCTGCGCAGCACCCTGATGCTCTTGCACTGTATGTCTATGCCGTTGAACTTCGTTGTCATCCCGTTCCCGAACCTTCCCGTGACGAATATCTTAAGCTTGACCGAGCCCTTTACCTCGGGCTTCTGCTTCATCTCTGATATCACAGTGCCCCTGATGTCTCCCAAAACGCGCGTTCCGAGCCTCATTGCGACGTTCTCTCCCGTGTTTCCAGCCCCTACCTTCCTGTTCTTGACCGTTATCTCGCCTACCCTTGTATTGATTCCCAACGGAAGCACGCAAACATTCTCGCCGGCAGTAACCTTGCCGCTGACGACCCTGCCCACAACCACTTCGCCGTTTCTGCCGGGTATGGCGCCCTGGGCCACTATCCTTAGCGCGCCAGCTTGCTTCCTGCCCTCCTTCTTGGCGCTTTCGTAGAGCGCGCCGAGCAGCGGCCTGCCTCTGTACCATCTCATCCTTTGGCTCTTCCTTACGAGGTTCTCTCCCCTGTACGCGGATATGGGCACGAAGGCAACGTTCGCAGTGCCGAACCCTATCTTGGCGATGAACCTGCTGAGCCCGTTTTCAACTTCGCTGAACCTTTCCTCGTCATAGTCTACCGTGTCCATCTTGTTTACCGCCACGATGAGCCTGTCCATGCCAAGCATCCTGGATATGAAAAGGTGCCTTTTCGTCTGGTTCGTTATGCCTTCGTCCTTCTTTGCGGAAACTAGCAGCAGCGCTATCTCCCCATAGCTCGCGCCGCTTATCGTGTTCTTTATCAGCTCCTCGTGGCCGGGCACGTCTATCAGGGCGAACGCAAGCCCTTTGTACTTTATCTCAGCCCGCGTGGTGTCTATAGTCATCTCCCTGAGCCTCTCCTCGGCGAAGCTGTCCAGTATGAAAGCAGGTTCGAAATTCTTGTGGAGGCGCTTGCTATACTCTTCCGCTTCCTTTATCCTGACTTTCGTAGCGGCACCCGTCTGCATCAGCAGGCTCCCTATCAGCGTAGATTTCCCGTGGTCCTTCTGCCCTAGCAGTGCGATGTTCTTTACCAGCATTGGATCACATGTAGCCCAGAGACCTGAGGCGCAGCATGGCGTATTCGCTCTCCTTGTCCATGCTCCTGCCCGACCTCTCCTCCTGCTTCGTAGTCTTTAGCTCCCTTATTATGTCATCCACAGTCTTTGCATTAGACCTAAGGGCTATGGTGCAGTGGGTGCAGCCAAGACTCCTGTACCTGAAGCCGTTCCTCGAAAAGTAGAGAGGGTTTATGGGTATGCGCTCCTGCTTGATGTATCTCCAAACATCCAGCTCGTTCCAGTCCAGGAGCGGATGCACCCTGATGTGGCCTGCTGCGTCGAGCTTGCTGGAATAGTCGTCCCAAAGCTCAGCAGGCTGGTTCTTGTACTTCCACCTGAAGTTCTTGTCGCGCGGGCTCATGTATCTCTCCTTGGCCCTAACGCCGTGTTCGTCGCGCCTTATTGAGACTATGAGCGCGTCGAAGCCGTACTCCTTCATTATCTTCTTCAGCGTTTCAGGCTTGTTCTTGCCGCAGCACGCAGAGCCCACTAAATCAGGCTTTATCTCGCTGTGCCCCACTATCACCTTGAAGTCCCATTTCTTAGCCAGGTATTCCCTGAAGGCGTAGGTCTCCGGAAAATCAACCGAATTGTCTATGTGTATGACAGGGAACGGTATCTTGCCCAGAAACGCCTTGCGCGTGAGCGCGAGCATCGTAGTGCTGTCCTTCCCCATGCTCCACAGCGCTGCTATTTTCTTGAACTTGAGCTTAGCCTCGCGTATTATGTATATGCTCTTCTCCTCGAGCGTCTTCAGGTCTTGCTCTATCATCTGATCCACTCTTCTGGCCTGTTTATTGTCCGCAGTCCCTTCATGTAGTAAGTGGCGCCTGTTATCTTCCTGCCCTCTTTCTCGAATATCGGTATCTTAATCACAACTTTCTGCTTCGAGTCGTAGAGTTCCGCGTACGACTTCGTGAGGTCCTGCGCCCTGTTGAGCTTGCCGCCGTTCTCGTAGACCACCCTGTAGTACATCAGCCCGCTCTTTGGCAGCGCCTTCGCGAACCTTTCCCAGTTCCCTTTGCCGGGCTCCTTCCAGAGCGCGTCCACTGTCGCCTTGATTGTGGGTTCTGGCATCGCATCACTAGGCGTAGCCGAGGGCCTTGAGCTTCTCCATTACTCCCGACCTGTCTCCCTTCCCCCTTTTCTTCATCCCTAGCTCCGAGACTGTTTCCCTCATTACGTATGTGACGTAATCGGAAACTGAGGAGAAACCGGTCGCCTTTATGTCCTCCTTGATCCTTCCAAAGAGCGGCGCCGGTATTGTTATAGTTGTGTACTTCCTCTTCATGGTCTGTTTCCTCTCCATAATATTCTATAATGTTATTGCATTAAGATATATAAAGGTATTGCCACGGTGCCACTGTGTCTTTGTGTAAAAACCTTCCAGCGTGTAAAAAGTGAGTGCATGTGCAAAAGCGCCTGTTTTTGCCTACTCACCACACAAAGCATTTTGGGCAACTGCACAAAACAAATAAAAAGATAATGCGGGAAATGAATGCGATTGGTATGGTAATGGGCAGATCCTTCCAAACAGCATGCGCCTAGCCGGCGCCCTGTCCTCCGCCCTTCTTTTTATTAATGCTGCTTCCAATAGTAGCGAGGCCTTTGCATGAGAGTGCTGCAGCTTGACGTGGAGAAGATAGGCTACGAGATGCTCAAGCCGGAGGCGAGCATATACGAGGAAACTGAGGAGAAGAGGGCCGAGCTTGACGATGCACTTGTGCTCATGGTCTGCGTCGAGGCTGGCGATACCGATGAAACTGGGGATGCGGCGCTCAAGGATGCATTGGAGTTCATGGAGAAGACAGGCAGGAAGAAACTCGTCATATACCCGTATGCACACCTGAGCAGCAGCCTGGCCGAACCCCGGGAGGCGATAAAAGTGCTCGAGCACATGCGCAAGCAGGTGCCGAAGGGCATAGAGATCAAGAGCGCACCTTTCGGCTGGAACAAGAAGCTGAGCCTCGTTATGAAGGGGCACCCTCTGGCCGAGCAGTCGCGCGGCTACGACGCAGGGGGCAGGGGAGCAAAGATCTACAAGAAGGCCAAGCCCCAGGGCATAAACACCTCGATAGTCAAGAAGAGCGACTGGGCAGGCCTGCCCGAAGCCGACCACAGGACGATAGGCGAGAGGCTCGACCTCTACAGCTTCCAGGAAGTGTCGCCGGCGATGGTGTACTGGCACCCTAATGGCTTCACTATCTACAGGCAGCTCGTAGAGTTCGTGAGGGAGAAGGAGCAGGAATACGGTTACGAGGAAATCAGCACGCCAGGCCTTGCCAACGTGGCATTGTGGCACATGAGCGGCCACGACGCGCACTACAAGGACAACATGTTCACTTTCGAGTCTCAGCTTGGTGAGATAGGGCTCAAACCTATGAACTGCCCATCAACCATACTTATATACAAATCGAAGAAGTGGAGCTACAGGGAGCTGCCCTTCAGGACAGCGATCTTCGACAGGCTCTACAGGAGCGAACTCAGCGGCGCGGTAACGGGCCTGTTCCGGGTGAAGGAGCTCACGCAGGACGACGGTCACATCTTCGTGCGCGAGGACCAGGTAGGAAATGAGCTTGGCCTGCTGCTGAAGATGGTGAAGGAGATATACGATGCCTTCGGCCTCAAGTTCTCGGCGAAGCTCTCTACAATGCCTGACGACCACGCTGGCGATGGGAAGACATGGGAGAAGGCTACCGAGCAGCTCAAGAGCGCACTGGACTCCGGCAAGATGAAGTACGAGCTCAAGGAGAAGGAAGGCTCGTTCTATGCGCCTAAGATAGACTTCGACGTCTTCGACTCACAGAACAGGGCTTGGCAGTGCGCAACAATACAGCTCGACTACCAGATGCCGAGCAAGTTCGGCCTGGAGTACACCGGAGAGGACGGCAAGCCGCATATGCCTGTTATGATACACAGGGCGATCCTTGGCAGCCTGGAGAGGTTCATAGGGATCATGGTGGAGCACTACCAGGGAAAATTCCCCACCTGGCTCGCGCCGGTGCAGGCGAAGGTGATTTCCATATCAGAACAGCACAACCAGTATGCCGAGAAGGTGTTCTCCGAATTGAGGAAGGCGCACGTGCGCGCCGCCATAGACACCAGCGACCGCACGATGGAGTACAAGCTGCGCGAGGCAATAATGGGAAAGGTGCCGTACATGCTTGTTGTGGGCAAGAAGGAGATGGACGCGGGCACTGTGGCGGTGAGGAGCAGTGGCGGATCCCAGAAGTTTGGAGTGAAGCTTGACGACTTCATAGCGCAGGTTTCGAAAGAATCTAAGGAAAGGCTGCTTGCTCGGGACTGACTCGCATGGCTGCGCCTTTTGCTCCGACCGGGATTTGGACCCGGGTTGCAGAGTTGAGAGCCCTGCGTCCTTGACCGGACTAGACGATCGGAGCAAACATTAATAGCATCGCCCCAACATATTAATAACATTGCAGGCGCGCCTATGCTTCTCTATGAAAAATATTCGCCGTCAAGCCTGAGCGGCTTAATAGGCAACAGGCTGAGCATCGAGAAGGTAAGGAAATTCGGCGCCGCTGTCAAAGAGGGCAAGAAGCAGAAGCCAATAATGGTCTACGGCCCGAGCGGCACAGGCAAGACTGCCGCGCTTGCTGCCCTGGCCGGGGAGCAGCGCTTTGCGCTTTCCGAGCTTACGGCGAGCGACTACCGCGATGCCGATACCCTTAGAAAGAGACTGCTGCCCGCGGTTAAGAGCAAAGGACTATTTGCAAGCACCACTCTTTTCCTGTTCGACGAAGTTGACGAGCTCTCGCGCACTTTCGACAAGGGGGCCGAGAACGTGATAGTGACTATAATCAGGGAGTCAAAGCAGCCTATAGCGTTCACAGCGAACAACTACTGGGACCAGCGCATAAGCTTCCTCAGGCCCTACGTGGAACCAGTGGAATTCAAGAAGGTAGATGCTAGCGAGATAGCAACATACCTGAAGGGCGTAGCGGCCAAGGAGGGCAGGCCGCTGGAGGAGGGCGTGCTGAAAGAGATAGCGTACAGGTCGGGAGGCGACGTGAGGAGCGCCCTGAACGACCTGGAGCTGGTGCTGCTCGGCGGCAACGACATAATAGATAACATAGGCATCAGGGACAAGAAACGCGAGCTCTTCAAGGTGCTTGACAAAATATTCATGAGCAACAGCCTCTCGGAAGCGAGGGTATACGCGGACAACAGTGACGTGGACACCGGCATGCTCATCAAGTGGGTCGATGAGAACATACCCAACAGGTACTATACTCCTGGCTCACTGCGCGACGCGTACCAGGAACTTTCGTTCGCGAGCATGTTCATGGAGAATGCAGAAAGGGCCAGGCACTACGGTTACATGAAGTACGTACTTGTCTCGATAGCCGGGGTGTCGCTGACCAGCGGCGGGCACGCCAAGTTCATCGGTGCCTACACGTTCCCCTCGGTAATAAAATACCTCAGCGGTACGAAGCAGACCCGCGGAGTGCAGCGCGTCATAGCCACGAAATTGGCGCCGATACTTCACACCAACACGCACGATATAATATACTCGTATCTGCCGCTCTTCAGGAGCCTGCTCGGCAAGTCCGCAGCGCAGAACTCGGCCGTGATGACCGTGCTTGAGGACTCGGCGAAACTGGACAAGGACGAACTCAAATACATGGTGTCGTAGGGTCGGGCTACGCGCCGCTCTTCCTGTTTTCAGTCGCGTTCTCTTCAATAAACGAAAGGTTGAGCTCCAGCGCCACAACAGCTTCCTCAACTCCAAAATTGGAGAGCACCTCCGGATGCAGCTCGCCCATCATCCCTACCTTCTTCTTGCCAAGGTACAGCTCAGCGCACCTGCCCTCTATGAAACTGTCGTGCCTGCCTGACTGCACGCCAAGTTCCACGCCCAGCTTCCTAGATAATCCTTCCAGCGCCGCCTTTATGTAGTTGAAGTTGGCCTGCGGGTAGCACGCGACCGCTGCCGTGTGATACTCTTCTACCGGCTTGCCGCCATCGAGGCCGAATGCCATGTCGAGCTCGAAGAGCTTTATCGGCATGCGGTCGTGCATCGACGCACCGACATTCCTGAGCAGGCCTGGCAGCAGCCAGGTGCGCAGCATCGTGGCCGAAGAGGATTTGGGGTTCTGTATCGTGACCGCGTCACGCTTCTGCAGGCGCATCGATTCGAAGTTCGTCCCGGTGTTTGTAAGATAGGAGTTCATCTCCTCGTCGAACCCCAGGCCAACCAGCGCGCAGCTGATCCTCTCGTACTGCTTTGTGGTCTGCTCCAGCGCGCCCTGCTGGCCTGATACCACATCTACCGGCTGTATGTAGTCATAGCCGTATGCCACCGCTATGTCCTCGACAATGTCCTGGTCGTTGAGTATGTCCAGCCTGTAGGCCGGGCTCCTGAACCTTATGCGCCTGCCCACAAGCGAGGCCATGTAGCCCATCTTGTTCGAGAGCAGTATCGCGTTGTTGAAGCCTATCTTCACGCCTATCTCACGCTGTATCTGCTCCAGCGGTATCTCGATTGTGGCGCTCCCCATCCTCGGAGACAGCACCGCGCCCTTGCCGTACCTTATGCTGACCTGCCACACCTCGAAGCCCACGTCAGAGAAGTCTGCCGCGAGCAGATCGGCTACTTTGTCCACCACTTCGCGCGACATGCCTGTTATGTCGACCAGCATCTCGTGGGTCGCGGTAGACACCCTGGTCCTCTCGGAGTTCAGCACCGGTATGAGTGACATGGTGCCCAGCGTGTCTTTCAGGGCCACGTACCTCTCCTGCCCGCCCGCCAGGTGCCCGTACCGCACGCCCTTCTCCTCCATCGCCACAACCTCGCTGTACTTCATCTGCTTGCTCCTGTTCAGGGGTATGTAGTAGTCGTCCTCGTAAGCGTCGTAGAAGAAAGGCGGCTTCGTCTTCGCGAGGTCGTGGAGGCCCAGTGCTATCTTGCCCCTCTGCCTGCCGTATGTGTCGCACAGCTTCTCTGTCATGTTTATTATGTCGAGCAGCTGCACCTCGCTGAGCTGCACCTTCCTTACTATCAGGGCCGCTATGAACGGCCTCGTGTTTGTTACGTGCTGGCCCACGTTTATGGCATCTAACTGCCCGGGCGCCTTGAGCTTATAATCAAATTTCCTGGTTTTGCGCATGAAGTGGCGCAGCGCGCGCGCCATCCCAACCGTGCCTATGAGATCGGGCCTGTTGGCCGGAAACTCGATTGACATCTCCTTGTCGCTTATCTCCTCGACGCTGAGCCCCATGTTCTCCATGTTCCTTACGAGCTCCTTCTCGCTGACCCCGGAGCCCAGGCAATCGAGCAGGTATTTCTTGTAGTATCTTGATACAGGCATTACAGCCCCCTTTCGCGCAGCGCGCCTGCGCTGCTGTTGTACAGGTCGAGTATGCTGGCTATGCCTCCGTGGCGTATCAGCGCTATCCGCTCCACGCCGGGGCCCCAGGCAAGCACCGTTATGTTCTTCCTGTCGACTCCAGTAACTTCGCGCCTTATTATGCCGGCTCCTCCTAGCTCGAGCCATTCATCGTTGCGCTTGATCTGTATCTCAACTCCGGGCTCCACGAACGGGAAGTATGCAGGCTTGAACTTTACCTCCACCCCGAGGCTCGAATAGATGCGCGTGAGCAGAGAGAAGAGATTGGCGAGCGTCAGGTTCTTACCTATCACTATGCCGTCTGCCTGGCAGAAGTCGGCCAGGTGCTTGTAATCCAGGTTCTCGTTCCTGAACACTCTGCCTATGGTAAACATCTTTATGGGCTCATCGAGGCTCAGTTTCCCCTCCTTGAATGCCTTCATTGTTTTGTATATGTACCTGCCTGTGACGCTGGTGGTGTGCGTCCTTAGTATTGCGCGCTCTGCAGTATCCTGGGACCACTTGCCGTGCCATGCCTTTTCGTGTATGCTTTTGATCGCATCCGCCAATTCCTTGTCCCTGAGCTTGATCGACTCCGGCGAGGAGAGAAAGAAAGTGTCCTGCGCGTCCCTTGCCGGATGGTCCTGCGGCACGAAGAGGTAATCGAAGACCCAGAAAGCAGATTCTATGACAGGTCCGCTGACCTCCCTGAACCCGAGATTCGTGTATGCCTGCTTCATCTCATTGATAAGGCTCCTCAGCACATGTCTTGAAGCCGGCGCCTCCGGCTCGACACCCGCCTCGACGTTGTAGGGCCTGAACCTCTTTCCCGACCAGAGCCTGTTCTTTATCGCGTTCCTGTCGAGCGAGTCCACGTAGCCCTCGGTCTGCTTCTCTTTGGCAAGCTCAAGGATTCCTTTCTGCGTCACCGAGACGCTGCCTATCTCTTCCCTCTCGCTTGCCTCTATCAATCCGCGTTCCACCAGTTCCTTTGCGGCTTCGCTGCCTTTCGCGCGCTCATAATCGGCCTTGCCGCTTGCAAACTCTTTCAGCAGCTTACCCGCATCTGTGCCGAACGCTCCTATCTTCGAGCCTGACGCTGTGATTGTTAGCGCGCCCCGCTCTGTAACGGCCAGCCCCTTCCTCTTCGCCCACGTTATGCCTATCTGGTCCTCCTTGCCGGATAGCTCCCCAAGCGCTATTGGCTTCTTGGCCGCTCGCTCAGCCAGC
Source organism: Microcaldota archaeon (assembly GCA_964548595.1). GTDB lineage: Archaea > Micrarchaeota > Micrarchaeia > Micrarchaeales > CABMGC01 > JAJYVH01. The sequence goes on along the minus strand of CAZJQO010000002.1, from coordinate 4,857 downwards.
CGCTCTTCTGGGAGCCCGTTCTGTGCATAGCTTTCCCCCTCTTCTGTGAGCTTCACGGAATAAACAACAGATGCATCCAGTTCAACCAGCTTCGATGCCGAGAGGCTGCTGAGCGCCCAGCGTACCTCGTCCGTGCCCAGTCCCGACCGCTTCAGCAATTCGTTGAAGCTGAGCTTCTTCGCTTCCTTAAGCGCGTTTAGCACAGCTATCTCGTGCCTGTGCAAGGGTTCACCTGAAAAACTTGGTGTATGTGTATACAGCGGCCGCAACTACGAAGAGCAGTATGAGCAGGTAGATGAGTGCTGCGTACCTGTTGTATATGCCGCTGAAGAATTTCATTACCTCCTGCTGCGGCGTTTCCGTTGTTATATAGGAGAACAGGAAACCCTCCAAAGGTTCGCCAGAGTACCAGCTGAACTCTGTGCCCGTGTAGTTGCCCGTTGCGCTCGCTATAGGGTAATCCGGTGCCGGATACACGCTGACTACCCGCGTGCCGTTGGGCACCATTATAGTAAGCCTTGTGTTTGCAGGCAGGGACTGGCCGCTTGCAGTGTGCAAGAAGTTGAAGACGCTGTCGTTGAAAAAGTACTCGAACTCGCGCGGCGCTATCCTTGTTACTGTTGTCACGTTGCTTACGTAATAGCTCATTGTCAGCGATGCGAACCCGCCGCTTGAGTTCGACGAGACCACCGGCCCCGGCAGGAAGGTAAAGTTCATTATGCTGGAATGCGGGTTCAGCACGTGTTCGGTAAGCACAGAAGAGCCTATCGCCTTCTGCCAGCTTGAGAGCGAAAGGTTGAACGCCTGCCTGTCCTGGTTGTACGTGACAAGCGAAGAATTGCTCACGTACAGTTCCACGCCCTCGACCACGTGCGCCGTGGTGGAGTTGGTGAGGTAAACAGTGGTCGAAAGGTAGGTGGCGTTGAAGTATGCTTGCGCGTTGATTGCTGACATTAGTAATAGCAGGAAGGAAATGGTAAAAGCGCCGGCTACCTTCATCTCCACACTCGCGAATCCTTAACATTACAAAGTATTAAATCCCATCTGTATGGCTCAGAAGCCGAGCGCATCGGTGATGTGGGCGAGCTCGAAACCGGTGGTTTCGCCGCCGGCGACAAGGCCCTTTGAGTTGGCGATCACGCAGAGGCCTATGTACACCGAGCCAAGGTTCGCGGTGGACTGCTCTGAGCCCATGCCAGTAAGCTTCTCGAGCTCGAGCTTCTCCTCTTCGCTGGCCCTGTTGTTTACCACCAGTCCCTTGTTCGTGAGTATGTTTGTGGCGCCCACCGTGCCGAAGCCGCCTATGGACGCTCTTGTGGTGCGCACACCGAGCACGCTGCCTATGAACCTTTCCTCCTCCCTGCCGTACGACGGGTTAATGACAGCTACGCTGTCGTTGACAAGTATGTTGTTCTTCAGCGCGTTGTACTCTGTCCTGAATATTTCTACCCTTACTCCTGGCAGGGCCTTGCGCACCTCCTCGAGCTCATTTTCCTCTGTGCCATACGGAAGCAGCACGCCCCTGCTGTTGGCAACCACGTATATGCCCACGAGCGCTGAGCCCGCTATGCTGCTCCTCACGCACTCGACTCCAAGAGCCCTCGCTATGCCGCGCTCCTCTCCGTTGCTTGCGTTCCTGCCAAGGAGGAAAAAGGAATCGGTGCATGTGGCCAGCGCGCCAACGTAGTCGTTGCCAAGTATGCTCATCCTATCTACGGACATAGGATCGTGCTTATTTCTTTGCCTGTTCTTCTGGCGCCGTCCCCTGCTTCTGCGCAATCTGCTTCTTCGGGTCGGTTTTCTGCGCTGCCCCTGTCGTGGCAGCCGGTGCTGCGGCCGAAACAGGTATGCGCAGCTCAACCCCATCGCCCTTCTTCTCCACGCTTACAGTAACCCTCGCAAGCATGAATGACGGGCCCTGCGCCCCTTTCAGCAGCGCCTCGTTGAGCTGCCTGCTTATGCTGATGCTGCCCGGGTCTGCTTTAGTCAGCCTTGCGGCCTCTTCCCTGACTATGCCGCTTATCCTCTTTCTGCGCCTGTTCCTGTGCAGCCTGATCAGCTTTTTCCTTATGTTTATCGTTATCGTCTTTGCCTGCATCGCATCACGCCTTTATCTTCAGCTTCCTATGGCGCCAGTCGCGCCTGAACTTGTTGTATGCTACGCGCCTGTGCGTACGCATTATTGCAAGGAGCGGTATGCGCCTGCTCTGCTTCATGCGCTTGCCCAGCATCCTTTTCTTCTTCGCGCTTTTCTTCGACATCCTAATCAACTCAGCTACTTGTGCTTGAACTCAATCTTTGACTCAGGCCTGTACGTTAGCCTGGCCAGCAGGTCACGGAGCTCCTGTTCGTTTATCAGCTTTCCCAGCCTGTTGCTCTGCGCCATGCCCACGAGCATGTCAAGCAATTGCGCGTACAGCTCGTAATTCGATACGCGCACGTTCATCAGCCTTTCATACGCGCCGGGCTCCATGAGCCTCTTAACCACGCTCTTCTTCTCCTGCTCCACCTGCATCTTGCGGAGCTGCCTGTAAACCTCCCTCTCGCGCCTTTTGGCATTACCTTCTTCCTCCTCGCCTGCCAATTTCAAGCACCGCGCAGAATGCCGTTTGCTATCTTGTCAAGGAATGATTTGCCCTGCGGAGTTATCTCCCTGCCTGTCTTGCCCTTCTTCACGTAGCCTGCCTTCTCCAGTGTGTTGAGCGCGTCAGTGATGATGCTGCCTCCGGCCCTCTTCCTATGGTGCCTTGTGGTGCTGTGCACCTTCCTGCTCCCGTACCTGGACCTGAGCCTGCTGACTCCTATCGGTCCGTGCAGGTAGACCTGCCTCAATACCGCCGAGCACCTGACATACCAGAAGTCGGTCTGCTCCGGAGCCCTCTCCCTGCTCGGGCCGGTCTTGACCAGCGTTGCATAACCGGGCATGGGCAGCTTCTGCTCCTGCAGCCTTGCCGCAGCTTCCTGCACCAGCCTTCCCGAATCCACTTGCTGCACATTTGCCATGCTGATAACCAATTTTTGTTATAGAGTGGCATGTTAACCTATAAATATGTAAGTGATGCCAATTCTAGATAGCTGTGCGTGCTTTTAATGGAGATAAGCCTGAATGTGATAGAGGACGATGGCAAGAGCTTCGTCGCCGAATTCGTAGGTGCCGACAGGAGCCTGCCTGACATGATAAGGGCCAGGGTAGCGGAGTCCAAGGAAGTGGAGTTTGCAAGCGTGGAGAGGGACCATCCTGAGATAGGCAATCCAAGGCTGGTAGTCAAGGCGAGCAGGAACGCGAGGGGCCACGTGGCCAAGGCGATAGAGGAGCTGGAGGAGCAGCTTAAGGAGCTATCCGCCGCGCTTCCGAAGAAGTAGTCGCATGCAGCTCAAGAGCGGCATAAGGATACTCGCAATAGACGACTCGCATTTCACGAAGAAGGACAGGCTGGCCCTTGCCGTGGGCGTGGTGGGCAGGCAGGGCGCAATAGAGGGCGTAATTTCGTTCAAAGTGCACGTCGACGGCGACGACGCGACCCCTGTGCTGGTGCGCAAGGTGCGCACCTCCAGGTTTGCCGACCAGATAAAGCTCATCGCAATAAACGGCATAACCCTGGCGGGGCTCAACATGCTGGACCTGCAGGAGATATGCATGAAGCTGCGGCTGCCGGTTGTGAGCATCGTGAGGCGCAAACCGCACCAGAGGAGGCTCGAGAGAGCCATACGCGCATCTGGCAAAAACACTAGGGCAAAGCTTGCGTTGCTCAGGAAGCTCAACGCTGGCTCGGAGATAAAGAGGATGCAGGGGCTGTACGTGCAGCCCGCTGGCATAAGCCACGAGGCGTTCAAGCCGATGCAGGAGCAGGCTTACTATTTTCTCAGGCTAGCGCACCTGATCGCAAGCGGGGTTGCCAGGGGCGAATCGAGAGGCAGAATCTGACCGACCAGCCGCATTAAAGCAAGACCGCACAATTACCAAGACTCCGGAGGTGCGCATTCAGGGGAGCTTGATATCGGCCTCTTCGAGTTCCGGTAGCTGTTCCTTCCAAGCAGCCCTCTGCGTCAGTTATATAAATCATCTCGTACATAGACTTAGCTGCGCTATTCGGTTTTTAATAGCCCTATAGTGCACTGTGAAAATTGCAGTTTTGCAATTAGATTTAGTCTTGAGGAATGCAAAGGAGTTGCGAACCTTAAAATTGCGATGCGGCAACGATACCAGTCGATGCTGCTGGAGGACACTGCTATCAGATTTCGACAGCCATGCAAGTTTGCTCACCGGCTTCGGTGGGCGGCGTACGGCTCAGTAACGCGTAGTCAATCTACCCCAAAGAGGGGCATAACGTTGGGAAACTGACGCTAATACTACATAGGCCAGGGGCTCTGGAATGGAATCCTGGCCGAAACCGGGTGCAAATTGCAGCACTGCGGCTTTGGGATGAGACTGCGTCGGATCAGGCAGATGGCGGGGTAACGGCCCACCATACCTTTGACCCGTAGGGGCTGTGGAAGCAGAAGCCCCGAGAAGGGCACTGAGACAAGGGCCCTAGCGCTACGGCGTGCAGCAGGCGCGAAAACTCTACAATGCGCATAAGCGTGATAGGGGGAGTCTGAGTGGCGCACTTCGGTGCGCCTTTTGCCAAGTCTAAACAGCTTGGCGAATAAGTGCTGGGTAAGACCGGTGGCAGCCGCCACGGTAATACCGGCGGCACGAGTGGTGTCCGCTATTATTGGGCTTAAAGGGCCAGTAGCCGGTCCGAACCGTCCCGGGTGAAATGTCAATGCTCAACATTGGCGCTGGCTCGGGATACCTTTGGGCTAGGGAGCGGGAGAGGTCAGGGGTACTTATGGGGTAGGGGTAAAATCCTGTAA
>CAZJQO010000001.1:0-7942 GCA_964548595.1 Microcaldota archaeon | reverse complement strand
ATATTATAAAATGGCGAGCGGGAAAACCTACGATTTCAATCGTGGGATGAGAGCGAGCCGATGAATAGGCCGCCTCCTTTTCCATCGGAGGCGTATTGGCATCAAACCGCTTGTTTCGGTATGTGCTTGCTTCAACAGGGTTGCCAGATCGGATTTCTGGTCTTACACGCCCCCTACAAACTTTGTCCTCTTGGACTCCGCCGTGTCCCGACGTATACATATCAAATTTGCACAGCAATGCGTAAATACTTTTCCACTCCATATCAATCACCGCTTGTTTCGGGAAGCCCACGAATTCATTCGTGGGAGGATGTCACGCTTTTTGAGAGCAGTATTGTTGGTTGCATGCGCTTGCTGAGGAGCCAGTCAGCAATGGAGTACCTGATGACCTACGGCTGGGCAATACTCATCATAGCGATTGCGCTCTCCGCGCTCTACGCCCTTGGCATATTCAACCCCAGCAGCTTCGTGGGCTCCGAGTGCATTCTGCCCGCTGGCTTGTCGTGCACCAGCGTCTCGCTCGCGCCCAACGGCATGCTGACGATAAACTTGGAGCAGGCCACGCTCTCAACCATAAACATCACCGCCTACGGCTGCAACACCAACACCACACTCGCGCACATGCAGACTCCCCTGAATCCCCCAAGCAACCAGATCAACATGCTCATAGGCTCCAACTACACGTTCAGCGTGCAGTGCTGGTCCGGCGCGAGCATGTACTCGGGCTCTGCGGGCAACGCCTTCGAGGGCTACCTTCTGCTGAACTACACCAATACCTATTCGGGCTTCGCCCAGCAGGCTGTAGGCCAGCTAACGGCCAAGGTGAGCTGAAGCGGTTCGGCAGTGCCGTGGCTGCCATTTCTGGCGTTTTTCAGTCTCAGGCGCACTTGGTGTAGCCGCAATTCTTGCACGTGTAGCAACCGCTCTCATGAACCAGCGTCGTCTCTCCGCACTCTGGGCACGTCTCCGGCTTTATCAGAATGTCGGTGCCTTTCTGCTGTACGCTGAGCTGCGTGCCCTGTCCGGTCTCTCCGGCAGAGTTGAGCGGGAACGTCTTGAAGCTCGAAGTACCTATAACCACTTCCAGCGCCTTCGCTATCGCGTCGGGCACGCTGTACATCTTTATGCCCCTGTCCCAGGCTATGTTGTCGTTGGACTTTATGCCCTTCAGGCTCGTTATCACCCCATTAACGTCGCCGTTGAGCTGCAGGTACTTGCTTATCAGCCTGCCTATAGCTTCGGTGTAGCTCTTCTCCTGGCTGCCGCTGCGGCCCATGTTGATGAACACCTCCCTCACCCTGCCGGCAGCGTCAACGTTCGCTGTCACATAAAGTGAGTCCTGCTGCACCCGGAGCTTGACCGTCTTGCCTACCATTATCTGCGACCTGCCCCATGTCTCTGCATGCTTCGCAGTTTCCTCTTTCTTCTCGTCGCTTATCAGCACGCCTTCCCTGGAGCCCTCCCTGTAGACTGTTATGCCCTTGCACTTGCTCTTCCATGCGAGCATGTAAATGTTGCCCACTTCCTCAACGCTGGTGTTCTCGGGCAGGTTCACGGTAGATGATATCGCGCTGTCCACGTGCTTCTGCATCGCCGCCTGCATCTTGACCCTGAACTCAGCGTTTATCTTATGCGCCGGCACGAAGAAATCGGGCAGCGCCGAGTCGTCCTTTATCGAGGTCATGCTCATATACTTCAGCACGAGCGGGTGATATACCTTGAAGTACTCCTTGCTCAGCGATTCGCTCCTCCGCGTGTAGCTGAAAGCAAAGATAGGCTCTATGCCGCTGCTCGTGCCTGCGAGCACGGACCCGCTGCCGACAGGCGGTATCGTAAGCAGGGCTACGTTGCGGAGCCCGTTTGTCGCTATCTTGTTCTGCACCTCCTTGCTCAGCGTCTGCATGAACGGCATCGCGAGGTGCTTTTCTGCGTCGAAGAGCGCAAACACACCTTTCTCCTTCGCTATCTCAGTACTCTCGTCGTAGGCCGTTTCCTTTATCTTCTCGAGCAGCTTGTCGACCAGCGCCAGAGCCTCGTTGGAGTCATACTTTATCTTCAGCATTGCTAGCATGTCGGCGAGGCCAGTTATTCCTATCCCTATGCGCCTGCTCTTGCCTACAGCGTCTTCCTGCTCCTTGAGCGGGTGCTTGCCCACGTTGTAGTCCAGCACGTTGTCGAGGAAGCGGGTAGCATACCGTGTCGCCTTCTCCAAGCTCGCCCAGTCGAGTCTAGCATTTTCGCTGAACATATCGAGCACGAACGCGGCTAGGTTCAGGCTGCCCAGGTCGCAGGCACCGTATGCCTGCAGCGGCTGCTCGCTGCATGGATTCGTGGTCATGACCTCCATGCCGTTGTACTCGCTCGGAGAGTACTTCTTCATCGTGTCCCAGAAGATGAGTCCGGGCTCGGCCCAGTTCCTTGCCGCCTCTATGAGCTCGCCCCAGAGCTGCCTCGCTCTTACAACTCTCTCTATCCTGCCTGTCTTCTTGCTCTCGTACCTGAGAGTGAATTCGGAATCGCTCTCAACAGCGCGCATGAACTCGTCAGTGATCCTGACGCTTATGTTCGCGTACCTTACCTTGTTCCTGTTCTGCTTCACCTTGATGAAGTCCAGTATGTCGGGGTGATCTACGCTGATTGTGATCATGAGCGCTCCGCGCCTCCCGTTTTGGCCTACACCGTGAGTCGTCTCGCTCATTATCTCCATGAACGAAACAGATCCGCTCGAGAAAAGCGCGCTGTTGTTTACAGGTGTGTGCCTGGGCCTCAGCACGCTTATGTCGGTGCCCACCCCCCCTCCAAGGCTGTACGTTCTCGCAGCCTCCTTGCACCAGTCGAAGATGGCTTCAAGCGAGTCCTCCTTGATAGGAATCACATAACAGTTCAAGAGCGTCGAGCGCCTTTTCGCCCCAGCCCCGAACATTATCCTGCCGCCCGGCACGAACCTGAAGTTGTCCATGAGCCACACGAACCTGTCGTGCCACTCGCTCCTCTTCGCGTCATCGGCTTCAACGCTGGCCATCTCCCTTGCTACCCTGCTCCACATCTCGCTCGGCACTTTCTCCAGCGTGTTGCCCTTCTCGTCCTTCAGCGCGTACTTCTCGTAGAAGACGCGCGCCCTTATCTCGTCGCCGGAGAAGAAGTCAAGCGTCTCCTTTGGCATCCCGATCTCTTCCCTACCCTTCTCAACAGACATGCTTCCCTCTGCAGGTTCCTCGTTGTCAGCCACCATAAAACCCCAAATATCCTGCCACTTGCAGGATGTGCGGGATTTACTTCTACGTATGCTTTTTTAATCCCATTCAAAAAGAAATTAACAGTGAAAGGTAGAAACAGGAGTGCGGTAAATTTTCTTTTACGCAGATACAAGCTACACCATGTTTTTGAACTCCGTCATCTTCCTCTGCTTTATGCGCTCGAGTGTCTTCCAGTACTCCCTTATGTACGGGCTGAGCCTCCTGCTCGCGAGATTGGCCTTTATGGCGCCTATCGTGTAATGGTCGCTGGGGTAGCCCGAGCCTATCTCTATGCCGCTCATGCTCTCTATGCGCTCCATCTCCCTGTCCCGCGTCACCTTGGCTATTATGCTCGCGCTAGACACTACGGGATACCTTGCGTCCGCCTTGTGCTCCGCTATTATGCTTATGCCGCCCCTACTGCCGCTTCCCCTGGAGCCCAGAACGCGCATCGGCTTCTTTGCTGATAGCGATACCCGCACTCCGAACCGCTCCGGCTTCACGTCAGGCGAGTCTAGATACACCTTCCTCACATCGCTCTCCAGGCTGTCCACGAGCTGAGCGAAGCGCATGGCTTCGAGCTGGTTCAGCGATATGCCGCCCTTCATCGCCCTGTTTATCTCATCGTTGCTTATCTGGTACGTCTTTATCTCATCGCAGATGCCGTTTATCTCGTCGAACAGGAACTCGCGCTTCCTCCTTGTCAGCAGCTTGGAATCCCTTACGCCTATGTCGGCGAGCTTCTTCTCCTTGCCCTTTCCGACGCAGACCAGGCTTACCACCAGCGGGCCTATGACCGCTCCCCTTCCTGCCTCGTCCCCTCCTCCTATTATCATGGAAACAGCATTTACACATGCTCCGCTAAGCCTTAAAACACTTCCCGGAACTCAGGAATTGCGAGAGAATCAGACGACTCCTTTCCTGTCGACCACTATGTAGTCGTTGACGGCCAGCACGCTCTCGTATGGCAGTTTGAGCATGCCCTCCTTGACATCGAGCCTCTTCACGAAGTCGCTGCCGGCGTTTGGCTCTACCAGCAGGCCTGTCAGCTTGCCTGTCACCTCGTTGATTTCAGCATCAAGGAAACGACCAAGATCTATGCCGTCAGATGTTACTACTTCTTTGCCGATCAGCTGTTCTGCAATGACGTACTTAACCATTCTCTCGCCTTGAGATTAATTATAGACGCATGTTTATAAAATGATTACTCGAACGGGCTCCGCCACTAGACAACTTCCAGTATCGCCTTCTTCCTCACAGCGTTGAGCACGTGCCCATAATCGCGGTAGTGTATAAAGGCGGTTATGTTCAGCGTGTAGTCGCCCCTGTCCGTTCCTGAATCGCCGTGTATGTCGGTGCGCGCCTCCTTCTCTTCCCCCGGCGCTAGCGTACCCAGCCTTAGCTCCTTCTCAGCAGAGAGACCGGTCTCGTCGAGGCTGAGCCCCTTTGGTACGGAGACCACCACCGAGCCGAGCACAGGCTCGGTTGTCAGGTTCTTCAGCTTGAGGAGCAGCATGGCAGAGCTCTTCCTGTTAGCGTAGAGCTTGAATGGTATGAATTCAGCGTATATCCTGTACGGCAGGCTCCTGCCGACTTCCTGCGTTACGTCCTTCTTTCCAAAAAGATCTAGTATTTTCATTATTCCGCCGTTATGCATTGCAATTGGCATCAAAGCTTTTAAACTTCTTGCGCTCCAGACCCTCACGCTTCCTCGTGCTTCACCAGCTTGAGGAAGCCGGATGTTGGCGTGTATATGTCGCCCTTGTCCCTCAGCTCGTCTATGTACCTGACCGCCGCCTGCCTGTCTATGCCTGACTTCTCAGCCTCCTCGAGCACGCTCTCGTACCTGGCCCAGCCATTCTCCGATTCCTGCTCCAGCTTCTTCACTATTCCGAAGAGCCTGTTTATCCTGTCCACCTTCTCCCTGGAGTAGCCGGTGGTTAGTATGTCTATGTCGACCCTGCCGCTCCTGTCGACAGCAAGCGTCTGCAGCATGTAGTTCAGCAGCCCTATCGCTATCTCTGCGTCCTTCAGCTCCACCTTGTCGGAGAGCCTGGACTTTGCAGAAGCTTCTGCAAGCCTCACAAGGCCCTCGATCTGCCTCGGCGTCATCGGCGTCGCGCCGGATTTCACGCCCAGCTTCCTGAGCTCAAGGTAGTAGTTCTGTATGCGGTTGCTGGCCTCTTCCATGAGCCTGGGCCTGATCATGCGCTTGGCGTAGGCCACGTATTTCCTGAGCGTCTCCACCTGTATGGGCGGCTTCTCCACCTGCTCATAATCCTTTATGTCAGCTAGCTGCGCACCCGCGGCTGCGTGCTGCTTGAGTATGTGCATGGCTATGCTCCTGTCGCGCTCCTCGTCCATGGTGTCCCTTATCGGGAATATGAGGTCGAACCTGCTCAGCAGCGTAGGCGGTATGTCGAACTGCTCCGCGGGCAGCACGTTCACGTCGAATCTGCCGTACTTCGGGTTGGCCGCGGCGAGTATCGATGTGCGCGCGTTGAACCTTGCCACTATGCCCGCTTTCGCTATGCTTATCGTCTGCGACTCCATGGCCTCAAGCATCGCCGATTTGTCATCGTCGCTTATCTGGCCGAACTCGTCTATGCAGACCGTGCCCCCTGACCCGAGGACAAGGGCGCCTGCCTTCAGCGTCCAGCCACCTTCAGAGAACTCGTCGCGCTCGGCTGCAGCCGTGAGGCCGGCTGACGAAGTGGACTTTCCGCTGATGTATATGCCCTTGGGCACTATGCCGGCTACCGCTTGCAGCAATCTAGTCTTTGCGCTTCCGGGGTCTCCTATGAGCAACACGTGTATGTCGCTTCGCACCAGGCTCCCGTCCACCAGCAGCTTGTCTGGCGTGCCCCCTAGCAGCTGCAGCGCCAGCGCCTTCTTTATCTCAGCGTAGTCGTAGATCGAAGGCGCTATCGAATCTGCTATCTTGTCAAATATGAGCGGATCCTTGCTCAGCTCCCTTATCTCCTTCTCCTCGTCCGCGCTTATCTCCAGCTCGGTGAATTCCTTCTGCTTCGAGACCAGCGAAACGGCGTCAACGAACATAGTGAACTGCGCCTTCTCCTGCTTGCCCCTTATGTTCCTCCTGGGCCTTATGCGCAGCACTCCTGTTATGTCCGCCCTGTCCCCAGGCTGCACCTTGTTAACGAGGTCGTCCTGGAGCCATATCTCCAGCTGCCATGTTGGCGTGTTGCCCTTCAGCCTCTCCAGCGGGTCCTGTATGGCTATGCGCTGCAAATTGATGAATTTAGATTCTTCGTTTATCTGCTTCAGCGCGCGCCTCTTGCACTGCGGGCAGACCTCGGGCACGTTCTCCCTGTCTATGTCCAGCTTTGTGACAGTGCCGCAGAGCTGGCACTTGAAGACGCCCACGCGCACCATCGGTATTATCTCCGATTTCTTGACGACCAGAGCGTCAAGGGTGAGCAGCCTGCCTATGTTGTCGCTGCCCACGTCCTGCACGAGCGGCATAAGCTCCTTGTCTATGCCGTAGAACCTGGCGTATATCTGCTTCTCCATGCTTTCTGGACTGGGGCTGAGCCTGAGCAGCGCGGAGTTGGCGCTTGGCAGTACCGCATCCGGGTTGCCTATCAGCTCGTTCGCAAGCTCGCTGTCGAACTTCTCAAGATCCTTTATGTCAACGAAGAGCGAGCGCTTCTGCGGGTATGCTACCAGCATCTCGTTTATTGCGTCGGTGCAGTAGGCGTTGTAGAACTCTACGAACCTGTCTTCGAGGCCGCTGCTGACCTGCTTTGACACAGCGATGTCTTCCACTGAACCCCCGTTACACATGGGCCATGGAAGTAATATAAAGGCTAGCAGCCTCGCCGGTACACTTCCGTTATTCGTAATGGAATGGGGTGCGCGGAACGTTTTTTATGCCTGCGCTGCAGAAAGTAGGCAGGCAACGCACGTAAACTACCACGCCCTAAAGGGCGTGGCATTCCATAGATTGATTTGCATGTTGCACAGCAACGTTGGGCAAACCAACTTCATAGGAACGCAGGAGTCCGTTTACAAGGACTCGCCTATTGGAAAATCTGGGAAGTTTATCGGTCAAGATATGTTCCCGCTCCAACAGGGATTTGACTGCAATCGCATGACTCGCTTTTCTGTCGGAGTTAACGACCAGTCCGCATTTGCATCTGAACAGGGAATAGTTGGCACTATCATGTCCCTTCCCGACAGCACCGCAGTCAGGACACCATTTGGACGTATGCCAACTGTCCACGATGTTCAGCGTAATGCCGTTGTCGAAACAACGGGAGGAGAGAATCTGTTTGAAAGTATGGAATGGAATCTTCATCACTGTTCGGTTGAATTTCCTGCCCTTCGGGGGAAATCTTTTAAGGTTCTCGATGGCAATGTCAGCGTCGAACCTTATTGCGAGGTTCATAATCTCCCTGACCATCTGACCGAGGTTCGTCTCTACGAAGTTGCTTTCCTTGGTTCTCAACCTGTGCAGAGCCTTCCTCGCATCGAAAGATTGAAGCAGGGAACGTCTCTCCATTATCTTTTTCCGTTTGGCGTAGATGTGCCTGCCGAAATATGTCTGATACAGGACTTTGCCTTTGGAAGACAGGACAGAGACGGCGAAGTGCTTGGCGTTGATGTCAATTCCGAGGACGTTCTTCCTCTGTGGAAGGGGAGCGTCGTCTTTGGACAGGTATGCGACAATCTGAAGGTCGGAT